>QZIK01000010.1 GCA_003599015.1 Desulfobacteraceae bacterium | reverse complement strand
CTATATAGGGAAAAAAGGCTTTCCACCATTGCGGATAAATGCCCATGGGCTTAAGGGAGGATATGCAAAGATTACAGGCTCAGGCACAAGCCAGGGTATCTCCTCCCTTCTTCTTTCAGCGCCCTTAAGCGATCGAGGAATTACGATTGAGGTAACGGGTGAGCCGGTTTCAAAGGCCTATGTGGACATAACATGCGATGTCATGAAGGCATTCGGGATTCCTGTTGAAAGGGACGGCTATCGCATTTTCAGTGTCGTTGGGGCAACACGTTATCAGGCATGCACATTCGCCGTGGAAGGAGATGCATCAAGTGCCTCCTATTTCTGGGCGGCTGCTGCCGTCACCGGAGGAAAGGCAACCACCATAAACCTGGACCCTTTTTCCACCAGACAGGGGGATGCGGGATTTCTTGAGATACTTAAGGCCATGGGAGCGGATGTGCAAACCGAAAACTCATCGGTTACGGTGACGGGCGGAGACCTAAAAGGTCTTGAACTGGACATGTCCTCCATGCCTGACCTTGTTCCGACCCTTGCAGCCGTAGCCGTATTCGCCCGCGGCACAACCCTCATTCGCAACGTTGCGCACCTCCGCATAAAGGAAAGCGACCGCCTGGCATCAATAGCAATGGAATGGAAAAAGCTGGGCGCATCCGTAGAAGAGTTTCAGGACGGGCTGAGGATAGAAGGAGGAAGACCCCTGCACGGAGCAACTCTTGATCCACATGACGACCACCGCCTTGCAATGAGCCTTGCGGTGGTCTCCCTTCGCGTCCCGGACATTGAAATCCTCAACAGGGACTGCGTGGAAAAATCCTTCCCCGGTTTCTGGGGGCTCTGGGATGCCTGTTAAAATCAGATGGGGGGAGCGATTGTAACCAGCACCCTCATCTTTTCCCTTGCGCGTATTCCATGGGGCTCGCTTATGTCGCAGACAAGCACGTCACCAGCCCTTGCTGGTAGAGAGGCATTCTTTCCAAGGAATTCTCCCTCCCCCTCCAGGACCGTTATGCTCAACTGCCCCTCAACGTCGTGGGAGTGGATGGGAAGCTCCTGGCCGGGCTTGAAGTTGAAGTTGAGGATCTTAAAATATGGTGAATCATGCACCAGAAGCCTTTTCATATGGAGATCGTTAAAATCGTTTTCGTCATAAAGATTGATTTTTTTCACGGCTTCCTCCTTTGAAGAATGTCTCCCCTCGTGCCTATGACCACCTCTTCCACCGGAATCTTTTTGCCGGCAGCAGCCATCGCCTTCTTTATTATCATGGGAAGTGCCGAACAGCAGGGGACCTCCATTACAACAACCACTATCTCCTTTATTTCGTTTCGGACAAATATCTCTGTGAATTTTTGGACATAGCCCGGCACATCATCAAACTTTGGACATCCTACCATTACCACCCTTCCTGCCAGGAAGTCCCTGTGGAAGGAAGGATAAGCAAAAGGCGTGCAGTCGGCTGCCACAAGAAGCCTCGCGCCTTTTAAAAACGGGGCGGCAGGCGGAACAAGGTTTATCTGTACAGGCCAGTGGCTGAGGCCCGAGCCGGCGGACGAAACCTCAGCGGCAATCCCAGCACCGGCCATGGGGATAAAGGTCTGGATACGGGTTGAAGGGCAGCTCATGGGCTGAGGCGACTGAACGTGGGGCGCAGGATCATCTTTTCCCTTCAGATATTCCTCAACCGCCGCCGCGTCAAAGTCTTCGGCCTCCCTTTCTATTATTCGGAGAGCTCCGTTGGGACACTCTCCCAGACAGGCCCCGAGGCCGTCACAGTATCTTTCAGCCGAAAGCCTCGCCTTGCCGTCCACTACCTCAATAGCGCCCTCGGCACATGCAGGCACACACTGCCCGCAGCCGTCACAGAGCTCTGAATCTATCTCTATTATCTTTCTTTTTACCTTCATTTTAACCTTCTCCCTGGGACTCGACACCCAGCGCCTTTGAAGCAGTTTTGCGACCGCCTGGGGTCAGAAGGAGTTTTTCGATCTTTTCTTTCAGTTCATCCGCAGGTGCAGGATTTTCCTTTTGCCCCTCCTCCAGATTTACCAGAATATCCGCATCATACACGCAGGCAAAATCCTTCCCGTTATCAGGAGGCGGCCTGTGATGATCTTTAATAATTGCGCAGATCTCTTCTATAAGCTCTTCCCTGGCTTTGAGCCGTGAGAGGATCTCCCTCGCAACAGGCTCACCCATTTCGCCATGTATATTAGAAACCCTCTCAGGATCAACCACCTCTGCATCCCTTATACCGATGTCATGGAGATAGGCGGCTGGTATTATGACCGCAAGGTTTCCGTTTTCTTCCCTGCCTATTTCCTCGGCATATCGTGCAACGCGCATTGCATGCCCTATGCGTTTGAAGTCCCTGCCGAAGTATTTTTTTACCTCAATAGCCACCCTGTCCTTAAGGAGATTCTCCTTCTGGCTTATGAGTTCCGGAGGAAGGTTTCCTATACACTGCTCCGCATACTGGCAGTAGGAGGCACATCCAAAATCAAGTCCGGGGTTGAGAAATCTGTGGCCGCACCCCTTACATACGCGGGTCGCCTCATCCTTGAAAAACTCTACTTCTTTTCCGCACTTGGGGCATTTGGCCTCGAATATGGCCCCAGGTCTCCAGTAACGGCTATCCTGTCCCGGACATCTCATATCACAATCTCCTCTGGGGGGATCTTCTTCTCAGGAGATCCCCCTCGGCTGATACCTGTTTTCATCAACCCAAGATAGCCTTAAGATCCTGATCAGGCGTACTTATGGGCATGATGTTGAAATTGTCGACAAGCACCTTAAGGACGTTCGGCGTGATAAAGGCAGGCAGGCTTGGCCCTAGCCTGATATTCCTGATACCCAGATAGAACAGGGTGAGCAATATGGCCACCGCCTTCTGTTCATACCAGGAAAGGATCATGGAAAGGGGAAGATCATTTACCCCCACCCCAAAGGCCTTGGAAAGGGCCACCGCTATCTGTATGGCAG
Source organism: Desulfobacteraceae bacterium (assembly GCA_003599015.1). Taxonomy (GTDB): domain Bacteria; phylum Desulfobacterota; class DSM-4660; order Desulfatiglandales; family Desulfatiglandaceae; genus CG2-30-51-40. The sequence continues at coordinate 7,022 of QZIK01000010.1, read as the reverse complement.
AGTAGGCGTCGTTACACTGCCCGACATCCAGGAGCCTCGGAATACCGCCTATATCTCCCAGGTCCTTGTCAAAGAAACGGAATTTGCCGCAGGCAAGTGTAAGGACCACACAGTCCTTGGGCACCTTTTCAACAAACTCGGTATAGTAGTTGCGTCCAGGCTTTGCTCCGTCGCAGCCCGCCACCAGAAAGAAATGCTTTATGGCGCCGGCCTTCACTGCATCAATGACCTTTCCTGCCACGCCCATCACCGCGTTTCTGGCAAAGCCGCACATGACATATCTGCCGTTTGTGTCAGCCGGAAACCCCGGCATCGCCAGCGCCTTCTGGATGACAGGGGTGAAATCCTTGTTCTGTATATGCGTAACACCGGGCCATCCCACCAGCCCCGTTGTAAAGATGTTGTCCTTATATGAATCCTTGGGACGCTGAATGCAGTTGGTCGTCATAATTATGGCGCCCGGGAAATCCACGAACTCCTTTGTCTGGTTCTGCCATGCGGTGCCGTAGTGACCGTAGAAATGGGGATATTTCTTGAGGGCCGGATATCCGTGACAGGGAAGCATTTCTCCGTGGGTATATACGTATATTCCTTTTCCCTCGGTCTGCCTCAGAAGCAGCTCAAGGTCCTTCAGATCGTGTCCCGACACAAGGATGGCCTTGCCTTTTTTTGCGCCCAGGGGGACCTTGGTAGGCACGGGATGACCATAGGCCTCAGTGTTGGCAGCATCCAGAATCTCCATGGCCTTGAGGTTGGCTTCTCCGCACTTGAGAACAAGACCTACCCAGTCATTGAGCCCGAGATCAGTCCTCAGGGTGGCGGCCAGCCCTTCATGGATAAAGGCATAGACGCTTTCATCCTCCTTGCCCAGGATCTGTGCGTGGTCGGCATAGGCAGCGACTCCCTTTATCCCAAATACAAGTGTCCACTTGAGGGCATGTATGTCGGCATTGGACTCGGAGTCGTTTTGGATGCCGTACCTTTCCCCCTGCTTTGCAAGCTCTTCAAGGGTCCCTTCCGGGACAAGGCTGGCAGCCTCTTCGGCAAACTGCCATTTTCCACCCTTGGCCTTTATCTTTTCCTTGAGGCCTTCCCTCAATGCAACGCATTTTTCCAACAGAGGCTTGAACCTCTGGGGGTCGAAATCCACGTTGGTCAGGGTTGAAAAGGTGGCCTCGCATGTAAAGACATTAACATCTCTTTCGCTTATGCCGACCTTGCGTCCCTCAACCGCAACCAGAGACAACCCCTTAAGTGCATACACAAGAAGGTCCTGAAGTGCAGCCACCTCCGGCTCCTTACCGCACACCCCCATCTTGGTGCAACCTTCTCCCTTTGCCGTCTGTTCACACTGGTAACAAAACATAGTCTCTCTCCTTTCATTGCCTTTATGGTTAAAGCCTATCTTTCTATGAGAACGACCTTGAGGCTGCATCTCCCCTCAGGTCGCAGCGTTAAAGGCACGATATCGGCTTTGAAAAAGAAAAACATTGACATAAGTCAAGAGGCTCATTTTAGTTAGAGGGCAAGACCTGCCATAAATCCCTCTTTTATGGCTTCAAGGGCGTTGCGAGGTCTTACGGCGTCCCCTATGACATGAATCTCGGACACGATTCCATTCAGTTTGTGTTTAAGATCATCCACGCTCCTTGAGCCTGTCGCCATCACCACGGTGTCGGCGGCAATGACCTTGACGCCCGCATCTGTTTCGACCTCGACCGCATCATGGGTGATCCTCACTACCCTGGAGTTTGTCATTATGGATACTCCCAAACGACCGAGCTCTGCAAAAACAGTCCACCTGCTTGAAAGGCCTATGTCCTGGCCCGCCTTACCGGCCATCTCAACCACCGTCACCTGTTTGTTGCCCATGTTTAAAAGCCCCATGAGGGTATCAATGGTCTCTGCCCTGTTTGCAACAAGAAAATGAAGGACATCTGAAGAAATGGTCCCTATTCCTGCAAGAAAAAGAGCCGTATCAAGACCTCCGGCATTCCCTCCCACCACGACCACGCGTTTTCCCACGCCTGTATTTCCCGACAGCACATCCCAGGCCTGAACCACATGGGGAAGGTCCACTCCCGGGATATCGGGAAGGTCAGGCCTTGCACCTGTTGCAATAAGAACCGTATCAGGGTTCATTCCCTCGATGAACTCCCTGTCCGCCTTTACCCCCATCATTACCTCAACTCCGAGATACGAGAGGTTCCCTGCCAGATCCTCAACCGCCGTGGTCATCTCACCTCTCCCTGGTATCCGTTCGTTTAGAAGGATCTGCCCGCCGAGTCTGTTTTCCTTTTCAACAAGTGTCACCACGTGTCCCCTCCGGGCTGCGACGCAGGCCGCCTTCATGCCTGCCGGACCGCCGCCGACGACAAGCACCTTTTTTTTCTTATCTGCCGGTTTTATCTCCAAATCCCTTTCTCTTCCGGCCCTTGGATTAACAAGGCATGTGGCGGGCATGAACCGGAATATATTGTCAAAGCATCCCTGGTTGCACCCTATGCAGCGATAAATGGTCCCGGCCCTTCCGGTCCTGGCCTTGTCGGGGAATTCCGGATCTGCGATAAGTCCCCTTGCCACCGTCACCATGTCGGCCTCCCCGTTTCGGATGATCTCTTCGGCCTCTCTGGGATCGTTTATGCGGTTGCTCGCCAGTACAGGCAAAGCGACGGACCTCTTTATGCCCGAGGCAAGATATACATATGCCTTCCTGGGAACAAACATGGTAAGCTGAGGGACCCTTGTCTCATGCCAGCCTCCTGTGACATTAAAAAGATCAACCCCTTCCCTTTCCAGTGCCTGGGCGAAGAGGCACGCCTCATGATTGGTATTTCCACCTTCCATAAACTCATTGCCGGCTATCCTTACCAGAATCGGATAATCTGGTCCCACAGCCCTTCTCACCTTTGCCGCCACCTCAAGGCCGAATCTCATTCTGTTCTCAAGGCTTCCGCCGTACTCGTCCTGCCTCTTGTTGGTAATAGGGGATAAAAACTGGCTTATAAGGTAGCCGGCGCTTGCAAGGATCTCCACGGCATCAAAGCCTGCCTCTTTTGCCCTTGCAGCCGCCTCTGCAAAACGGTCCTGAACCCCGGCGATCTCTCCCGGCTCAAGTGCCCGGGGGGTCTCACCTGTGAGCTTTGAGCGAACAGCGGAGGCGGAGAACGGTTTTCTTCCTCCTATCATGGCCGAATGGGTGTAGCGGCCGGCCTGGTATAGCTGAGCACATACCTTTGCCCCCCCATCCTTAACGGCCCCGGCAAGACTCCTCAAACCTGGTATATATCGGTCGTCATTGATGCAGACCATGCTGGACATTCCACCATATTCATCAATGGGGCAGCCGCCCACAATGATCAGGCCCACCCCCCCTCTCGACCTCTCCACATAAAAGTCCACAAGCTGGTCCGTCACAAAGCCCTCTGGTGTATATCCAAGGTGCATAGCCGTCATCACTATTCTGTTCTTGAGTTCCATTGAATTGATCTTGATCGGTGAAAAAAGATAAGGAAACTCCATCTGCTTTCTCCTTGCGGCTATCCGCCGAAATCCGGGTTTATAAACTCCACCGTGTCTCCTTCTTGCAGCACAACGGCTCCATACTGCTGAGGATAAATAAAAGCACCGTTTCTTTCCACTATGAGGTTGGCATCATTTTCATCAAAGAATGCTATCAGCCAGGACAGGGTCCTGCCTGCTGGAATCCTCTCGACACTTCCGTTAACCTTTATCTCAAGCTCCTTTTCCATCACAAAACACCTTCATCTTTTCCCCGCAGGCGCTGCAACCGGGGTTCTTGTAAACCGCTATATCCTTCCATCTCATATCAGATCCGTATAGATAAAGCAATCTGCCATGGAGCGCAGGTCCTCTTCCCACAACAATCTTTACAGCCTCAAGTGCCTGGATGGAAGCTATGATTCCCGCAGTGGCCCCAAGGATTCCAACCACAGCGGGATTTTCCTCGCCGCGGGGAAAAAGGCACTCCAGGCATGGTCCCTGCCCCGGCATGAAGGTTGTCACCATTCCGTTCATGGCTCCGACAGCCCCATGAATGAAAGGGGTTCCCAGATCAATGGAAGCTTTGTTCATCGCCATCCTGGCGCTCAGATTGTCTGCTCCGTCAACTATAACCGAGCAGTCCCTCGCTATCTCAAGGGCTGTATCATTGTTTATGTCTATCGCCAGCGCCTCTATACGGCAATCGGGGTTAAGTCTGCCCAGTTTTTCCTGTGCAGATTGGGTCTTGAGTCTGCCGAGATCCTCACTCCAGTGGAGGAGCTGTCTGTTAAGATTTGAGATTTCAACCGCATCCCGGTCAACGATCCTTAGATGGCCTACCCCTGCCGCAGCAAGGTAAAGGGCGGAAATGGAGCCGAGTCCCCCCAGACCGCATACTGCCACACGGGATTTTCCAAGTTTTTCCTGACCATCGCTGCCTATTTCATCCATTATTATCTGCCGGGCATAACGCCCTGCCCCGCCCTGTTTCATGGAACCTCCATCCTCGGACAACATTTAGAAAAAGATCCAATGCCCCTGATAGCACTTGAAAACCTTTTCGTTGTAAGTTACTAGATAGCCCATGGCATCCGTACTTACAGGTCTTGACCGTGTTTCAAAAGGCGAGTTGGACAGATTAAAGGGGATTCGCATCGGGCTCCTCGCCAATCAGGCATCCCTTGACAGCTCACTCTCCCACGCAAAAGATGTTATCTTCGCAAGATTTCCCGGCCGGCTAAAGGCCCTGTTCGGGCCTCAGCACGGATACGGCGGCCATGACCAGGACAATATGATAGAAACCGGCCACAACAGGGATAAGGAACTCAATATCCCCATATTCAGCCTCTATGCAGACAAAAGAGAGCCTCTCCCCTGGATGTTTGATGAAATAGATCTTCTCATTATAGACCTTCAGGATGTGGGAACAAGGGTCTACACCTTTGCAGCCACAATGCTTGGATGCCTGAGGGTCTCTGCCAGGATGGGAAAAAAGGTCTTGATCCTGGACCGGCCCAATCCCCTTGGGGGAGATATCATGGAGGGCAACCTCCTGTCGCCTGATCTCTATTCCTTTGTGGGCCCATGGCGTATGCCCATGCGCCACGGGCTTACCATGGGGGAAATGGCCCTCCTTTTTAACAGGGTATTACAGCTCGACTGCGACCTTGAGGTAATCCCCCTCAAAGGATGGCGCCGGTCAATGCTCTGGAAAGACACCGGCATCAGGTGGCTTATGCCTTCCCCAAACATGCCCCTCGCCGAAACAGCCATGGTCTATCCGGGGCAGGTGCTTTGGGAGGCTACCAATCTGTCGGAAGGAAGAGGCACATGCAGACCCTTTGAGATCTTCGGGGCCCCTTACCTTGATATCGGATCAGTAATGGAATCGCTCCCCCACCACGCCACGGAAGGCTGCACACTTCAGCCCTATTACTTCCGCCCCACCTTCAACAAATGGGCCGGGGAGCTTTGCAAAGGCTTCATGATCCACATAACAGACCCCTTCACCTATATGCCCTATCGAACAAGTCTTTACATTCTCCAGGCCGTTCTCAAGCTTCACGGGGACGCTTTTCTCTTCAAGGCTCCCCCCTATGAATACGAGTATGTAAAAAGGCCCATTGACATAATACTGGGGGACGCCTCCCTGACAAGGGCTCTGGAGCAAGGCGCCTCCATAAATGATATTGAAGGCTCCTGGAAAAAGGATATAGATGAGTTCTCGGAAGCTAGGATGGAATTCCTTATATACTGAGATAAAGCTGCTAAATTCTATCCCTGCGCCGGAACCTCATCAGGGTCTTCCTAAACCTTCGCCAAAAGATTACTGGCACGAAATAATTTTGAAGTCAACACTTAACATTTAAGGTTATTTCAAGACTAAAGGCATAAAATACATTGACATCCGCCCTTGATTTTAAAGAGAATTCCTCCATGATTGCTCCAATAAGACACCTTAAATATATTCTCCTACTCCTTCTCCCGGCTTTAACTATATGTATCCACTTATCCCGTGCAGAAGGATCTTTTTACGAAATAAAGTTTGTCTTTGACGGAGACACAATCCTTCTTTCAAACGGCGAGAAGGTGAGATATCTGGGGATAAACGCCCCCGAGATAGATCACGACGGCGGAAAGAGCGATCCCCTCGCCCATGAGGCAAGAAGGGAAAACATTAATATCCTCAAAGGGCACAAAGTAAGGCTGGAGCTTGATCTGGAGAAAAGAGACACCCATGGCAGGCTCCTGGCCCACGTATTCCTCGACAACGGGGGGCTTGTCAGCGAGCTGCTGCTGAAAATAGGGTACGCTCATGTGTTGAGGGTGAAGCCCAACGTCAAATACTGGGATCAAATGCTGGAGACTCAGAGAAAGGCCATGAAACAGGGCGCCGGCATATGGGGTCTTAAGATCAAAGACGATCCTGCAGGATACCGAGGAAATACCGACTCCTTTGTATTCCATAGAAAAAGCTGCCTTTTCGGAAAAAAGGTGTCCGTCCGTCACTCAAAACCTTTCAAGACAAGGCAGGAGGCTTTCTTTGAAGGCTTCAGTCCCTGTCGAAAATGCAGGCCTTAGGATAGGGGCTGGCTTGAGCGGTCAAAAACCCAACAACGGGCTTATTTCATCCCTATGGCCCGATCAGGAGACATTGAGACGGGGTCGGGTTCGCATCTCCACAGCCTGGCAATGGTTCTCACATTACATCTTAATAGGTATCATCGCAGGTCTTGGAGCTATAGCATTCCAATACCTCTGTCAGGCAGGATCATATCTGTTTCTTGACCTCATTGCAGGGTACCGCCCTCCTGCGCCCTTTGGAGAAACCCCTTTGTTTGAATACACGGAGACACCTTTCAACAGATGGATGCTTCTTATCCTTCCGGCCTTCGGAGGCATTCTGAGCGGAATACTGATCCATGCATTTGCCCCCGAGGCAGGAGGGGCTGGAGTTGACCCTGTAATAGACGCATATCACAACAAGGGAGGGTTTATAAGGGGAAGGGTCCCTATAG
>QZIK01000015.1 GCA_003599015.1 Desulfobacteraceae bacterium | reverse complement strand
GCCCGGGCCGTGAAGGATGAACTTGCAGGTAAGGACCTGATCCTGCTCCTTGAACCCGGCCGGGTCCTTGTGGGTAATGCCGGCATCCTGCTGACAAGGGTAGTCTACACAAAATCAACTGCAGAGAAGAACTTTTTTGTGGTGGATGCGGCCATGAATGATCTTATGAGGCCAACCCTCTATGACTCGTATCATTCGATATTGCCCGTCCGCGAACCAGGCCGTGGAAAAGTCAAGGCAGATATAGTGGGTCCCATATGTGAATCAGGTGATTTTTTTGCCAAGGACAGGGAGATTGAGGCAATGAGACCCGGAGAGCTTGTGGCGATTATGAGTGCAGGAGCATACGGCTTCAGCATGTCCTCCAATTACAACTCAAGACCCAGATCGTGTGAGGTGTTGATAAACGGGGGCCAGGTTCATGTCATAAGGTCGAGGGAAACCTATGAGGATCTTGTTAAGGGTGAGATAATCCCGCCATTCCTTTTGGAAAGGTGAGTATATGAGAGATATTGAGTTCTGGAAGATGTCCGGGAGCGGGAATGATTTTGTGCTGGTAGATAACCGGGATGGGCAGATTTCTGATGGTGAGATGGGCCGATTTGTTCAATCTGTTTGTAGACGGCGGGTCTCTGTTGGGGCGGACGGCGTGATATTCGTGACAAGATCCAGGACCCTGGATTTCGCCTGGCGGTTTTTTAATGCAGACGGTGGTGAGGTGGAAATGTGCGGAAACGGAAGCCGCTGCGTTGCCCGTTTTGCCCATCTTAAGGGTATCGCCGGACCTGATATGACCTTTGAAACCCTCGCAGGTCCGGTGCAGGCCCACGTAAAGGGCCGGCTGGTAAAAGTATTGATGCCAAAACCGTCCGGGCTTACAAAGGATATTGAACTGAAGTTACCGATTGGCGACAAACGGTGCCGTAAAGATCAGGATTCGGTCCAGCCTGATATGAAAGGCACTCCTTATGACGAATCCGGGCGGGTCATTGTCAGGCGGGCGGATTTCATAAATACCGGTGTTCCACATGTGGTAATTCAGGTCAGGGACCTGGACCGGTATCCGGTGTTTGAAGAGGGGAGGGCCGTGCGTTACAATTCTTATTTTGCTCCAGCCGGAACCAATGCCAACTTTATGACCATGATCGGCCCACAAGAGATAGAAATACGCACCTACGAAAGGGGAGTTGAAGAGGAGACTCTGGCCTGCGGTACAGGAGCAATTGCCTGCGCGCTTACATCTGCCGCGCACGGAAAAGCTGTATCGCCGGTCAGGGTCAAGACCAAAGGGGGAGAAACGCTGGTTATTTATTTTGAGACCAATGAGGAAGGTTTTGACAAGGTCTTTCTTGAGGGTAACACAGCCGTTGTCTATCGGGCCTTTCTCAATGAAGAGGCATTGGACTAACAGGCTACCTTAAAATTAAACCAGGATCGGGAGGGAGATGCCATGTTCAGCGGTTCGATAGTTGCTATTATAACGCCTTTCAAAGACGGGAATGTAGATGAAGATGCTTACAGGGAATTAATTGAATTTCAGATAGAAAACGGAACAAGCGCCATAGTGCCGTGCGGAACTACAGGGGAGTCTGCAACACTAAGCATGGAGGAGCATAACCGTGTAATAGAGATTGCGGTAGAGGCAGTAAGGAAAAGGGTTCCTGTGATTGCGGGCACAGGAGGAAACAGCACCAGCGAGGCAATCGAATTGACCGGCCATGCAAAAAAAGTGGGAGCCGACGCTACCCTTCAGGTCGTACCATATTACAATAAACCTACCCAGGAGGGTATGTATCAACACTTTAAGGCCATCGCCAGGGAAGTCCCTCTTCCCCAGATGCTTTACAATATCCCGAGCCGGACAGGGGTCAACATGACCCCTGAAACTGTTGCCAGGCTTGCCGAGCTGCCGGAGATAGTTGCCATTAAAGAGGCAAGCGGAAGTCTGGGACAGATGGCCGAGGTCATAAATCTGGCGGGAGATAAAATTGCTCTTTTGTCGGGTGATGACAACATTACCCTGCCTGTCTTATCTATAGGCGGGAAAGGAGTCGTTTCTGTTATAGCCAATGTTGTTCCCCGAGAGAGCGCTGAGCTTGTAAAGGCTTGGTTGGATGGAAAAGTTGACGAGGCCAGGAAGATCTTCTATAAACTCATGCCTCTTTGCCAGGCCATGTTTTATGAAACAAACCCCATACCTGTAAAAACCGCCCTTGCCCTTATGGGAAAGGTAAAGGAGGAGTTCAGGCTGCCCATGTGTCAAATGGGAAGGGCAAATAAAGACAAGATGATCGGGGTAATCAGGAAATACGGACTCATATCTTAAGCCCGGAGCACGGGTGCCGGCGGGCCGGCACCCATTCCCAGGGCATATTAACGGGACATTATGGGGCAATGACGATAGCTTGAACGACGGGAGATGTAGATATGATAAGGGCTGTTGTAGCAGGGGCTGCAGGGCGAATGGGAAAGAGGATCATCCACATGATTCATCAGAATCAGGGCATCGAGCTTGTCGGCGCCCTTGAAAGGTCCTCGCATCCGGATCTGGGAAAGGACGCAGGGGCTGTGGCCGGCATAGGAGAAGTCGGGGTTCCTGTTTCGGATTCAATCAGATCGGCGGCATCCGGGGCAGATGTCATCATTGATTTTACAACTCCTGAGGCGACTATTGAGAATCTCAGGATAGCTTCCGATCAAGGCCTTGCAGCCGTTATAGGAACGACCGGTCTTGCTGGAGCTCTCCTCGATGAGGCAAGGAATCTGGGAGCCAGGATCAGATGCGTGATGGCACCCAACATGAGTGTAGGGGTGAATGTGATGTTCAAGGTTGCTTCGGAACTTGCCCGTGTTCTGGGAAATGACTACGACATGGAGATACTTGAGGTGCATCATCGCATGAAAAAGGATGCGCCGAGCGGCACGGCAATGAAACTTGCCCAGGTGGTTGCCGAGGCGGTGGGAAGGGATATCAGGAAGGTCGGCATATATGAACGCAAAGGTATGATAGGGCAGCGGAGCGACCAGGAGATAGGGATACAGACCTGGCGCGCCGGAGACATAACCGGGGAACACACCATAATGTTTGGTGGTATTGGTGAGAGGCTTGAGCTGACACACAGGGCCCATAATAGAGACAACTTTGCACGCGGGGCCGTAAGGGCCGCCCTATGGGTGGTCGGGCAACCAGAGGGCCTTTATGACATGCAGGATGTGCTTGGACTTAAATAGATTTCTGAAAGGCAATTTTCAGGGAACTAAATGAGGGGTAACGAGTCAGGAGGAAAGATAATATTCCATGGAACGGTATGAAAAGGCAGAAAGACTTAGAAAGCTTCCGCCTTATCTATTTAAAGAAATAGACAGGAAAAAGGCCGAAGTGAAGGCAAGGGGGGTTGACATAATAGATCTGGGAGTGGGTGATCCTGACCTTCCCACGCCTACCCACATAATAGAGGCCATGAAAAAGGCGGTTGAGGATCCGCTTAACCACAGGTACCCTTCTTATTCGGGAATGGAAGGGTTCAGAGAGGCTGTTGCGGATTGGTACAAGGATAGATTCGGGGTGAGCCTCGAGCCTTTGAAAGAGGTCCTTTCGCTTATCGGAAGCAAGGAAGGGATAGCACACTTTCCCCTTGCCTTTGTAAACATGGGAGATATTGTGCTTGTACCCTCTCCTGCGTATCCGGTATACCATATCGGCACTCTGTTCGCAGGGGGGCAGTCTTATGTGATGCCTCTTCGAGAAGAAAATGGTTTTCTTCCGGACCTGGATGCAATTCCAAAGGACATAGCATCAAGGGCCAGGGTTATATTCATTAACTATCCCAACAATCCCACCGCTGCAGTTGCTGACCTGGAGTTTTTTGAAAGAGTGGTTGCCTTTGCTAAAAAATATGGATTGATTGTCTGCCATGATGCTGCTTACACAGAGACGTCCTTTGACGGCTTCCGTCCTTCCAGCTTCCTTGAGGTGAAAGGGGCAAGGCAGATATGCATAGAATTTCATTCCCTGTCAAAGACCTACAACATGACGGGCTGGCGTATTGGATTTGCTGCCGGTAACGCCTCTGCAATAGAGGGGCTGGGTGCTGTAAAAAGTAACATTGATTCAGGGGTTTTCCAGGCGGTTCAGATGGCCGGCATAGCTGCCCTGAGGGGAGATCAGACCTGCGTCCGAGATATGTGCAAAATCTATCAGGCCAGAAGGGATCTTATGGTGGATGGACTTAGGGCTGCAGGATTCAGGCTGGAAAAGCCGAAGGCAAGTTTTTACCTGTGGGTAAAGGTCCCTGAAGGATACACGTCCACAAGCCTTGCAGCCCGCCTTTTGGAGGAGTCGGGTTTAGTGGTCACTCCAGGAAACGGTTTTGGGGATCCGGGAGAAGGATATTTCCGAATCGCCCTGACCCAGAAAGAGGAAAGGATAAAGGAGGCCATAGGCAGAATAAAGGCAATGGCTTTCTAGATGACCTTGCGGTATTCCCCATTTGACTAAGACGGCATATATTGGGTTTGGGTCCAACCTGGGCGAAAAAGTTGAAAATTGCCTTGCGGCCATTGATATGATGGCGGCTCTGCCTTACTGCACAATGGTTGGCCGCTCGGCGTTTTATCGCACGGAACCTTTAGGTTTAACGGATCAGGACTGGTTTATAAACGGAGTATGTTCCTTGAGGGTATCAGTTGACCCACGGACGTTCCTGGCGGATCTGCTGAAAATAGAAAAGAGCATGGGAAGGGTAAGAACAGAGCGTTGGGGACCCAGGGTGATTGATCTCGACGTTCTCCTTTTCGGGGAAGATATAATCAGAGAAGAAGGTCTTGCAATTCCCCACCTCCTTATGCATCTTCGAAGGTTTGTGCTGGTGCCCATAACTGAGCTTGCTCCAACTCTGAGGCATCCTGTCATAAATAGAACTATGAATGAGCTGTTGAATGATTTACCGGAAGAAGGGCAACAGGTAATAAGGATGGGAGATTAATCGGATGGGAATCCTGCGCTGGCTTATTATTCTTGTACTGGCCTATCTGGCATACAGGGCTATAAGATCAATCTTAGCAAAAAAGGAGATTCCACGCGGCGAGCCAAAAGGTTCAATAGATGAAATGGTCCAGGACCCACATTGCAGAACCTATGTTCCCATGAGACAGGCAGAAAAAAGAATCATAAAGGGAAGACAATATTATTTTTGTTCTGCCAAATGTGCCGATGATTTTGAAAAGCAGCATAAATAAAGAAAGACTTGGGGATTACTTTCAGGTAACGCCAACTACAAGGGAGGAAATATGAAGTTTTTTATCGACACTGCCAACATTGAAGAGATCAGAAAAGCAAAAGACATCGGAATGGTGGACGGGGTGACCACCAATCCGAGCCTTGTTGCAAAGGAAAAGCGCGAATTCAGGGGGCTCATTAAGGAGATCTGCAGCATAGTAGATGGGCCTGTAAATGCTGAGGTTGTAAGCCTTGATGCAGAAGGCATGGTTAAGGAGGCGAGGAGCCTTAAGACCATTGCAGATAATATTGTTGTAAAGATCCCGCTCATAGAAGAGGGCCTTAAGGCAGTGCGCACACTTTCAAGGGAGGGCATTAAAACAAACGTGACCCTTTGTTTTTCTGCTGTTCAGGCGCTGCTGGCCGCCAAGGCAGGTGCTGATTATGTCAGTCCGTTTGTCGGTAGATTGGACGATGTCGGTCACACAGGCATGGAACTGGTGGAACAGATCATAGCCATATACGATAATTATGATATGGAAACAGAGATCATTGTGGCCAGCATCAGAAATCCTCTTCATGTTCTGGATGCGGCGATGATGGGCGCGGATATTGCAACAATTCCTTTTTCTGTGATCCGTCAGTTGATCAAACATCCGCTCACGGATATTGGGCTTGAAAAGTTTCTGGCGGACTGGAAGAAAGCAGGATAGTTATATTTATGACAAGTCTTTCGACAAGGATAGCTGCGCTGTTATTCTGTTTTGCGGCGGTTTCGCAGGCAGCGCCTGTCCTTGCCGATATATACCGCTATCTGGACAAGGACGGTGTCTGGCATTTCACCAATATCAAACCTGATACCCGTTATCAGCTTTACATAAGAACTCCTCAAAAAAAGACGATAAAAGAGGCCATCAAGGATTACGATACTGTTATAAGACAGGCCTCTGATAAATTCGGCGTGGATCCACTCCTCGTCAAGGCGGTAATAAAGGCTGAATCTGATTTTGACCACAGGGCAGTATCCTCAAAAGGAGCAAAAGGGCTCATGCAGCTTATGCCTGAGACTGCCGATTATATGGATGTTGGGGATGTCTTTGATCCGGCGGAGAATATCTTCGGGGGTACGAGATATCTGAGCGTGCTCCTTAAAAGATTCAATGACGACAAGAGACTTGCCCTTGCCGGATATAACGCCGGACCTGAAAGGGTGGCCGCTCATGGAGGCATACCTCCTATTGCCGAGACAGAGACCTTCGTAAAAAGGGTGTTGGAATACTATAACTCCTTCCTGGCATCAAGAAGATAGTAGTGCATGAGATTTTCTGTTGACAAAGCTGAGAGCAGAGGTAAAATATACATTCACATTGCGGGAATAGCTCAGTTGGTAGAGCTCCACGTTGCCAACGTGGTTGTCGCGGGTTCAAGTCCCGTTTCCCGCTCCAGGGATTTATCAGGGCTGGCCTGAAACGGCCAGCCCTTAAAACTATCAAGGGCGGCATAGCCAAGTGGCTAAGGCAGCGGTCTGCAAAACCGTTATTCACCGGTTCGAGTCCGGTTGCCGCCTCCAATTAAGAAACTAAAGGTCTATAAGCTTAATCAATGGCTTATAGACCTTTTTTATTTTCCGGTAATACTATGCCCGGCTGTACTTTTTTTATTTAAGTATGTTATCCTTTGGAATAGGCACCTTGTCTCCAGTAAAGCTTATCTCCAGTTTTCCAAAGGAGCCGTCAATCCTTTTCATCTGTTGAAATGTCACTATCCTGTAATAATAGGAGCCGTCATTATCCCTGGCGGCCGCTGCCGCGTCAATGTGCCTTGAAACTATAGGACTGTTGCCGCCCGAAGCCCTGTCAAGCCACCAGTCTTTGTCTTTGATTACAATCCTCACGACTTCAGGCCAGCCCGCGTTTTTCAGAAGGGCTGTCATCTCCTTTTCCAACTCCTTATTGGTCATTCCGGGAGCGGGCATGGTCCGCCTCCCCGTATCTTCAGATCTTATTTTGTCGTGGAGGGCGGCATATACAGAAAAGTCAGATCCTTCTATCTGAAACTCCCCTGTGGAAAGATCTTCGCCATAGTTCTTTACCTCGAATCTAATCGTGTGTTTGCCTGGAGATAGCTGCGATAATTCCTTTGTGAACATCATTGGACCAAACCTGAGACCCCTGCTTTCAGTAAAAAGGATTCCCGGGTCTTTATAGTTGACCATCATTTCAGGACTGGGCGCTACGTCCAGAACAAGATATTTGCTGTCAATTGACTGTGGGCTTCTTAGGTTCACGTACATGTTGGTCTTCTTTTGTCCGTCAATGTAGAAAAAAACTAAAAGGCCAAGTTCATTTTTTCCTGTGGCTTTGTAAAGTTCCCTCCAGGTCTTTTTCCCCTGCAAAAGGCCGTAGATATTATCTCCCGCCTTGAAGCTATTTGTCAGGTTGGTCGGATTCCCGGGATCAATAGGTCCTTTTGAAAAGACACCTCCCCCTCCCGATGAGGCGCCTGGAAGCTTTGCCTGAGGCAGATTTCCTGCACTGGCCGAGGAGGCTGCTCCGCCGGGTGTGGCAGCCTCTGACGCCTTGCTCTTGGTATTGAGGGCGTCCTGCTTTTTTTCATCGGCATTCTTAAGGGTCTTTTCCACCTTATTTACGGCATCGGAGAGAGATTTCCGGAGGTCAAATGCGGGTGACGGGGGAGAAAAAGCAAGGATCAAGATAGAGCAAAGAACACAACACACTGTAACAATTACACGATTAACTTTCATCTAATCCCTCCGAACGGACATTTTACCTGAATCCATATGGTTCAGGAGTTTTCGAACTATCCGGTATTTTTCTTTTCCCGTCAAGAAGGACCAGGGCTATACCACCGTTACTTTTGCGGCTCTTCCGGAGATCTGTCTCAACTCAAAAATTATTTTCCTCTTGAGGGTGCCAGGCAGGCATTGGCTTGACACTATTCAATTTCTTGCTTAACCTGAGCTGCGAGTCCTTGCCTGTTATCGCATATAGCGCAATAGAAAGGCTTGATATAAGGTCAACTGTCTGTGAGTAAATCACGTGATTTTCCGACATCAGAAATTGCTCCTTCATGCCTGCACCTTTCTCGCCGGCGTGATCCGGGACTGCGGGCCATGAAAATCGCCCTCCTGTGGATCATCATTTCACTCATTTTCACAGGATCGTCCAAGGTGGATGCAGCCGGGCCGATTATTATTGACCACACCTGCACGGATCTCAGCCGCATACCTTCCTACTGGATAGAGCAGGCAAGGCAGTTCACCATACATTATGCCCACACCTCGCACGGCTCGCAGATAGTATCGGGACTGCAGAATCTGGAGGCGCAGGATGATGTTTATAGCTTTGCCGTCAATGAAAGCGGCACGGAAGGTCTGCCTTCCCCTGAAAATCCGCCCGAGATAAGGATGTATGACGGCAACCCGCCTGACACCTACATTACTCCGGAGGATTACTGGGACGGGCAAAGCGGAGAAAACAGGACGAGGGCGGTTGCAGATACAGGCCATTACGACTTTTCCATGTGGTCATGGTGCGGCCAGGTTTCTGGCGCCGGCTCAGATTACATCAACTCATATCTTGCAACTCTCAACCGACTGGAAGAGGATTATCCGGCCATGCGGTTCATCTATATGACCGGGCATCTGGACGGCTCGGGACCGGGCGGAAATCTTCATCTTAGAAACGAGCAGATACGTTCCTATTGCAGAGCAAACAACAAGGTGCTTTTTGATTTCGCCGACATAGAGCGATATGACCCGGGTGGTCAGGATTTTCTGGACAGGGGCGCCAACGACGCATGCGATTACGATGGGGGGAACTGGGCAGAGGAATGGTGCACCACAAATCCCGGATCAGACCTCTGCGACGATTGTCCCGGCTGCGACGGCGGCCACACCCATAGCCTCAACTGCAATCAAAAGGCCCGGGCGTTCTGGTGGATGATGGCGAGGCTGGCAGGATGGCCCGGACCCGCCGCCGGCGCTGCCTTCGATGCCGCGCCCCGCACCGGCAGCCTCCCGCTTACAGTCGTCTTCACAGATCAGTCCTCCGGCGAGGCGACATCATGGAACTGGACCTTCGGGGACGGGGGTGCAAGCTCGGCGCGGAATCCATTTCATACATACACTTCAGAGGGTTTCTACACGGTTTCATTGACGGTCTGCAACGAGGGCGAGTGTTCGACTGAAACAAGGTATAATATGATCTCCGTCGGCGCTTGCGCAAATATGCCGGCTCGTATAGGGACAACGGATTACGCGACGTTTTTCGATGCCTATAAAGCCGCTTCCTCCGGAGATCACATCCTTATCCAGGCCAGGCCGGTAACCGGACCCCTGATACTGGATGATCCCCTGGCGTTTTTGCTCAGCGCCGGCTATGGCTGCGACTACTCCGGAGTCCCAATGGGAACAGCCTTGGTTTCAGGTTATCTCGGCATAGAGCAGGGGGCTATGCAGATCATAGGAGGATGTCTGGCAATAGGGCCTTAGATGGTCTCTTCACCATACATCATAATGGGAAGAGCCTTGAATCTGCCGACCCACCTCATCTGCCCCTGTCTGCGGAAGGCTTGAGCAGGAGAGCGCACACCTGCGCGAAGAGCCTCGGCCTGTCTATCTCGATAAATCCTGCCTGCCGGGCGAGTGCAACCTCCGCGTCAAAATCCCCTGCCGTCAGATGTCCGCGGGGCTCCATGAGAAGGAAATTTCCTTCAGGCTTAAGCAGGCCGAAGAACTCTGCAAGAAAAGAGGCGGGATCCTTGGTTTCGTGAAGGGAGTTGCAGGCCAGTATGAAGTCGAGCTCAAGGGATATTCCGATACCGCCCTCATGGCAGAGGACCGGGTGTATGATCTTTTCAAGCCTTGCCTTTTGGGCCCTTGCCATGGTCTTATCCAGCATCTTCTGCTGAA
>QZIK01000007.1 GCA_003599015.1 Desulfobacteraceae bacterium | reverse complement strand
GACTGGGATCTCTTCAAAATGTGGAAGGTGAACCGGAATCCCATGCTCACGGATCAAATGGCCCGGGACTTCTTTCCTTTCCTCCAGACGACCGGCGGACAAGTCATCAGGAACCATTATGACCTGATAACCACGGCGCCGCCATCGGCCAACCGTTGCCCGCAGCGATACTGCGTCTATGACCTGGCAAAGGCCATATCAAGGATGACCCGAATCCCTTTTGTCCCGGCCTTTTCCCAAAAAACAGACAAGGTGCACCATGGGAGGCATGCCAGCCTCAACCAGTCAGAGGCAAGGTTACTGGAATCCTGGAATGTCCGGAACAGATCCATCCTGTTAGTGGATGACTGTATCACCTCGGGTACGACCGCCCGCCTTTGCTACGAGGCCCTGGTAGCCCTGGGAAATCACGTGGACGGATTGATTTGGGTGTACGCGGGATGAGGTGCCTGACTGTTTTCATTGGAATCTTTGGGACAAACATGTTAGATTGACAATGAATACCAATGAAGAGAGAAGGTGAAATGCATGGGAAACGTACAGGCCGTAATAGATTTGCCGGAGCAGCTTTATCTCTCCCTTTCCGCCTCGGGTTTGACCAAGGAGAAAATAGCGACTGAGTCAAGGAAGCTTCTTGCCTTGAAATGTTTCCGGGACAGAACCCTGTCTCTGGGGAGATCCGCCGAGCTCTCGGGGCTTTCAAAGTGGGATTTCATAGAATTCCTGAGCGACAACAATGTCCCTGTTCTTGACTACGAGGAAGATGAATTGGCAAGGGAATTTGAAACTTCGGAAAAGCTTGTCGAGAGGCTCAAGAAGTGATCGTTGTCTGCGATTCTACTGTCCTGATTGGGCTGGCAAAGATAGGGAGGCTGGACCTCCTGCGGCAAGTCTTTTCCAAGATCTCCGTGCCTGAACAGGTCTTCATTGAAGTGACGGAGAAAGGGGCAGGGAGACCCGGATCTAAGAGCATAAAGGATACCAGCTGGATTGAAGTTATCCCAATCAAAGACAAGACCCAGGTCGACCTCTTGATGGTCTCCCTTGACAAGGGGGAAGCCGAGGTACTTGCCCTCGCCAAACAATTGGGGGCCGATATGATACTGGCGGACGAGGAAAAGGCGCGAAAGAGTGCAGTCATTGCAGGTTTCAATGTAATGGGTCTGCTCGGCCTGTTCAATTTGGCCAAGAAAATAGGCCTGATACATGAAGTCAGGCCTCTCATTAATGAGCTCATGACAAAGAAGTTTCGGATCAGCGACAAAGTAGTTGAGGAAGTGTTAAAAAAGGCAGGCGAGCCGCCAATAAACCTTTGAATCCAGAAAAATGACGCATCTTAGAGATAGATTGATCCAGGAAATTAAGGACTTGCCCCCAGAGGATCTTATGGATGTTTATGAAATGGTGCTCGATCTAAAGGGAAAAAAAGCGCACCCGTTCAAAGGATGCAAAGCCCATATATCTTGAAGTGCAAGAAATCCTGAAAAAGTGCACCGGGTCATTGTCAACAGATATAGGGCTGATGCGTGAGGACAGGTTGTGATTCTTTTTTTCGACACCTCTTCGCTCGGCCGCTCGATCGATACGAGCAAGAGTGATAAATCCTCATGATGGCCCCGGAATCATTTCCCCTTAAAGCCTCTTTCGGTATTCGGCAGCGAACGAAGGCTTATCAGGCATCCTGTCTTCATCTAAGGCAATCTTGACGCAGCCTCGTTGCCGCTTCTGCAGATCTTTCCGGATGGTCTTTGAGATCCAGGTAAACCTGAACGGCATGGACACAGCGAATCCCTTCCTTGGCCTCCGCGCCGTGAAATACCCCTTCGTCGTTGGGCACGACCAGCCATGTGTTCGCTCCCTTCTCGTCTTCACGAAAACCGAGGGCATTGAATAATTCATTCCCTGGCCCATTTGGGAGGTAGAAGGTGGCCAGCCGGAAATTGGCGAAATGGGAGTAGAGCCATGCAGCACAAAGACCCGTGGCAGCATAACCCGGCGCTCGCTTTTCGAGTACACCGGCTATCTTATGTAAGAGTTCCTCGCCAGAGCGGGCAGCCACGTGTCCTTTAATGATGCGATGCCTCATAAAATCATAGGCTGTGTGCCATGCATCGAGCAACTGCTCCGGGTCCTTGGGTTTCAGCAGGCCTTTCTCATCCCGTACAATCAAGCCGCTATCTTCGAGCCTGCGGACGATCCGGCTCGTGTACCCCTCGTCCAGGTCAGCAGCCTGGGACAATTCCCGCTGGTTCAAGGCGCGATCAGGCTGGATCAAGAATTGACGGACTATTCGCGAGCTTTTAGGGGCAAAGAGATTGGGAGGTCTGCCGGCGCTCTTGAATCGGTTCGGTTTGCCTTGGACATTGATGAGTAGCCCGGGGGCTTTTATGCGGGCATTTCCCGAGAGATCGAGCCAGGCCATCTCATGTTCCTCGCAAAGACGGCGGCCTGCTTCGCCCATGTATGGGGCGACCAAGAGAGGAATGGCGCCTTTCCCCTTATCTCTACTCTCCTCATTGAACCTCGTCAAAGCGAGGAGTAGGGGCGCCCGTGCGCTCGAACCCTTGAACTCTACAAGGAAGGTACGATCACCGGCTTTGATGATGACGTCGGTTGCAGGCTCTTTTTCGCTCCTCCGGATAGAGACGCGGTTCTCGGGTATTTCAAGCAGCTTTGCAAGCAAAGCCGGGACCTCGGAAGAGGCCTGTTGTTTAAAACGACTCTCCATGCTTGACAAAATACCCTAACTTGACTGGAATGTCAAGTCTATCTATTAAGTCAAGTGGATGAGTTTGCATGGGTTTCGATAGGGTCGTCACACGAGACGAAAAGGTTCTACTTGATAGAATTGTCAAGCGCTGGTATTTAGTCAAGTAGCGGCTTCAAAATCTGGTTGCGTATGGGTTGCGTTCTGCTGTTAGAAAATGTCACATTTTGCCGTATTTTGCCGTATTTTGCCGTTCTAACCTATTGAACTTATTGAAATCACTAAATTAATATGCGGCTCATAACCCGAAGGTCAGAGGTTCGAATCCTCTCCCCGCTACCAGAAGAAATACAGAGGGCTGGCCTGAATAAGCTACCCTCTTTTTTGTTGCCAGTAGATCAATCCACAACAAAAAAATAGGGGTATCCAACTGCACCGGTTTTGAGGTCCAAGGCTCGCAATTGCGATCACCGGTTCCCTCGCGATCTTACTGCAAGAACGCCTCCTTTTGAACTATCGGTGCGGCGGCTTGAGTATCTCTCGCCATAACGGAAATACAGGCCCCAGGCAAACGATGAGTCCTTGATCTCCCCTGACCATACATGCCAGCTCGATGTTTTTAATAGAGATGTCATGTTTCTGGTGCCGGCGCCTTGCGTGTAAAGACCTTCAAGTTCGCTCAAGGTCGGCATCCGCCATCCGCCACCTTCCAGGTTGATGCTCTGAATCCAGGACCTGGCATTATGCCAGTTTAGGTTCTTATCAGGACCGGAAAACCATTCCAGGCCCGTGCTTGTATCTTTTACAATACCGTTTCCATGCAGGCAAAAACGTCCATCACGGGCCACGCATGCCCGAACCTCATCAGGTCCGGCAGAAGGGGGGCTGTCCCTTTCGGTCAGAGTGACCACCCTGAAGCGGACAACCGCATCAAGACCCCCATTGAATTCCTCAAGAACTGCCCACTGGATGCGCTTTCCTCTGCCAGTCCCAATCCCCTTTCCCACGTCGCCCCAAAGTCCTTTTGGCGTCTTCCAGGTTTTTCCATCATCAAGGCTGATATCTACGATGACCTCATCCCTGACGTCGGAATCTTCTCCAATAAGGTCATAGTTCAATACAGCATCAAGACCATCCTGGCGGACTGATAGATTCTCCACCCTTGCACCACCATCTTTCCTTGTGCTCGAAACCTCCTGGACTGGCTGGAGGTTTTGAGGTGAAGAATAACTCGTTTCAGATCCGGGCGCATTCTGTGGTGGAGATGCGCAGCCCCAGATCCAGAGAAATCCGGCAACCCCAACAGTCAGGAGAATTGAATGGAAATTTTGACAATTTAAAAAATTCAAAATGCTGTCTTTGAAACTATGACTTTTATGTCCTTTCATATCCGGATCTTCCAAGTTAATCTTTAATCCTCAGCCTGTATGCGTTGCCGTTGCCATACCGCTCAAATGCAGGAGTCCGACGTTCGGCAGGCCGCCAGAGCCTTCGCTCAGTTGAAACGAACCAGGACTAGATTCGGATCTCCTTCCATTCTTGGCTCCTGTCGTTTGCCGGCTATTCTGCCTGCCCAGTAGGGAACATGTTCAGAAAGGTAACCTGACATTTCGCCTACTGTCACTACTTTGTCCTGATTTCCATCGGCTCCTCCCTGGAGTGCCTTCAGAAAATAGTAGGTGAACAGACTGTGCTGTTTGTCCGGATACCAGGTACTCATCTGATCCCCCTGGGAACTTGTGAGAACAGCCCCTCGCTGGAGACCGGCAGCAACGTCCCTGACCCGCAGCATACTGGGGCTGACATTTTTGAAAAGGAGCCCATCCTGTGTCCGGCCTGAAAAACAGGCATCTAGAACAACCACCGTCTCCTTTGCGGGCAGGGCATTGAGGTTAGCGTAAAAGACCGAAAGGGGGTAGCCGGACTTACTGATGTAGTCGGGGTCTGCATCAGAAGGGACAAAATACCCTTCTCCGGTCTCCTGGGAAGGAGCCCCATGACCCGAATAGTAGATGAAGACTCGGCTTACTCCGGCTTTGACCCAGTCATGGAGTTTCCCCCTGTGATCCTGGACAGTACCGAAAAGGGTTTCGAATGTTCCCTTTGTGGCATCGCGAACCTCCATGATGTTCTCAGGTTTTATCCCAAAGGTACGAATAAAATACTCCTTCATGATCAGCGCATCCCGGTAAGCATAAACCACATTTGGGATTCCTTTTACAGTGTAATTTCCGTTGGCAATCACCACTGCAAGGTCAAAGGGGCCGGCCTCTTGCCCTGCAGGTATATCGCGTTCTACATCAATGAAAAGGGAGGGAACAGTCTGGGATTCCTGGTGCTTCGCGACCGCGTCTTTTGATTGGTCAGTCTCCTTCTGTGAGGAAGGAGACGGGGCAGACACCTTTATACGCAGGCTGGTTTGGGCCCCAAAAACAGACAGGAGATTCGGACCCGTAATAACCAACAACAGGGCTAAGGAAAAGCATAGTTTCTTTGTCTTTATCATCGCAGAGAGCTCCATTTTTTGCCTATCCAGTTGAAACTATCCGTCTGTTCCGAAGGATTTCCTCTACTTATTCCGGGGCAAAGCGTCCATGCATTCCGGAGTAAATCGTCCGGTTCTGAAGAAGCATAGGGACGCCGTGTTTTTTAATTCTCAGAGTTTTTGTTGTTAGTCAAGCATGATCGCAGTTATTTCATTGATTGTCCTTTAATATCTATTTTTGATGTGATTGAGGATGGCATCGGCAATGGTTGGGTCGTTGAACTTTCATTCCAGTTTGGGATCTGCAACTGGAGGGCCATGATGGTTGCAGAGTACGAAAATATGCTTTCAATCCTGGAAGATGTCGAGGGCCACATAGAGAACAAAAAGTCTCTTTCAATCGGCTTAGTTCATAAAGTTGGGGAAAAAGGTGCTGGAGGATTCTTCAGATTCGTCCATATCCGAAAGATATCATTGCCGGCGGGTATGCTGAGTTGGATAAAGTGAAGGCATCCATTTGCCCGGGTGCGGCCCGTTTCAGCAAGAAGCCCTATAGCATTGAAGAGATCGGTCACGCGGTGAGGCAAACACTTTCGACGCATGAGTTCCTGTAAGGCGCCGTAACCCTATTGGTGTCGCGCTCTATTCTTCCTTGAAGAGGGAAAGAAACCCGATAATCTTGATTATGCCTCCTTCCTTCTCCACATCTTTGAACAAAGCCAGAGCAGGGTTGCGAAGACCGCTTGCGATCTCCTTCCATATGGTTGACTCAACCGTAATTGAAATTTCGGGCTTGGCGGGAAATACGGGCCTGATCTCCGCAACGCCTCTCCTCACGTGGACGGTGAAGGCTTCATTAGTGTCCGGGAATCTGAAACCTGCAACGGTATCGGTCTCTGAACTCATGTCGGGATTAAGCCTCACAGCCATGCCGCGGAAAAAGGCAGCCAGAGGTATGTTTTTTAAAAAATCCGCCTGTCTTACCTTCATGGTTCCTATACGAAGCCTGCCTTCAGCCTCCATGGCCTGCGTGAGATAGTAGTTTCTTGCTGTTGCAGCACTCTGGCGGTTTCCAAGGGCCCTGAGTGCCGAGGACCTCAGCACGGCGTATCTTTCATCTTTGGGTCGAAGGTTTAGCAGATGGTCTGAGAGTTCAAGCGCCCACTGATAATCTCCTTTGTTAAATGCCTCCAAGGCGCATGAGTAGAGCCTTTCCCCTCCTCCAGCCAGTTCGGCCATACGATTTGCCTTTTCGTGCATCCGAAGGGGAAAGAGATCCGCGGCATTTCCGCTGAACCAGCCAAGATAGCCGTCGAATATTGCCCTCACCGACCATTCAACCGTGCCGTAGTATTCCTTGAGATAGGGCTGGGCAGCCAGATGGGCCGGCAGTTTTACCTTCTCCACGATCTCCTGGGGGGTGAGACCTTTGTTCATGAGGCGTACGGTCTGGTCATGGACGAACTGGATTGCGTCCCTGTAATTGGTCAGGGTCTCCAGGATCAGCTCCCTGCCGCAGACAGGTCTCGTATGATGGGGTGCAAGGTAGTCGGCATCAAGCTCCCTCATAAGATCAATGCTTTTAACCCAAAGCATGACGTCTCTGTATGCTGTTCCTCGTATGGCGTATAAGTTGGGGAAGGATCGGTAGAAATTATCTGCAGGCAGCAGCACCTTTTTTTCAGGAAGCCAGACAATGATCTGATCAGGGGTCTCGCCCGGGGCGTGCACGAGCACTATCCTCATGCCCGCTGCCTCAATCTCGATATGATCCGATGAAAAGGTCCTGGTGGGGGGCAGAAAGGCGATGGTCTTATCCTCGTCAAAATCCAGTCTCGGGCCTATTCCGGCATTTATCACATTTTCTTCAGGCAGCAGGGATCCGAATTGTCTCATGGCTCTTCGGTAGGTGGTTTCTCGTGTTATCCCGGCTATCCTCTCCAGATGACTCAGGGTCAGTGCGTGACAATAAACCTCAGGAGTGTCTTTGCCTGCCATCACGGCCGCACCCTGCGTGTGATCAGAGTGAAAGTGAGTGTAAATGATGGCCTTCACCGGCTTTGAGGTGATCTTTGAAAATTCCGCCTTTACCCTTTGTGCGGCCTCCGCGCTTTCCATGGTGTCAACTATGACTAAGCCGTCTTTCCCTTCAAGAAGGATCGAGTTTGCAAGACCGAAGCCCACCGCAACATAGACACCATCGGTTACTCGGATCACCTCCTGCCTTAACTCGAAGCTGTGGGCCTTGAGATCAGGCGAAGCTTCAATGCCCGGTGAGGAAGACTTTGCCGTCATACACGAGCACAACAATGATATAAACAGAAGAAGCAGAGCCGGCGCATTGTCCTTTAATCTGTTTCCTGAAAAAATTTCCATTTCGTCTTGGCTTCCCCCTGTCTTGCCCGCGCAGAAGTTATAAGTTATATCTCTTCATTCTAAAGTCACTAACATTGTTAGTAAAGTTCTCTTTCTCCTTTACTCTCTCAACTCGCCTTATCCGGATCCCCATCGTGACATTTGGTCAAAAAGGCAGCCGGCCAACTGTTGATCGGTTAGCGCTGAGAACGAGGCGCCGGCAAATCTCACAAGTCATCTTGTGGGCTTCCTTGATCTCAACTTCCAGCCTCAACTCTTCCTGGGCACGGTTCGAAGGTTTAATGGTCACCCAACTATAGTATCCTCTTGCCTAAATCCCTAACATAGTCCAAATGTTGGGGATAGAATACCCGAGTGGCATCTCTTTCAATCGCATCCCGGCCAGCGAATCCTTTGCAAAACAGGAGCCTGTCTTTTTGGTTTTACCTTCGGCCGGGAGACCGCATTCATCCTTCATAAAATGACTTGACTGTCCGGTCTTTTTTCCGCCAAGATTGTGCCGCCACGATGGCCGCCAAGTTGCTAGCCAGGTTTTGTGGAAAATAGCTTAAGGCCACCGATGAAATTTTTTGGCGACTTCAGGATAACTGTGGAGTACAGCGCAATATGTGGTCCTGAGGCGCCTTTTTTATTGACTAGTTGAGCAGTGATTCCAGATTGGGGACGTAATGCGATCTCTTATTCTAGTTTATTATAACTGAACTTGCAGACACTACAGGGCGGCAGTGGTAAGAGCGCCCAGAGATAGAGGACGGAGGACAGGCATGAAGGATGATTCAGAACGAGAGGAAGACCGGGGTCGGCAACGTGAGGAAGAAACACCCGAAATTTACTCCATTGGCAATGTGGATGGCAAACCCACGCTCAGCCGGCGGACTTTTCTGGAGATCGCTGCCATGGCAGCGGGAACAGCCGTGCTCGCCAGCGGATGCGCAACGATGCTCCATGGAGGGGCTTTGCAGAGAGGTCCAGCGGTTGCCCACAGCGACGCGGTCACTGCCTTAGCGGTCAACGCTGCCGGAAACCTGCTGGCTTCAGGCGACAAAAAAGGCACAATCAGACTGTGGCAGTTGCCGGAGGGAGTTATGCTGATGTCCTGGCAGAGACATACTTCCTCCATATCGGACCTTTCCTTTTCCCATAAAGAGAATGAGCTTTGGTCGCTTGATTCTTACGGCTCCATGAAACGCTGGCAAATGCCCGATGGCAAGGAAATCCAGGGTTGGAAATTCAAACGTGGCGGTCATTTGTTTGAAGTTCCGGGTGCCGTTGACTGGTTCGCGATACGGACGGCTTCCGGAGGTTTGGAACTCCGCAGCCAAACGACGGGAGAATGGCTTTTTTCTTTAAAAGGTTTGGACGATACAGCAGATGCGTTGGTTGTAACTGCTGATGGGCGTTTGCTGCTTGCCGGCGGCGCAAAGGGAAACCTTGCTCTCTGGGTCGAACCCAAAGGCACACATGTGCAGACGGTCAACACGGACCGTGCAACGATATCAGCACTGACTGTAGCCCCCGACGGCACACTGGCATTGAGTGCACATGCCAACGGCCAGCTACGCACCTGGCAAATGCCCAAGCTGCAACCTGGCGCGGTGTACCAATCCAGCCTCGGCAAACCATTTTCTATTGCCGTAAGACCACAATTAGACCTATTTGCAGTAGGTTCGGAGAAACCCGACATAGGATTGTGGAAGCTTTCCCCTGCGTCAACTGCACCGCAGATCCTGGCGGGTCATACGGCGCCTGTGCGGGCCACTGTAATTACACCGGACGGGTCACTGTTGATCTCCGGCAGCGACGACAAGACCATACGCCTGTGGTCCCTGCCTGACGGCAAGTATATGCGAAACCTGGTGGATTTGGGAATAAACTATAAGCATGTCGAGGGGGTGTCATACCAAGGTAAGGATATTTATGGACGAACCATCACCTTCACGCTCCCCTGCGGTTCTCCCATTCCTCCCGGAGCGGTTTGCACATGCAACTGTGTCCCAGGCTCTTTGGCTGTCCCCAGAAATCACAATCAGAGATATAACGCCCAGGGATATTGCACTTGTGACCTGATCTGCACGTGCAACAGGGTTTGCACATGCCAAAGCGTGGGCGGTCGTTACGTTTCATACTGGTATCCCAATTGATGGATGTCCATTTCATCCCGCTCAGCGGACGGTATCTCATCTATCGTCCGTTGAAGCGTCTGGCATTCGTTGGCAACCGGGCTCTAGTAGACTATTTGCAAGAAAGGGCAGCAGTCCCCGGTACCTCGCCGGGGCAACCGGATATCGAGATGTTTCTGGATCGGACGGGATACTGGGAACCTGCGGTTCTGCCTGGTGAGGACAAGGCTCTAACGCTTCGTCCCTCCATGGCCGTGCTTCTTATGACCAATCGGTGCAACCTGGCGTGCACTTACTGCTATGCAGCCGCCGGAAGTCGGCCACCGATGGACATGCCCTGGCCAATTGCTCGGAAAGTGATTGATACTGTTGCCGACAATGCCCGAATAAACGGTGATGCGCGATTCAGTTTGTCCTTTCACGGCGGCGGCGAGCCTACGCTCAACTGGTCAGTGCTAACAGCGGCAGTCGAACATGCACGCTCCAAATCTCAGGCGTGCGAAGTTTCCTTGGCCAGTAACGGCGTATGGTCGCCGACCAGGAGGGATTATATCTGCAAAAACATAGACTCCGTTACGT
>QZIK01000125.1 GCA_003599015.1 Desulfobacteraceae bacterium | reverse complement strand
TGCTCTTCCGATCTGTACTGAAGGTCAGCTCTTTTTCATGCCCCCAAAGCCTGGCGAAAGGGACCTCGACGGGTTTGAGGGCAAGCCCAACGATGCAGATTCGGGACCGCCTCCCCGTGACCTGAACGGCTGTATCAAAGGATGCCTGGATCCCTACACAGTCAAAGGCTACATCCACACGAAGCCCGCCTGTCAAAGACCCTATCGCAGCACCCGCATCGTCCTTTTGAGGATCAAAGACCGCACTAGCACCGGTCCTCAGGGCAAGGTTGCGCCGTGCCTCAAGAGGTTCGACTACATATACCTCCCTCGCTCCCGCAGCCCTTGCAGCCTGCATTACCAGCAGTCCAATGGGTCCCGCTCCTACAACCGCCACAGAAGCCCCCAGCCTCATTCCGCTCCTGTTTACCGCATGCAGGGCAACAGCAAGGGGCTCCACAAAGGCGCCCTTGTCGTCCGTTACAGAATCAGGAAGTTTGAGAAGGGAGCCCTGGGGAAAAACAGCGTATTCTGCAAAGGCACCGTCCGATGCAAGCCCATATGTGCCCAGGCTTGTGCACATAACGTATTCGCCGCGCATGCAATAGTGGCAACGACCGCAGTAGATAAGGGGATTTACAGCTACCCGATCCCCGGGATTCCAATCCTTGACGCCTTCCCCCAGTTCGGTGATCTCAGCCGAGAACTCATGGCCAAGAATCATCGGTCCTCCTGCCCTTCCGGTTAAAGGATGGGATTTGCGCGGAATCAGGAAAGGCCCGCTTTTGAATTCATGAAGATCTGACCCGCAGATACCGCATGCCTTTATTTTAAGCTTTACCTGCCCCGGTCCAGGAGAAGGGGTTGCCACATCTTCGATTCTTATATCGCCCTGACTATGCCAAACAGCCGCCTTCATGGGATTTCTCCTTAACCTATAGAATCCTTTCAAGTACCTTTTTTACCGCCTTATAGACATCCTCCGAGTTGGGCAAGTAAGCCTTCTCAAGGCTGAAGGGTACAGGCACAAAAGGTGCGCCTACCCTGAGGATGGGTGCATCCAGTTCATGGATCATCTCTTCTGAAACTGTCGCTGCGACCTCAGCCCCAGTCCCGAAACTTTTAACCGCCTCGTGTGCAATCACAAGACGATGTGTTTTTGCAACAGAGGTAAAAACTGTATCCCTGTCCCAGGGAGAGATTGAACGCAGATCCAGGAGTTCCACGCTTATTCCTTCCTTTTCCAGGCGATCGGCAGCCTTGGCAGACTCATGGACCATCCTGGAGGTGGCAACAACAGTAACATCGCTGCCGGACCTTTTGATATCGGCCTTACCTATGGGAACAAGGTACTCTTCTTCGGGGATGTTTCCCTTCATGGCATGAAGGGCCTTGTTTTCAACCACTATTACAGGATTGTCATCCCTTATAGCGGATTTCAACAGTCCCTTGACATCATAGGGCGTAGCAGGCATAACCACCTTGAGGCCCGGGACATGAGCAAACCAGGCCTCCAGGCACTGGGAATGCTGAGGACCCGCATTAAGTCCACCACCCGCCGGGGTCCTTATTACAAGAGGAACCGTATACTGATTGCCGAACATATAGCGCAGCTTGGCTGCCTGGTTAACTATCCCGTCCATACAAACCGTCATGAAATCCATGAACATAATTTCCAGGATGGGACGAAGCCCGCAAACCGCCGCACCTGCAGCAAGCCCCATAATGCCGGCCTCACTTATGGGCGTATCCACGACCCGTTCAGGCCCAAAACGCTCGGCAAGACCGCGACTCGCACCGAATGATCCACCAGGACCGCCGACATCCTCTCCAATAAGCAGGACATTACCGTCTCTTTCCATCTCCTCGCGGATGGCCTCGTTTATAGCCCACAGATACCTTATTTCCTTCATAACAAACTCCGGTCAGTGTGGTGACTGAGCGCACAGTCACCACGCACAAAAATTTTTTTATGCATACAATCCTTCCGTCAGTTCGGAAGGATCAGGAAAAGGACTGTTGCGTGCAAACTCGATCGCCTGACTGACGGAATCCCTTATTTCCCTGTCAAGGGCAGCAGCCTCATCCGGCCTCAACAGGTTATTTGAAAAGAGATAGTTCTCAAATCTGGCTATACAGTCCTGAGCTCGGGCACCTTCAATATCATCGGCTGCTCTGTATTTTTGGGCATCACCCACAAAATGCCCATGCCAGCGCCTGCTCTTTACCTCAAGAAGGGTGGGGCCTTCCCCTCTTCTTGCCCTCTCGACGGCATCTCCTGCAGCCGCATAAATCTCCAGAAAGTCATTAGGGACAACCACTCCCGGCATATTATAAGAAGCCGCGCGGTCCGCCACATCCTTTATGGGCATGTGAACGCTCTGGGAGGTAAATTCCGCCCAACCGTTGTTCTCACATACATAAACAATGGGAAGCTTCCAAAGGGAGGCCATATTGAGTGACTCATGGAAGGTCCCTTCGCCGGCAGATCCCTCGCCGAAAAAACATACAATCACGTCAGTGTTCTTCTTATACTTGGATGCAAAAGCAGCCCCCGTCGCGATAGGAATTCCGCCGCCTACTATCCCATTGGCCCCCATGATTCCAAGCGCTTTATAAGCCAGATGCATTGAACCTGATCGCCCCAGGCAAGGGCCGTTTTTCTTTCCAAAAAGCTCTGCCATGAAGAGTTTGAGATCAATTCCCTTGGCAAGGGCGTGGCCGTGCCCCCTGTGAGTGGTAGCAATACAGTCGGACTCCTTAAGATTCTTGCAGACGGCAACGGGCGTCGCCTCCTGACCTATGCAAACGTGAATAAATCCAGGGATTTCACCGGCGGAAAAAACATCCATCAAAGTTTCCTCTACGCGGCGTATCTTCACCATGTCCCTGTAGGAGGCCATGAATTCCCCCTTTGTCAGTTCACTCATCCTTACCCTCCGTCTTCCGCTTCGATGAATTCTATTCCCTTGAGCATGAAGTTTAAGATCTCTTCCATGACGGTTTCCATGGAGTCAAACCGACGCCTCAGGCTCCACCGCCTGAAGGTCATGATGACAGGTATATAGCTTAAGAGATCCGCACTTACGCGAAGCCGCGTCTCTTCTATTTTTTTCCCCTTCTGAATAAAATAATCTCTTAAAAGTCCTTCAAAGAGCTCAATGTATTCTGTCTCGCGTGCAAGAACAGTCCTGATGCTTTCCTTGTCAAGGGATGCCGATTCCTTGTAAAGAAACATAATGACGTCCTGATACTCATGCACAGTGGTCAGGTTCTGGCGCAAAGCCGCCTTAAGGCGCTCTTCAGGACTTCCTGCCTCTTTTATGGCCTGCTTCATGTCCTCTCTAAGAGACCTGGTGACCTGCTCATAGACAATGAAGATTATATCCTCCTTGGATCTGATATAATTATACAATGACCCCATGGTAAGCCCTGCAGCGTCTGCTATCTCGCGGACTGTGGAATTATGAAATCCTTTGGCAATAAATACCTTGAGGGCACCCTGTATAATCTGATTTCTTCTTATATCAATGAGATCCGGATTTTTGATCCTGGTTTTAACGCTTTTATGCATTCACAAGGTTCTCCTTAAGCCTGATTCTTTTCTTCTTGACGATATTATACCATCAGCATCCCGCCGTTGACATCAAGGATGGTGCCGGTTATGAAATTGGACGCCTGCGAAACAAGAAAAACAACCGCCTCTGCAATATCATTGGGATTCCCTAACCTTCCCAGGGGGACCATCTCAGGACCGTAGGGCTCATTCTCTATCATGGGCGTCTCTATGGGGCCAGGAGCAATACCGTTTACGTAGATACCATGCAGAGCTCCATTTTTGGCTGCCCATTTGACAAAGGCATGGATGCCGCCCTTTGAAGCGCAGTAATGGGGACCGGCAAGCAGTCCACCAATGCGGCCGGCTATTGATCCTATGCAAACTATCTTTCCCCTTCCCTGTCCCCGCATATAAGGCCAGACCGCCTGGGTCATAATGAATGTCCCATTAAGGTTTATGTCCAGGACCTGCTTCCACTCATCAAATCCGTAGTCTTCGATAGGCTTGCCAGACCTGCCGAGAATTCCTGCATTGTTAACCAGGAAGTCAAGACTGCCCATGAGTTTCTTTGCCTTATCAACCGCATCTTTTGCGCTCCTCATGTCGCTAACGTCGCAGGGAATCTCAAAAACAGGCCAGCCTCTGGAGGCAGCCTCTGCGACAGTGTCAACACAGGGCAATATGTCGCAGGCAGCCACCGAAGCTCCTTCACGGGCCAGTGAAAGGCAGACAGCTCTTCCAATTCCCCGCGCAGCTCCGGTAACTATGCCAGACTTGCCCGCCAGATCTATGGGTCCGCTTAAGGGCGCTGAATTCATGGCTCACCTCCTTTGCTGATCCTTAAAATCACCTCGGATATGCTGTCCATCCGCCGTCGGAAGTCCATCCGCCGTCCACCGTCAAGATAGTCCCCGTGATGTGGCTGGCTTTTGGTGAAACCAGGAAAAGGGAGGCCTCGGCTATGTCCTCGGGCAAAAGCATGGCCTTCATCGGGGTTCTCTCAATAATCAGGGAAGGATCCCTCAGACCTCGATTTATCATTCCCTCCATGAGTGGTGTAAGCACATATCCCGGAGCTATTGCATTAACCCTGATATTGCAGTGTGCCCATTCACGGGCAAGTATGCGTGTCAGCATGTTGACCGCGCTCTTCATGGGTCCATACATCACAAGGGGAAGCGGGGTCAACCCAGCAATAGAGGAGATATTGACTATCGATCCTCCTTTTGCCAGGCTCATCTCCTTAACCGCGCGCCTGCAACACAGATACAACCCTTTATAATCCACGGCAAAAATGCTTTCCACAAAACTTAGATCCAGGTCAAGGATTGAGACAGCCGGGTGTGTGGTACCGGCGTTGTTAATTAAAATATCCACGCACCCATATCTTTCCTTGGCCTTGTCAAAGACCAGATCGACGCAAGCAGGATCCGAGATATCCGCTTCCAGAGGCAATGCCTCGCCTCCAGTCTTGGAAATAATCTCTGCGGTACCATTTGCATCGTATAGATTAAGATCGGGAATAACCACATGCGCCCCTGCCCCGGCAAGGGCAATTGATATTGCCCGGCCTATTCCGGCCCCCCCTCCGGTAACAATTGCAATTTTTCCTTTGAGTTCTTCTTCAGTCAAATCGCGTCTCCTTTATTTTTTCGGCCTTTCATTTTACAAGACCCGGCAGGTAGGTGAGGATCCCCGGAAAAAGAATACACAGTCCAAGACAAGCCATTTTTACGGCCGTGAAAGGCATGACACCTTTGTAGATGTCCATTATGGTTATTTCATCAGGGGCAACCCCTTTCATATAAAAGATATTAAGTCCAAATGGAGGGGTTATATACCCTATTACCACTGCTATGACAAACAACAGCATGAACCAGAGAAGGTCTATCCCGAGGACGTTTACGACCGGGAGGAAGATAGGAATACAGATCATTGAGATGGCAACTGGATCTATGAACATGCCCATCACTAGAGCAATTCCAAGCATGACAACGATTACGCCCATCGCACCGAAAGGAAGACTTGAAAGGACATCAAGGACTAGATTGCCAGTGCCGGTAACTGTGACAAGGGCGGAATAGCATCCGCCTCCTACCACAAGCCACATAATCATGCATGTAACTTTCATTGATAGTTGAAGGGCAGACAGCATATTTGAAAATGTGAATTTTCCATAGGCGACAGCAATCACAACCGCACCCAGGGCTCCAAAACCGGCCGCCTCCGTGGGCGTAAATATTCCTGTGTAAATTCCACCCATGATGAAAAAAATAAGACCAAGAGGCAGGATCACATATCTTAGATTGGCGACCTTATCCTTCAGGGTTCCCTGCTCCGACCTGTCAATCGAAGGACCGTCCTGGGGTCTTATCGCGCAACGTATTCCCATATACAAAGCGTAACCAAAAGCTATAAGAAGACCCGGCAGAACTCCTCCCAGAAACAACTTTCCCACTGAAAGCTGGGCATAGCCTCCGACTATAATCATTAGTATGCTTGGAGGAATGAGAGGTCCGAGGGCTCCACCCACGGTTATTACCCCGACCGCCATATGCCTGTTGTAGCCCCTCTTCAGCATCTCCGGCAAGGCGATTAGCCCCATTGTAGTGGTAGCAGTTGCGCCTATGCCGCTAAGGGCATCAATAATAGTACAGATGAAAATTGTACCAATGGCCAGTCCACCTCGAAGAGGACCCATCCACATGTGCATTGTCCTGTAAAGTGAACTTGCTATACCTGAAAACTGAAGAACAGCCGCCATAAGGACAAAGAGTGGTATAGCAATAAAAACCTCTGTTCCTATTTGTTTGAAGGCCGACCCTACAACTATAAAAAGCGCGGAAGGGCCAAGGAACAGATACAGGAGCAAAGCGGAAAGGCCTGTCAGGGCAAATGCAACCGGGAGCCCTGTCATAAGGAGGATGAGCAGGGAGACAACGGTTATTGAAGCTATCATCCAGGGTTCCATTGGTCAGTCCCTCTTTTAGGTTTGTTTCTTAAAAATAAGAAGAATATTTTTCAGGAATTCAGAGACTCCTTGAAGCAGCAAAAAGAATGCTCCAACAGGAACAAGAAGTTTCATGGTATAAAAAGGCGGAGCCCATACGGTGGGCATAGTCTCATTAGCCTTGATGGACATCCATGCCATCTCCCATCCGCCTGCAAGAAGAACAATGACGCCGCCAAAAAAGAATAGGGAAGTAAAGATATCCAGCAACGCCCTTTTGCGGGGGTCCATTTTTATCACAAATACATCCACCACCACATGCCCTTTCTGCATGAGGGTATATCCTCCGCCAAGCATCGCAATCGCTGCGAACACCTGGGTGTTCAAGTCCCAAGCCCATATGGTAGGACGCTTTACGACATAGCGCATTATAACCTCATAGGCCGTTATCAGGACTAGAGGAACCATAAGGAAGGCAGCGACTTTCCCCAAAAAATCGTTGATACTGTCCACAATCCTGATGAACTTCTGCATGGTCGCTTTCCTCTTCAGATCATTGCCCCCTGGGGGGTGACTTCAGGCCTCCCCCAGGGATTTATAAGGGCTAGTCCATGGGTCTGCCCAGGTCCCGCATCTGTGCCTTTATTATTTCAACCCCTTTGGCCATTCTTGGACTCTTGGCGGCAAGCTCATCCCAAATGGGTTTAACAAGGGCGCGCATCTTTGCCACCTCTTCCTCGGGGAGCAATGAAACCTTTACAGAACCCATGTTGACCGATTTGTTGAGGGAATCCTTACATTGGGTAATATATCTGTTGCTCGTGTCATTGAGGATGTATCTGGTTCCTTCTTCCACGATCTTTCTCAGGTCAGCGGGCAGTTTTTCAAGGGAACTCTTATTGATAACTAGTGAAAGGGCAATCTGGGCGGCAGTAGGAAGCGTATAGTACTCCACGACCTCGTGAAGTTTTATGTCCTGGAGACCGGTGGCCCCATAAATAGCCCCATCTATTGTTCCCAGCTTCATAGCCATATACATCTCCGCGCCTGGAACTACCACGACTGAGGCACCAAGCCTCTGAACATACTTGCCGTATACTCCGAGGGCTCTAATCTTTCTTCCCTTAAGATCATCAAGCTTGGCAACCGGAAAGTTGGTATTGAAATGATAGTAGCAGTCTGCCGCGCAAGGATACCATTTGATATTGTGCTCAGAATAGGCTTCCTGAATGATTTGCCCAAGGCCCCTGTTGTACATGGCATCCCACACTTCGTCCCAAGTCCTGTGCCCCTGGGGAAGACCTATCTCCAGATCCGTTTCCGGTATTAACCCGGTATAAAAGCCGCCATAGGTAATTGCGCAATCAAATACGCCCTTCTCAAGATAGGAAATTATATCCTTCACATCACACATTGCTCCGGGAGGAAGGATCTCCACCTTGAGCCTGCCCCCTGTTATCTTTTCTACAGCCTTTGCCCACTCGACACCGTGCATCATAACCGAGGTGCCAACTGGATAGGATGCCTGCATCTTCCAGGTATAAACCTTTTCAGCTCCAAAGCCGTTTAGTGCAATCCCGAACACTACCATAACCACTACGCCCAGCAGTAAAAACCCTTTCTTCATCGTGCTCCCTCCATAAGATCTAGGTCTAAGTTTACTTTGAAAACCACAGCCGGTCTGATAATTAAATAAAATTGAAAAGCATACTCCCCGCTTTAGCTTCCCGATGATCCAACCCCCTCTTCTTACCGATGAAACAAGAAACATGATTCTGCTCTAACTAGATCATGAAAATCCCCCCTTTCACCAGTCGGTTTAATTTCAGGTCAAAAATATAACTGAATTTATTCTGCTTAAACTTAAAATTGTTAAAAATTTTCCATCTGAGCAACGGAGGAAAAAATTCATCCAAGAGGCTTTTGATAAGGAATAAATTGGCAAATTCAAGTTCAAAAACTTCAACCTCCTGGCATGATGGTCTTACTGCATCCAACGGAGCCTGTTTTAGTTTAGCGTTGCGGGAGGCACTAACTTGATTCGTTTTAATAGTGAGCGTTCACTCACCATGAAGGCAGCTTAATTTTTTGACCTGTCCCTTGTCAATAGAAAAGTTTGTGAAAGATTATTTTTTTACCCTATTTGCTCCAGGCACTCACGAGCCGCCTCTGCAATGGATTCGCTGAGGGTTGGATGCGGGAAGACCGCCATATCAATATCATTCAACGTAGCCTCCAACTGGATGGCCATAGAGCATGCGCCAGCCATTTCTGAAGCATGGGCTCCTATTATGTGGATTCCCAGAACCTCTCCATACCTTTTCTCCGCCACAACCTCAACGGCTCCTTCCTGCTGGGAGAGTATCATTCCCATTGGGTTCATGGAAAGAGGAGCAGTGCCTGTTACAACATCATAGCCAGCTTCGGTTGCCTCCTTTGGAGTGAGACCCACGCATGCTACCTGAGGTTTCGCAAAAAGGACCCTTGGAGCGGTTCTTGGGTTGAAAAAGAGACTTTTTCCGGAAGCATTTTCAGCCGCAATAATGCCTTGGCTTGAAGCCACATGAGAGTAGTGCCTGCCGGGCAAGCCGGTCAGGTCTCCTATTGCATAAACCCCTTCCGCCCCTGTCTCAAGTTTCTCATTTACCCTGATAAAAGGGACGTTCGAGTCAAGACCGACCGTCTCAAGACCAAGCCCCTCAAGGGATGAGGTTCTATCAACCGAAATGACGATATCCACCTCCAGTGCTGCTTCGCCCTTTTCCGAGGAGACAGAAACGGACAGGCCTCCCCTCACCTTTTTAATTCCTGTGGCCTGGGCCCTGTTATAAATTACAACGCCACTTTTTTTTAAGGCCTTTGAAAGCCTTGAGCTTATGGTCCTACTCTCTGAAGAAAGCAAAGATTTCTCTGGGATGGCAAGGGCAACCTCCGAGCCGAACCTTCTCAAAAATTGTGCTATCTCAATGCCCCATGGACTTTTTCCAAGCAAAAGAACCCGCCCTGGTATTTCGTTCATATCAAGAAGATGGTCGGTATTGGCTATGAATTCTTTAGGAAGCGATGAGATGCCTCGTTCATCCCATCTGGCTCCAGTCGCAAGGATTACATTCTTGGCTCTGACTCTCTTTCCTTCAACTGCCACCGTTGCTTTTCCCTCAAGACTACCCTTGGCCATAATGATTTCAACACCACTCTTTCTAAGCATTCCGTTCACGCCCTGGCCAAGATACCCCAAAAGCTCCTTATGCCTTGCCATTAGGATGTTGAAATCCTTTGAAAGAACCTCTACCTTAATTCCCATCTCCTTTCCCAAGTCCAGATCGCCCAGAATTCCGGATGCTGTCATGAAATGAGTGAAGGGCACGCAACCCCTGTTCATGCAAAGCCCGCCGAGGTGGCCTGATTCCACAAGAAGCACTTTCATTTTAAGGCGGGCCGCCCTCATTGCCGCCGACACGCCTCCTGCCCCCCCGCCTATAACAATTACATCGTAGTCGCGA
Organism: Desulfobacteraceae bacterium; assembly: GCA_003599015.1. GTDB lineage: Bacteria > Desulfobacterota > DSM-4660 > Desulfatiglandales > Desulfatiglandaceae > CG2-30-51-40. Next base: position 298 of record QZIK01000125.1, on the reverse strand, counting down.
CCTCCCTCACCCATTTCCATATCTCCTCTATCAACTCTGTAATATCCCTTGGTCAGACCTGTCTGTCTTATTAACAATCCTTATCTGGCAGTCATCCTGAGTGCCGCATCCAAACGAATTGTCTCACCGTTAAGCATGGGATTTTCAATTATGTCTCTCACAAGACGTGCAAATTCCTGCGGCTTTCCAAGTCGTTTGGGAAAAGGCATCATATTGGAGAGCGATTCCTTTGCCTTTTCTGGAAGCCCCTCCAGCATGGGAGTCCAAAAAATACCCGGGGCGATGGTGACAACCCTTA
>QZIK01000028.1 GCA_003599015.1 Desulfobacteraceae bacterium | reverse complement strand
CTATGTTCCGGTAATATCCTTTCGAAGCCTCGCGCAGTTCCGTCTTCTCAAAGCATGTCTCATTTGCCCCGTAATTGAAAATCCCTGGGTTGTCACCTACAATAATGGCTTCCGGGCCCATTCCCTCCAGTTTTTCCACAACCGCCCTCACGACCGCAGGATTGGTTGCTATCCCCTCTCTTGGAGTAGACGCCCTCAACACGTTGGGTTTCACCAGCACTTTTTTCCCATGTACATCCACGGGAAACAATTCAAAAACCCTGTCAACAGCCTTGCGGCACAAATCGTATGAGGCCGGCTCAATCATAACTCTGAACATTGAGGTCTCCTTTTTTTTAAAGCACTTTTATCCGGATGCGACATTATGTTAAACTATTCATCATTGAAAAAGCAGGCTGCTCAACGTGCAAGATATCTCAAGATTGCCCTCCTAAGTAAGCGTTTTTCACATCAGGATTTATCAGCAGGTCTATTGAGTCGCCTTCAAGAACGATTCGACCGTTTTCGATGACATAGGCGCGCTTAGCAAAATTAAGGGCGAGGCGTGCGTTTTGCTCTACTAGCAGGATCGTGGTACCGGCTCTGTTGATCTCCTTTAGGGCCTCAAACATGGAAAGCATCAAAATCGGCGCAAGCCCCATGGAAGGTTCATCAAGGAGCATCATCCTTCTTCCTGTAACATAGGCCCTACCCACAGCCAGCATCTGTTGCTCACCACCGCTTAATGTTCCCGACATCTGTTTCCCTCGCTCCTTTAATCGCGGAAATATTGAGAAAACCTTTTCCATATCCTCGGCAATAGCATTGGGGTCCCTGCGGGCAAAGGCTGCCAGTTGCAGGTTTTCCAGTACGGTCAAATTGCCGAAAAGGCGTCGGCCCTCCGGCACGTGAGAAATCCCCAGTTTGCTAACCGCGCGGTCAGGGGTGTAATCGGTCAGGTCATGCCCCTCAAAGATCATGATCGTATCACTTTCAACCGGCACAAGGCGTGAAATGGCCTTCAATGCAGTGCTCTTGCCTGCCCCGTTGGCTCCTATGATGCAGACTATCTCGCCTGCAGCAATGCTAAAATCAAGACCGTGCAGAGCCTTTATGTTGCCGTATGAGACCTTGAGTTTTTCCACAATCATCTGCATCAGCTTACATCCTCACTCCCGAGGTATGCCTCTATCACCTTAGGGTTACTCCTGATTTCTTCGGGTGTTCCTTCGGCTATAACTTTTCCGAATACAAGGGCTTGAACGAACCGGCACAGCTCCATAACGAATTTAAGGCGGTGCTCAATCAAGAGTATTGCAACCTTGAACTGCTCATGGATTTTACGGACAATACCGATCATCTGAATCATTTCTTCAGTGGTCATACCAGCCGTAGGCTCGTCAAGCAAGAGGATCTTCGGTCTGATAGCCATGGCGCGCGCCATTTCAACTCTTCGCTGGGCTCCATATGGAAGGTTGGCCACGAGTTGGTCAGCGTAATGAGCCACATCAAAAATATCGAGAAGGTGCAAGGAATTTTTTTCTATAAATGCCTCATCGGCATAGCGCCTGTGTGATCCAAGCAGCGCACTCAGCAGTCCATAGTTAATCTGCGCATAATGAGCCACTTTGACATGCTCCAGGACGGTCATGTGGCGCCACAGCAGCATATTCTGGAATGTGCGTCCAAGTCCCAGGGCAGCTATCTGATGGGGCCTGAGACCTATCAGTCTTCTTCCCTCCAAAAAAACGCCTCCTTCGGTTGGGGTATGGATTCCGGTGATAAGGTTAAATACCGTAGTCTTGCCGGCTCCGTTTGGACCGATCAGGCCGTGGATCTCTCCGGGATTGATCCTCAAAGAGTAGGAGCCCACAGCCTGCAACCCGCCGAAGTAGTGTGTCATCCTGTCAACTTGGAGCAAAGCCATAAGCCGTATATCCTTCAAATTCTTTTTTTCAGGACCTTAGGGCCAAAGGTCTTCCTGATGTTGAATTCCCGGAAGGCGATCAGGCCGGTCGGCCTGAAAATCATCACCAGAATAAGCAGCAGCGGAATAATTATCCACTTAAATAGCTCCAGTGGACGAAGCGCCTCGCTCAACATCTGAATGCTGAGGGCTCCTACGACTGATCCTACCACTGAATTGAGCCCGCCGAAGTAAACCATAGCCAATATTTCCGCCAGCATCTGGATGCCGAAACTGCTCGGGTTTATATAGCGAAGTTCATGGGCATAAAAACCTCCGGCCACACCGGCCCAGAAGGCGCCAAACATGAACGCCGTCATCTTGGTTCTCCTTGTATTGACCGTCATGGCCTCGGCAGCGGCCTCATTGTCTCGCACGGCATTGAGCGCCTTTCCCATTGTTGAATTCACAAAATTATTGATAACTCCTATGCAAACTGTCATGCCTATGAATACCGCAGGAAGCGTCGCCCAGTGGGGCTGTCCCCCCATCCCTCGCGCCCCACCCACAACCTCCAGGTTTTCCAGCACGCTTTTGACGATGAACATAAAGGCCAGAGATATGATGGCCAGGTAATCGCCCCGCGTACGGAAGGATGGTATGGCTACCACCATGGCTCCAAGCGAAGCAGCAGCACCACCCAGCAACAGTCCCATTGGGAACATATAAGGTCCCAGGAACTCCGGGAGCAGTGGTGTGCCGAAGAGCCGGTCCTGATGGAAGAGAGCCAGGGAAAAAGTAGAACTGGCATAAGCCCCCAAGGCCATAAAGCCCGGATGAGAGCAGGAAAACTCCCCCATGTAGCCGTTGATGACGTTGATGCTCAGGGTAAGCATGACGGCGATCATTGTCAGCTTTGAGATCTGCAGGCGATAGTCGCTCAGATCAGTCCATAGATGCAGCACAAGGTAAAGCACACCAATATGAATTATCGCTGAAAACCAAAGGGGAAGCTTTTCCATTGCCGCAGCAAAACGATTGGCCCAAGTCGCAGTAAGGCCTGCCACAGCGAAGATTGGCAGGCAGTAGATCAAGAGCACATAAAACACGGTCGCTGGGAACAGGGATGGTTGTTTCAATACTATAGTCAAACCGAAAAGGGCGGGCACCTTGGGCAGATAAAGAGCATATGCCAGGGTATTCCCGAAAAATGATTCAGTCAACACGGCCAAAAGCATCCCAACGAGCCAGCCGATCAATGGAACAGAACCATATATGCTTTTTGCGTGTGTTATCATAAAGGATCTGCCACTCATAGCCTGAGCTGGGTACTGTAAGGCTGTCCGAAAAACCCGTAGGGCCTGAAAGTAAGGATCAGCAGTATGATACTGTATGCAATCAGATCCCGAAAGGTGGACGGGAAGATCATTGCAGTGAATATCTCTATAAAGCCAAGCATGAACCCGGCAAGAGCAGCCCCAAGAATGGACCCTCGCCCCCCGAGGATTGCAGCCACAAAAGACTTCCACCCAAGGAGGATACCCATATAAGGGTCAAGAACAGGATAGGCCATGCCATAGAGAATTCCGGCAGCAGCAGCAAGGGCTGATCCGATGGCAAAGGTCATCGGCGCTATTATATTGAGAGACACCCCCATCAGGGGAACAACCTGGTAATCGTATGACATGGCACGCATGGCCATTCCCCAGCGGCTCTTCCGGATAAAGGCGTGCAGCATCAACATCATCAGCAGCGACACGCCCACAATCAGTATTTTTTTATTGGTGAAGTAAACGCCGCCCAGATCATACGTCACTGTTTCGATCAAGGCCGGGAAACTTAGACGCTGGGCTCCAAGAACCGCCAGGTTTCCTGTCTCAAGGATGATGCCGATCATAAGCCCCGTGATTGCAGCCGACGCCCTAGGGGCATCCCTGAGAGGCCGATACCCCACCCTTTCCACAATGATCCCCAAAAAGGAAGTCAGGATCATGGATATGATAATGGTCACAATCAGCAGCAACCACCCCGGCAAAGCCAATGACGCCGTAAGAATAAGCAGCGCAGTGGCGACGCCGAAGCCGATGTAGGCCCCTGTCATGAATATATCGCCGTGGGTGAAGTTGAACAGCATCAGTATGCTGTACACCATTGAGTAACCAAGTGCGATAAGAGCGTAAAAGCTGCCCCATTGCAGCGCATTGATAACGTTCTGTAAAAAGAATTCCATACCTGCGTTCCCAGGCTGTACAATACTCAGCTACATAAGATGTGTTCCTCTGCGCTTTTTATAGACTCAGGGGCAAACCTGCTTGTAGAACTCAAATTCACCCTTGTTGCTTATGCGTACGATCACAGCGCACTTAACCGGATCGCCCTCTTCGGTGAAGCTCATCTTGCCTGTTATACCCTCAAAGTCCTTAACCCTGGCCAGCTGATCACGAACCGCCTGACGGTCTTTTGCCAGATCCCCGCTCAACGAACCTGTATTCCGGATTGCATGCTGGGCCAGCCGAAGAGCATCCCAGGTAAGTGCGCCTACGTCATCGGGCACATAACCGTATTTTTCCTGGTAACGTACTATGAACTCCTTGGTTGCGCCCTTGGCGCCTGCGGCTGCGTAATGGGTACTGAAGAAAAGGCCGTAGCAGTCAGAGCCGCAAAGTTTTACCGTCTCCGCCGATCCCCAACTGTCGCTCCCGAGGATCGGGGCCGTGAAGCCTAGCTCTCGGGCCTGCCTAACAATAAGGGCAACTTCATTGTAGTATTGCGGCGCAAACAGAAACTCGGCCCCAGAACCTTTTATCTTGGTTAGCTGGGAACTGAAATCCGTATCTTTGGTTGTAAAGCTTTCGTAGGCAACTACCGACCCTGGGCCGTTGAGACCCTCCCAGGCCTTTTTGAAGTATTCGGCCAGGCCCTTGGGGTAGTCGCTGGCCACGTCGTAGAGCACAGCCGCTTTCTTGAAGCCGAATTCCTCCTTGACGAAGTTGGCAACTACAGGTCCCTGAAACGGGTCGAGGAAACATCCACGAAAGACAAAAGGTCGGTTTTTGGTTGTGTCGGGGTTGGTTGACCAGGGGCTTATCATTGGTGTCTTGTAATCGTTGGCAACGCCGCCTGCCGGGATTGCCTGCTTGGAGGACTGTGGACCGATGATCACAAGAACTCCGTCTTCGGCGATCATCTTTGTATTGGCTTTGACGGCGGATTCAGCCTTGGACTCGTTGTCCTCAACGACCAGTTCAACCTTGTACTTTTTGTCGCCGACCTGCAGTCCGCCTGCCTTTTCTATTTCTTCCAACCACATCTGTGCTGCATACTTTGTTCCCTCTCCGACCTTGGGAATATCCCCCGTGATCGGAGCGTTGATGCCGATCTTTATCCTGGCTTCGCGCTCTTTGCCGCAGGAAACAAAGTAACATGCAAATAAAAAGACCAAAATTGCAACCGAGACCGCCCTGATCTTACCCATAATCCACCCCCCTTGTTAACCCTGCCTTTCAATCAGGTTACAACTATTAGTGCAAAAAAACTGCAACAACCTCAGTAGAAAGCGAATTTTGATAACATGAGGAACAGCGCAATTCAAGACAAGTTTTTGTTATGTATTATAGAGACAGAAGGTCCAGACGGGCAGGTGGATATACCCCATAAACCGGAGCACGAGTTGAGCACTCGGCATGAAATGCCTTACCCCAAATGGGCTTTGAGGCAATGAAAGAACACATTAAAGCAATCAAATAAGCCCTGCGGCAGTCATGATCTCCGGAACCAGTTCTTCTTTTCCTATGGCCATTATGTGCACTCCGTCGCACATGCGCTCATTGCGTATACGGCTTATCATGCGGCCTGCTATTTCAATACCCTTTTGAATTGCCTTTCCTTTTGGCGCTCCTGCCATCTCATCAATAAGTGCCTGAGGGACGTTTACACCTGCTACATTTTTGTTCATAAACCGCGCCATGGCAGCAGACGTGAGAAGAATGATACCCGCCAGGATTTTAACATCAAAGTTTCTGGCATATTCCATGAACTTTTTGAACCCGTCAAGATCATAAACCGCCTGGGTCTGTATGAACTCCGCCCCCGCCTCAACTTTTTTTTCAAATTTAATTAGCTGTGGCTCTATGGGGTTGGCCTCAGGCGTCACAATAGCGCCGGCACAAAAGGAAACCCCACCGTCCAGGTCATTCCCGCCCAGATCCTTTCCCTTCTCAAGTCTTCTTATTGCGGCAAGAAGCTGACTTGAATCCAGATCAAAGACGGCCTTGGCCTCCTTGTGATCTCCCAATATTACGGAGTCGCCGGTCAGGCAGAGCACATTATTTACACCCCTGCTGGCCGCGCACAGGAGGTCGGCCTGGAGAGCGAGGCGGTTTCTGTCTCTGCACGTCATCTGAAGGATAGGCTCTCCCCCCATCTCCTTGACAAGGATGGCTCCCCCAAGTGAAGGAAACCTCATGACCGAACTTTGGTGGTCCGTAACGTTGAGCGCATCCACCTTATCCCTTAACAGTTCGATATGGTGTTTCATACGATCCAGATTAGTCCCCTTGGGGGGGGCTATCTCGGAGGTGACGACAAACTTGCCGGATTCCAATACCTTCTTGAATGAAGAAACCATATATGCCCTCTCACACTGTCGCTGAAGGTGAAAGAGATGCGGCTTCCTTTATCCGGAATTTTCCGGGCATGGGTTCGCCCTGGTGATTCCTGGGTCTCTGAAGCCTTCTCATCGCATCCAGTTTGTTCAACTCTTTAAGTCTATTGTAAATCATGGTCCAGGCACAGTCCTTGCCCTGATCTATCTCGCATTTACCATTGTTGGTGCCTCCGCAGGGGCCGTTGACCAGGCCCTTGTGGCAGGACGTCACCGGGCATATCCCTCCTGTCTCACCTATAATGCACGAGCCGCATTGTGTGCATACTTCATCGTATTGTCCCGGGCCTGTCTCCTTGCCTATAAAAAGAGTATCCAGGGCAGGGATTACTATCTTCTTGATTTGTCTGGCAACCGTCTGTACCCCGAAGGCGCATGTCATAACAAGGATAGCCTCGGCCTGTCCTATCATGAGCCTGGATGCCTGAAGGGCTTCGCCGGTCATGTTGTCGCAGGCAACAGGCAGAACAATGCTACCGGTGATAAGTTTACCTCTGGCGGCAAGCAGCCTTTGCATGGCATCCACCTCTGTCCTGCCTCCTGTGCACGTGAGGGTTACACAGGTGCCGCAGCCAACTATAAAGACCCGGGAAAGCCCATTGAGGAGTTGATCAAGTTCCTCCTGGGGCTTTTGTTGCGTAATTGACCTGATCATAGAGGCCTCCTCTCTCTTTCCAGATCGCATCTGAGGCATCTTGCGGCCTCTGAACGGGCCTGGTCCTCAGTAAGTCCCTTTTCAACTTCTCGGAAATCCGCTTTTCGCTCATCCGGCTTCTCTTTTGCCGCCTCCATCCTGGGCTTGAATGCACCTACCTCCTCATCGAGAGGCCCGACTGATGGAAGAGTAACAGCGGTTTTCTCATCGCGAATTAGAATCGGACCTTTTTTACCCTGAATATAGCTGTCTATTGCGAGGGCAGCTCTTCTTCCTGATGCAATGGCCCTTATCACAAACGTCGGCCCTGTGGTGAAATCACCGCCGGCAAAGATACCTGGAATGTTGGTGGCAAGGGTGTTTTCATCAACGGCCAAAGTCCCCCAAAGTGCCCTCTCCAGGCGCATATCATCCGACAAAAAACCCATGTCCGCAGCCTGCCCTATGGATATGATTACATTGTTGCAGTCAACGATCTGCGTGGTCTGCTCATCAAACCTGGGAGCGAATCGTCCCTCCATATCAAATACAGATTTGCATCGCATAAACTCAACTGCTGATACCTTCCCTTGCTCGTTAATGATTCTCTTGGGACCCCAGGATGGATTAATGACTATGCCTTCCTCCTCTGCTTCAAGGATATCCTTTTCCCAGGCCGGCATCTCATTTCTCGCCTCAATGCAGAATACCTGGACTTCCAAGGCGCCAATCCTCATGGCTGTTCTTGCGACATCCATAGCCACATTGCCGCCTCCGATCACCAATACCTTACCCGAAAGAGAGTTGACCTTTCCAAGCTTTACGTCAACCAGAAAGGAAAGTCCGTAATAAAGTCCAGCCTGCCCCTCCCTTTCCCCTGGAAGACCTATGCTCTTGCTTGCCTGTGCTCCTGCTGCAATAAAGACAGCCGAATAGCCTTCGTTAAGAAGATCGTTAACAGTGTGATCTGCTCCTATGGGCGAATTATACCGGATTTCAACACCGCAGCTCCTGATGTAGGCAACTTCCTTTTCAATGACACTCCTGGGAAGACGAAATTCCGGAACCGCAATCCCCAGCATTCCCCCTGCAACCGGCTGGGCCTCAAAGACTGTCACCCCATATCCTGCCCTGGCTAAAAAGTAGGCACATGTTAGACCGGAAGGCCCGGCCCCTACCACTGCAACCTTTTCAGTCCTTGTTACCGGAAAGGGCTCAGAGGCCTCCTCCATATTTAAGAAATACCAGTCTGCGGCATATCTTTTGAGCGCTCTTATTGCCACAGGATCATCCAGCTCACCGCGCCTGCACTTGAACTCACAAGGATGGATGCAGATCCGTCCGCATACGGCCGGAAAAGGATTCTTCTCTCTTATAATCTCAACGGCCTGGGAGTATCTGCCTGAGGCAATTGCGGCAACGTAATTGGGCACGTCAATACCGGCCGGACAAGCGTGCTGGCAGGCCGAGATAACCATTGCATCGCAGGAAGCCCCGGCGCAGCGATGCTCCAGGATATGCTCTTCGAATTCCTTTGAAAAATACCTCATTGCAGAAAGAGCCGGTTTGGCGCAGGTCTGCCCCAGACCACAAAGGGATGACTCTGAAATGCTCCGTCCGAGAGCCTTTATGGTCTCAATATCCTCAAGCCTTCCCTGACCCCTTGTAATCCTGGTCAAAATCTCAAGGAGTTGCGTGGTTCCAAGTCTGCATGGAGCGCACTTGCCGCAGGATTCGGACTGGGTGAAGCTCAGGAAAAACCTCGCTATCTCCACCATGCAGTTGTTTTCATCCATAACCACCATGCCCCCTGAACCCATGATGGCTCCGATTTCCTGCAGCGTATCGTAGTCAATAGGGATGTTCAGGTAACGGGCAGGCACACAACCGCCGGACGGTCCGCCCATCTGCACGGATTTGAACTGCCTCCCTTTGGGTATTCCTCCTCCTATCTCGAAAACCACCTCCCTCACTGTGGCCCCGATCGGCACCTCAACAAGCCCTGTGTTGTTGACCTTGCCTGCAAGGGAAAAGATCTTTGTACCCTTGCTCTTTTCCGTTCCCATCTGGGCAAACCAGGACGGGCCGTTACGGATGATAAGCGGGATGTTAGCCCATGTCTCGACGTTGTTTATGTTGGTCGGCTTTCCCGCAAGGCCTGCCTGCGCGGGAAAAGGAGGCCTGGCCCTGGGCATTCCTCTTTTCCCCTCAATGGATGCCATAAGGGCCGTCTCCTCCCCGCATACAAAGGCCCCTGCTCCCATCTTAAGCTCAAGATCAAAGGAGAAACCTGTTCCAAGTATATTTTTCCCCAAAAGGCCCAGTACCCTCATCTGGGAGAGCGCTATGGAAAGATGCTCCACCGCAATAGGGTATTCCTCTCTCACATAGATATATCCGCACTCCGATCCCATGGCATAGGCCCCGATAAGCATCCCTTCCAGGACTGCATGGGGATCACCTTCAAGAAGCGCCCTGTCCATAAAAGCACCAGGGTCGCCTTCGTCTGCGTTGCAGATGATATATTTAGGCCTTCCGGCCGCCTCTCTGGCAAACCGCCACTTCAGACCCGTCGGAAATCCTGCACCTCCTCTGCCCCTTAAACCGGCGGATGTCACCTCCTCAATCACCTGTTCAGGGCTCATCCTGCCGAGCACCCTCACAAATGCTTCATAACCTCCTTCCGCTATATAGTGTTCAATCCTTGTTGGATCTATTCGGCCGCAATGGGCGAGTACCCTTCTTTCCTGCCTTCGGTAAAATGGAATATCGCCCACGTGATGGAGTATTCTTCCTGTAGCAGGATGCCGGTAGGCCAGACGGTCAATAAGTCTGCCCTCTTTGAGGGTCAAAGCCACTATATCCTTCGCGTCCTCAGGACGGACCTCCTGATATTGAATTCCGGCAGGCTCTATTGCAATGACCGGCGCCTTTGCGCAAAAACCGTGGCATCCGGTTGGCCTTACTTCCACCTCTGCCGCAAGACCCTGCTCCTTGACCGCTTCAGTAATTGCGTCTTTGACCTCTGCTGCGCCATAAGCCCGGCAGCCTGTCATGCATATATGAACCACCATG
>QZIK01000050.1 GCA_003599015.1 Desulfobacteraceae bacterium | reverse complement strand
CATGGAAGGCAAAAGCAGTTGCCGCTCCGAGGACAATGTAGGCAAGAACGGATGGAAGTCTGAGCTTTTGGGAGGTAAAACTGATCCAGAAAAATGAAAAAAGAATCAAGCCAATGAGCAGAAGAAATGGAATATTAACCATTGGAGATGCCTCGTTTATGACTGGACAGGCGGAATCAGGTCCGGCAGAGGTTTTCCAATAACCTGGTCTGATCCCTGGTGCCTATCGTCATTAGGGTATCGCCTGGTTTAATGACTTCGTTTATGTCAGGGCTCCCTATGATCTTCTCCCCCCTTTGAATGGCCACCACAGTAGCGCCTGTTTTGGTTCTTATCTGGCTTTCGATAATTTTTTTATTTGCAATAAAACTTTCAGGACTGACCTTTATCCAGTCCATGCGGACGTTTTTAAGCAAAAGCTCTATCTTGTCATCCGCAACAGGCTGATAATCCACCCCAAGAAGAATACTTGCAATCTGTCGAGACTCCTCATCCGTCATTTTAATGGTGAAATCAGGTTCATCTTGATCAGGGTCCTTGAAATGGTAAATCTCCCTTTGTCCGTCGTGATGGAGGATCATTACCAGCTGGCCTCCTTCTGCCATTTGAAACGAATAGCGTTTCCCAATGCCTGGTAAGTCGCTTGTCTTAATCTGCATTTCTTATCTCCTGATAACCATACTTTTAAGGCGCCGAGTCCGCATAAGGTTCGAAAACCATATAAATCATCTTAACCGTAGTTTGCGCTGCGTTCAAGTAAACTCTTCCATGCTTATTGCCTCTTTTGGAACATTTGAAGAACAGGAAGTGGGTCTTATGTTTAAAAATATTTCAAAAGAATATAATTTATTTTTTATTAATTAAAAATCTTCTGTTTCATATTATTATTATATTAAAAACCACTTTGTTTAAAAATAATATGTTTAAATTATACGTTGTTTTTACAAGCCCCTTGACAAGGGAAGTCCGACAAGTATATTGAATAAGGTTTTGCAAAACACTATCGGGGTCAGTAATTGCATGGATGAGGCTTTCTCCGACACTTGAACCGGAAATCATATCGCCGTCCCGCGAACCTGAATAAAGGAAGCAAGAGCATTCCGACCCGATCAGAAAGAAGGTATTTGATGACACGTGGAAAAATAATTGGTACAGGGTCCTTCGTACCGGAAAGAATATTGTCCAATGATGAACTTCAGCTCATTGTCGATACAAGCGATGAGTGGATTATCAGAAGAACAGGGATCAAGGAACGTCGCATAGCATCCAAGGTAAAGGACGAAAGCACGGCTGATCTGGCCACCCAGGCCGGCCTCAAGGCAATTGAGATGGCCGGAGTTACGTCTTCGGACCTTGACATGGTAATAGTAGGAACTGTAACCCCCGACAGACAGTTTCCATCTGCCGGTTGTATGATCCAGTCCAAAATAGGTGCTTTCAAGGCCGCGGCATTTGATGTATCTGCCGGATGTTCAGGTTTCCTCTATGGTCTTACGATGGCCCATAACGCCATCAAGGCGGAGACTGCCGAGCTTATACTGGTACTTGGAGTAGAAAGGCTCTCCACCATAGTTAATTGGCAGGACAGGAGCACCTGCGTTCTCTTGGGTGACGGAGCAGGGGCAGTTGTCCTTTCTGCCTCAGGAAACGGCAGAGGGATCATGTCAACCCATCTTCAATCAGACGGTACATTCTGGGATCTGCTTTACTCATCATACGAGAGATCCCTGCTTCCTCAGTCCCTTGAATGTATAGACCTCAAACCATTTCAACTTAAGATGGAGGGAAACAGGCTTTTCAAGCGAGCTGTGGGGTGTCTTTCAGAAATAGCCTCAAGGGCGCTCAGACAGAACAACCTCTCAAGCAAGGACATCTCCATCGTGATACCCCACCAGGCGAATATCCGCATAATAATGGCCATGGCTGAAAACCTTGGAATACCCATGGAAAAGGTCTACACCAACCTGGATCGCTACGGCAATACATCCTCAGCCTCCATCCCCATTGCCCTGGATGAGGCTAACCGTCAGGGTTTACTTAAAGACGGAGATCTGGTTCTAATGGCTAGCTTTGGCGCGGGTTTGACCTGGGGTGCAGCCATCATTGAATGGGCTGCTTGCTAAAAGTGTAATGGGCCCTTTGCCCATGCTTTCATTGTTGTTATTATTCTCCACAACCATTTTGTCTATAGCTCGCCCATCTTCGCTGCGGCCTTCTTGCATCCAGCCTAATCGTTCATGATTTATCTTTGAATTGACTCAAATACACCATCCTTCGAACGGTTAACCATGCTTTAAGAATACACCTGATCCAAGACGGGGCGTCACGCAATGACAGGTTTGGTATTCCAGTGTTGCTTTATCTACTGATGCAATTTAAGATATCATTCGAGTAACCAAGTTGAAGAGAGGCTAAGGTTGCATGTTCAAGATTTGATCTTAGATGGGAGATTATAAAAGAATGGAAAGGCTCATTACAGTTGAAGGAGTAAAGAGGATCCTTTTCGGAAAGGGTTCACTACGGAGGCTGGGTGCGGAATGTGCCTCCCTTGGATCGAAGCGAGTTCTCCTTGTTATGGACAAGGAGCTGGCGCAGAGCGCATTTGTATCAGCGGCTCAGGAGTCCCTAAAGGAAAACACGATTGATTTTATCCCTTACTTCCAGGTAACCCCGGAGCCCTCCCCTTCTCTTGCGGATGAAGGGGCTGAGATAGCTCGAAGGGAAAAGGCAAACGGCGTAGTCGGGCTGGGAGGAGGGAGCACAATGGATGTGGCCAAGGCGGTCGCGGTCCTTGCCAACAACCCCGGAAAAGCTACCGATTATATTGGACTGGGACTTGTCCGGAATCCCGGGCTTCCTTCTGTTATGGTCCCCACAACAGCCGGAACCGGAAGCGAGGTGACATTTACAGCCGTATTTACCATGCGCGAAACCAAGAGCAAAGGCGGGATAAACAGCCCTTATCTCTATCCAAGTGCAGCGATTCTGGATCCTGAAATGACTTTTTCGCTGCCCCCCTACCCCACTGCTTACACGGGCATGGACGCCCTTACCCATGCAATTGAATCCTTTACATCCCTGCAGGCACACTTCCTGAGCGAGACAATTTCTTTTAAGGCAATTGAAATCATAGCCAGGAATTTAAGAGGAGCCGTCTACGAAGGATCAAACATGATATACAGAGAGAGCATGCTTGAGGGAAGCTATATGGCAGGGTTGGGACTTGCGATGGCCGGAGTAGGAGCAGTCCACGCGCTGGCTTACCCCTTAGGGGCGCTTTTCAATATCCCGCACGGGATAGCCAATGCAGTAATGCTGCCCTATGTGCTGGCCTACAATTACCCCGGCAATATGGCGAAATTCACAGCGATTGCAAGGGCCATGGGTGAAGAAGTAGAAGGATTTTCCTTGAGAGAGGCCGCTATGCAGGCATCAGAGTCAGTGGCCGCTCTTTCAAGGGATATAGGAATCCCTGCAACTCTCAAGGAGCTTCAAATCCCTTTTGAGGCAATACCGGAGATGGCCCAGGGAGCAATGAAGGTGGCGAGGCCTCTGGCAAACAACCCAAGGCCTATCACGGTTGATTCTGCTGCGGAGATATATAGACTAGCCTTCAAGGGCGAATACTAAAGTTTAATAAGGAGAACCATATGCCTGGTTATGAAGTCTTAGGAGAAGAGGAAAAAAAACAGATACTGGAGGTCCTTGCCTCCAAGGTGTTGTTCCGTTATGAGTTCCACGCCCAGAGAGCAGGCGTCTACAAGGTAGCCGAATTTGAAAAAGCCTTTTCCGAATATTGCGGTGTAAAATGCGCCCTGGCCGTTTCTTCCGGAACCGCTGCCCTGAAGGTAGCCCTGGCCGCACTAGGGATAGGACCCGGAGATGAGGTGATTACCCAGGGATTCACCTTTGTTGCCACATGGGAGGCAATCCTTGAGGCTGGTGCTATCCCGATTTTCGCAGAGATTGATGACACCCTCTGCATGGACCCTGGAGCCATCCGGAAAAAGGTTACTTCTCGAACAAAGGCGATCTTACCTGTTCATATGTGCGGGGGGCAGGCCAGAATAGATGAAATAACAGGGGTGGCAAATAAGCTTGGCATCCCGGTTATTGAAGATACGGCCCAGGCGTGCGGGGGCTCCTTCAAGGGAAAAAAACTCGGTTCCTTTGGCGCCATGGGCTGTTTCTCCTTTGATTCTGTAAAGACCATAACCACAGGGGAAGGAGGAATGGTGACAACCGATGACCAAAACCTTTATACCCGGGCATCGGAATATCATGACCACGGCCATGACCATGATGTAAGGGTGGGAAGGGGATTGGAAAAGCGCAATTTCGTAGGATTCAATTACCGTATGATGGAGCTTCAGGGCGCTCTCGGATTGGCGCAGCTAGAAAAACTTGACCCCGTAATCATAAAAAGACAGAGGGAAAACAAACAAGTCCTGAAGGATGCTTTGACCGCTGTTAAAGGAGTAACTTTTAGAACCTTGCCTGATCCGGAAGGCGACATAGCCTCCTTTCTCATCTTTTTCCTGCCCACGACCGAAAAAGCCCGGACATTTGCTATGGCCATGGCCCAGGAGGGAAGTCCTCCGGTTTACTGGCACGAAAACACATGGCATTATTATGGAAAATGGGAGCATCTCCTTGAAGGGAAAAGCCCGCTTTCCTCTGGTTATCCATTCAGGGACCCAGAGGGAGCGGTAAGAGCTTCATTTCATCCGGAAGCGCTCCCAATAACATCATCCATTCTATCGAAGGCCTTAACGATACCCATAAACGTGAATATGGAAAAGGACCTGCCTGGGAAATTGAAAGCCATCGGGAAGGCTGCAGAGGTGCTAAAGGCTGCATGAGAATTATCTTCGCCACAGATGTCCACCACGCCTTTAGAGGGGTAGGAGAACTCCTTGATAACACCTCGGCGGACATCTATCTCATATGCGGCGATCTGGTTGCGAGGGCCTTCGCAACATACAAAGACGCCTGGCGTTTTTCAGAGGCAGCTGAGGATGTTGCCGAAGGAAGCCGCGCTGATATGCGATCATTTTCAACGAATCTCAAACTTATTGACAGGGCAAGGGCCATCCTTGAGGGAGGGAGAAAGGGAAAAATAAGGCATTCAGCCGAGGAATATATAAGACTAGCTGAAGTTGCCGTAAAATATCTGCTTGGATCCTATGTGCGGCTTGAAAAAATCCTGGCGGCTCGGCCTGAAAAAAGGGTATTTGTGCTTCCCGGAAACTATGACACGGACTTGGCAGGCACTGCACTGAAACAAAGGGACCTCCATAAAAGATCCATAGAATCATTAGGCATCAGGATAGCCGGATATGGAGGAGCAAGGATCTCCACCCCGGGAATCCCTGAGCATCTTCAGGTGCCTTATGATGAAAACGAGCTTTACAGCTTTCTGTCTCAGACAGCCCCGAACATTCTGGTTCTTCATCAGCCGGCCTACGGATTTTTGGACTGTATTCCATGTTATGGAAACACGGGTTGCCATTCTGTAAGGCGGCACATAGATGAAGGAAGAAAACTGGTGGTACTTTCCGGTCACAACCATGAAAGCTGGGGATTTGAAAGATGCGATGGTTCTTACTTCATCAACCCTTCCAACTTCGGTAATGCGGCTGAGGCATCAGGCATCCGCCCTGGAGGTTATTTCCTGGACCTGTGCATTTCCGGGACCGATATTGAAAGGGCATCCATGAGGAGGCTTGAAAAAGGGAAGCCATTCACCATTATTGAATGGCTTCCCGTAAAGGAAAAGACCGACTCAGTGATATTAGATGAACAACGATATGCCCTGGCTGGAGGAAAAATACCTCGAATCACACATAGTAAGCCCATAAGAGAACTTCTCAGAATCAAAAAATTTTTTCTTAATTACGAAACCCCTGAAGCAAAAGAACTGATCGCAAAGCTCAGGGAGATATACCGGGATATCGAAAAACAATCCATGGAGGTTGGATTTGACCTCCTTGGCTCAGTTAACTTTGGAATGGCTGAAAAGCATTCAGACCTGGATCTGGTTGTTTACATGCGAAGCAGGGATTGCGTCCTTGATGAGGAGGATACCTGCGGTGTACCGAGGCCGCTGCGTGCAGTCTTTGATGCCCTTAAAGAAAAGGGGGTTGAAACAGAGGTGTGCGACAGTATAGACCTGGACAGAGTAGCGGACGCTATATTAAGAGAAGATATGGAAGATGGTCATCTCCAGCGATTCATATTTTACAGGATGGTCTGCAGAGCCGTTAATCTGAGACTGATAAAAAGGGTTGAAAATCTTCTTCTGACAAGGGAGTCATTTCGTCTCAGGGTAGAAGAAAAACTTGGAGAATACCTGGAGTTGCTGGTTTCCTCAGGAAGGCATGTACAGTCCTTTGACAAATATCGCTCGCGTTTACAGGAAAGAGGAATCCGCATACCTTCCGATATTGAGGAAGCCATCGGAAACTATCTAAGAAAATAGGTACGGCCGGATGTTAATGGGACTTGGCAGAAAGGAGGATGGCTATGAGAGGGAAAACGCTGATTATCATCTCCGGTCTGTTTCTTTCTATTCTCGCCTGCACTTCAATGAGGGGCACCCCTTTTATTGATGAAAGGATTCCCCTTTCCAGAAAGGGGTATACTGTCGGCAGCGTTGTAACAAGGGCAGGCAGCTTTGAGACAGCACCTTATATCCCAACCAAGATCGCTTTTGAGCTAAAGGAAATGCTCAGATTGGAAGGAAGACTGACTGAGGACCCAACCAGGGAAAAGACAATCATGGTTTTTATCGAGACAGATGCAAGATATATGGGTGGAGGATCCAGAAACGCGTTCTATTCGGAATTAGAGTCCCGTGTCTTTGTCTTAGATTTCTCTGATGGCTGCTATTCTGCAAGCGCCGAAATAAAAAGCTTCAATGGATTCGGCCCGGTTCTGAGCGATTTCACTGAAAGAAGCCATGCAAAGGAAATATTGGATTTTTTACTGAAGATAATCCGTTAGGGCCTAACCGTTTAAAACAGGCCGGGTTCTGCCTATTTTTCAAGGCTTACCTGGCTCAACAGGTTAAACCCTGAGAGGAAAGACGGGAAATGATCAAAGCAAAAATCCCTGCCGAAGATCCCAACTCTCCCCTGGGGCCTTACTCAAAGGCTGCAAGGAATTTCTCCTGGGAAGCTATTAAGAAAGAGTTCACCTGGTTTGAAAGCGGAAAGGTAAACATAGTCCACGAAGCCCTGGATCGGTGGGGAAAATCCCCTGAAACCGAGGATCAAAAGGCCCTTGTCTTCGAAAAGGGCCAAATGGTTGTTACACTCACCTACCGTATGCTTATGGAGATCTCATGCCGATGGGCGGCAATGCTTCTCCAACTGGGCTTCAGAGCCGGAGACCGGCTGTTTATATTTCTTCATGCATCTCCGGAGCTTTATTATGCCATGCTGGGCTGCGCCAGGATCGGGGTTATTTTCTGTCCCATATTTACTACACTCGGCATAGAGGAACTGGAAGAACGTATTCGGGATGCAGAGCCAAAAGGTATCCTCACACATCCTGATCTAGCCGAAAGACTCCCTTTTGATTCCATGCCTTCGGTGGAATATCTCATATACACGGAGGGTATACTTCCGAGGTATTTTCCCGGCGAGGTGCTTGCATCAGAGATCATCAAAACCATGCCTCCATGGCAGGAACCGGAATGGCTCAAAGAAGAAAGCCCCTTGTACCTGATATACACCTCCGGCTCAACAGGACCTCCAAAAGGAGTCCTGCATACACACAAAGACATGACCGGACATCTTGCCACAGGCCGATACGTTCTGAGTCTCAACAACAACTCAGTACTGTGGACCGATGGAGATCCGGCATGGGTTACGGGCACCATATACGGCACTTTCGTGCCATGGCTTTGCGGGGCGACAAGCGTTGTTCAAGGGGCTCCCTTTTCCGCTTCAACCTGGTACCGGACCCTTGAAAGATACGGCGTTACAGTATGGTATACAACGCCCATGACCATAAGAAAACTTATGGAGGCGGGGGACGATCTTCCGACAAGATACGATTTTTCCAGGCTCAATCATGTCTCTGCTGTTGGTGAAGCACTGCTGCCAGAGCTTTTCTACTGGTTCAAGGAGCGATTCAGGCTTTCGCCGCACGATACCTGGTGGATGAGTGAAACCGGCATGATTTGTATTGCCAATTTCCCATTCATGGATCTCAAACCCGGTTCCATGGGCAAGCCTGTCCCCGGAATAGATGCCTCCATCCTGGATGAGGCAGGCGAATCTCTCCCTCTAATGAGCATGGGAGAACTTGCACTCAAGGTACCCTGGCCTGCCCTTATGGCTGGCATATGGAAGGACAGACCCAGATACGAACTGTATTTCCGGCATAAGGGATGGTTTCTTACGGGAGACATGGCCCTTAAGGATGAAGAGGGTTACTTCTATCACCAGGGCAGAGTGGACGACCTGATAAAGATAGGGGAAAAAATGATAGGCCCCTATGATATAGAGCAGATCCTGTGCCGACATCCCGCAGTATGCGAAGCTGCTGTAATCAGCAAGGCCAACAAAGGCGGACAGCCATCGCTTAAGGCATTTATAACATTAAGCAGGGCTTTTACGCCTTCAAACCGCCTTAACCAGGAGATTCGCGCTTTTGTTAAAGCCAATCTATCTCCTGATGTCCCGCTCAAGGAGGTTGAATTCATGGATTCCCTCCCCAGAACCAAGGCCGGCAAGCTGCTGAGGCGGGTGCTGAGAGCCAGGGAACTCGGAATCCCGGCAGGGGACCCTTCCAACATGAAGGAATAGATAATAAAAGGAGGATGCGCAGGAAATGACCGATAAAAACCCCAAGTGGTATGACGCCCACCTGGAACAATACCGCAGTATCGCTTACATAAAGGGCATAGAAGAATACAGGCGGATGTACGATCGTTCCATAAATGATCCTGAAGGGTTTTGGGCGGAGCAGGCGGGTAAATATATCTTCTGGTACCGGCCGTGGGATAAGGTTTTGAGCTACGACTTCGATGAGGCGATCATAAGATGGTTCGATGGAGCCGCCCTTAATGCCAGCTATAACTGTCTTGACAGGCACCTGGACACCCTTGGAGAAAAGATTGCCTATTACTGGGAAGGCGACAACCCTGCAGAGAGAAGATCCATAACCTACAGGGAACTCCATCATGATGTCGTAAAGGCTGCCGCTGTATTGAAGCGACAGGGGGTAAAAAAAGGGGACCGCGTATTGATATATCTCCCCATGATCCCGGAGCTTCCGGTGGCGATGCTTGCCTGCACGCGGATAGGGGCAATCCACAGCGTCGTCTTCGGGGGTTTTAGCGCTGAGGCCATAGCCAACAGAATTCAAGACTGCGGGGCGACCCTTGTCATCACTGCAGATGGATCATTCAGGGCCGGCAAGGCAGTTCCATTAAAGAAAAACGTTGATGAGGCCTTACGAAAATGCCCTGACATGGAAAAGATACTGGTCGTAAAAAGAAACGGCCTTGACGTAATGATGGAGAAAGGCCGGGACCTCTGGTGGCATGAATTAATGTCTGACCCGTCACTGCCCTCCAGCGTTGCCCCCGAACAAATGGATTCAGAGGACCCTCTGTTTATACTCTACACAAGTGGAAGTACCGGCAAGCCCAAGGGAGTAGTACACACACACGGCGGTTACCTCCTTTTCGCAGCTATCACCACCCGCCTTGTCTTTGATCTCAAAGACAATGAAATCTTCTGGTGCACTGCCGATATCGGCTGGGTGACCGGGCACAGCTATGGTGTTTACGGGCCCTTGATCAACGGACTTACCGGTGTCTTGTTCGAAGGTGTGCCGACCTACCCCGACCTTGACCGATATTGGCAGATAGTTTCCAGATACAAGGTAAACAAGTTCTACACTGCACCTACGGTGATAAGGTCCCTTGCAAAAGAAGGCTCCGGACACGTTAAAAAGCATGACATCTCTTCTCTGCGGCTCCTTGGATCAGTTGGAGAGCCGATAAATCCTGAGGCATGGCGATGGTACTACCATAATGTCGGAAGGGACTGGTGCCCCATAATGGATACCTGGTGGCAGACCGAGACAGGAGGCCACATGCTCACACCCCTTCCGGGCGTTGCCCCTATCAAACCAGGCTCCTGCTCATTTCCTTTCTTCGGAGTTGACCCTGTTATTCTTGACGAGACCGGAGAAGAGGTCCGCTACCCCAACCAGGAAGGGGTTCTTTGCATAAGGAAACCCTGGCCGGGCATGGCAAGGAGTATATATGGAAACCATGAGCGTTTCAGGGACACCTATTTTTCTTTGGCGCCGGGGATGTACTTCACCGGG
>QZIK01000030.1 GCA_003599015.1 Desulfobacteraceae bacterium | reverse complement strand
CACAAGAAGGCTCATAGGGATTGATCAGCCCTTTGAATATGAGGAGGTGGCGGCTGTCACAGGGCCTGAATACGTCATGAATCTGCATCATGACGGCGTAGTTTTTCTTCCATATGAATCTCTTAAGGAGCGAGCCTTCAAAACTTCGTCTGAAGATAAACAAAGGAAAACGGTTCTGGTTAAAAGACCTGAAGATAAAACTGCCAAGGGCGTGCTGGTTATAGACGATGAAGCAGCCGTCAATAACAACATAAGAAAGATCCTTACAAAAAAAGGTTATCAGGTTGACCAGGCCTTAACCAAAGAGGAGGCATTTGAAAGCCTAAGACAAAAAGAATACAGCCTGGTTTTATTGGACCTTAAGATGCCTGGAGTTAAGGGACTGGAGCTGCTGAAGGCCATCAGGGATCTGAGGCCCGGCGCCATGGTTGTCATCATAACCGGATATGCCAGTATAGAGGCGGCGGTTGAGTCTGCCAGGATGGGCGCAGTTGATTTTCTGGCAAAACCCTTTACCCCGGCCGAGATACGCCAGGCCGCTGAAAACGCCCTAAGTCTTGCAGCCTGAACTGTCATGATCTGCCCCCCCCCTGCCTTATGCAGGGGGAATATCCCGCCAGGAAGCCGCTGGAGTCCTGTAGATTTTACCCATCCCGGTTTTATCCAAAGGATAATATTTGATGACTGATATAAACGAAATTACTTGTTTAAATTAAGGCCAACTTTTATCTGTAATATATTATCGTTACAGAGCTATCAATAACCGAAAAATTACTTGACTTAACTGTTGCAAGCCCTGTAAGAGATAGGGCGAAATGGAAGGTAGCCATTAACTGGATAATAAGGGGATTGACAATGGCTGAAAAAGTTCAGGGTTCCGTACTGGTTGTGGGTGGTGGAATTGCCGGGATGCAGGCCGCACTGGACTTGGCTGATTCCGGCTACTATGTATATCTCTTAGAAAGAAGCCCTTCGATAGGAGGGGCTATGGCGCAACTGGATAAGACCTTTCCAACAAATGATTGCGCAATGTGAATTATCTCGCCCAAACTGGTCGAGGTCGGCCGGCATCTCAACATTGAATTAATCACCTACTCCGATCTTGAGTCCGTGGAGGGTTCTCCGGGGAATTTCAAGGTTAAAATAAAGAAACGGGCGCGCAGCATCAATATGGATCTATGCACAGGATGTGGTGTCTGCGTAGAGAACTGTCCGGTTACCCATCAAATTTCTTGAGGAACAGCCCGATAAGGTTGGCTTATAACTTTAGGGCCTTGGGGAGTGCCAGAAATGCGTGAGACAACTGCCTTATGCACCAAGCCTGTGATAGAGCTGGATTTCATGGAGCTAGACCGAATCATTGATGATGAGTATTCGAGGGACAAAGAAAACCTCATAATGATACTGCAGGCGATTCAAAACACTTACAACTATCTGCCAAAACCTACATTAGCCTACCTGTCTGAAAAAACCGGTGTCCCTTTAAGCCAGATATACGGTGTGGCAACTTTCTATAAGACTTTCAGTCTTGAGCCAAGAGGCAAGAACATCATCTATGTCTGTCTGGGCACTGCCTGTCATGTTCGCGGCGGCGGAAAGATAATGGACAGGTTAAAGGAGATTCTTAGGATTGATACCGGAGAGACAACGGAAGACATGCGGTTTACTCTGGAAGGAGTCCGTTGCATAGGGTGCTGCAGTCTAGGTCCGGTAATAAAGATAAACGAAGATATACACAGTCGGATAAGCGGTGATATGGTTGAAAATATTCTAAGTAAATATGCCTGATATTTATACAACGGTCTGAAACAATAAATTTAAGGGCGGATCTTATGAAGATTCAAACGATCGCAGATTTAGAAAGGCTCAGTCGGGATTATTCAGCTAAACTTTACTATCCTGAGAGAATAAAAGTAAATATAGGAATGGCTTCATGCGGCATAGGGGCAGGTGCCCAGGCCTCCTATAAAAGAGCTGTGGAAAATCTGTCTGATGACAAAAATATTGAAATATGCAGGACAGGCTGTATCGGGTTTTGCGAGGAAGAGCCGCTTGTAGAGGTCTTGTCTAAGGGGAAGCCTCGGGTAATGTACAGGCACATTACAGAGGATAAGATTATTGAGGCTATTGAGGATTACAAGAATCAGGAGTTCAAGAAAAAACTTGTGCTCGGACAGATGAAAGATCCCAGGAGCATCCTGGAGGATGAACTTGAAAACCCTCAAGCTCACATTCCGGCAATAGATGGTATCCCCTACCTGGAAGAGATCCCGTTTTACAGACAGCAGGTTAAAGTTGCTTTGCGCAATTGCGGTTATATCGACCCTGAGCAAATAGAGGAATACATAGCAAGGGGTGGATATTTTGCTTTTCTCAGATCCCTCGGCGAGATGAGTTCCCGTGAGATCATAGCCACCATCAAGGAGTCCGGACTAAGAGGCAGGGGTGGAGGAGGGTTCCCCACCGGCATAAAATGGGAGACATGTGCCAAGCATAGAGGCGAAAGGTATATAATATGTAATGCCGATGAAGGAGATCCGGGCGCTTACATGGACCGCAGCGTTCTGGAGGGTGATCCTCACAGTGTCCTGGAGGGGATGCTTATTGCAGGATACGCGATAGGTTCCAAAGAAGGGTTTATTTATGTGAGGCATGAATATCCTCTGGCTGTCAAGCGACTGATTACAGCAATCAAACAGGCTGAAAGCTATGGCTTGCTCGGTGACAACATAGGCGGGAGTGATTTCAGTTTCCGTATAAAGATTTCCACCGGCGCAGGCGCTTTTGTATGTGGCGAGTCTACGGCGCTTATGGCGTCGCTGGAAGGTAAGGTAGGGAGGCCGAGGGCCAAGTATGTCCATACGGTTGAGAAGGGATTTAGAAATATGCCATCCAACCTCAATAACGTTGAGACATATTCAAATGTGCCTGTAATTCTTCTCAAGGGATCCAAGTGGTACGCGGGCATGGGGACTCAGCGGAGTAAGGGAACAAAGGTTTTCAGCCTTGTCGGCAAGGTAAATAATACGGGTCTTGTTGAAGTGCCTATGGGTATTTCCCTCAGAGAAATAGTTTATGACATAGGCGGAGGTATTCCTAAGAAGAAGGAATTCAAAGCGGTGCAGACCGGCGGCCCCTCAGGCGGGTGCATCCCTGAAAGGTATCTGGACCTGGGAGTGGATTTCGACGAACTGACCAAGGTGGGTTCCATCATGGGCTCGGGCGGCATGATAGTCATGGACCAGGATACCTGCATGGTGGACGTAGCCCGTTATTTTCTTGATTTCCTTAAAGAAGAGTCATGCGGACAGTGCAACCCCTGCCGTGAGGGAATCAAGCAGATGCTTGATATCCTGACCGACATTTGCCTTGGCAAAGGAAAGGATGGCGATATTGAACTACTTGAGGAACTCGGGGCGATGATTCAGAAATTCTCTCTCTGCGGTCTCGGAACCTCTGCTCCTAATCCTGTTCTGACAACTATCGTATATTTCCGGGATGAATACGAGGCCCACATAAGGGACAAGAAGTGTCCGGCTGGTGTTTGTAAGGCTCTTTTTTATTACGAGATAGATAAGGAAAAATGTACAGGCTGCCAGGTTTGTGCGAGGAAGTGCCCGCAGGAGGCAATAACCGGGGAGAAGAAAAAGATCCACGTTCTGGATCAATCAAAGTGCATCAAGTGCGGGATATGTTATGAAGCGTGCAAGTTCGATGCAGTTGTAGTTAAGTAAAAACAAACACAAGGATTCAAGAGGGATTGAACCCATGGTTACCTTCAAATTGAATGGCAATACGGTTCAGGGGGAAGAAGGGGAGTATATTCTACAGGTCGCTGAAAGAAACGGCGTTGATATACCGACCCTGTGCCATCATAAGGCCCTTGAGCCGGCCGGGATGTGCCGTATTTGCACGGTTGAGCTCTTTGACGGGCGCCGCAGCCGGTTTGTCACAGCCTGCAACTATCCCATATGGGAAGGTATGGAGGTCAGAACCGATACCGAGATCGTACGCGACGGAAGAAAGCTCATTGTGGAGATGCTTCTGGCAAGATGTCCGGAAGTCCCTCTGCTGAAGAAGCTTGCCGCGGAATACGGAATCGAAGAGCCACGTTTTAAGAAGGGCGATGACGATTGTATCCTGTGTGGTTTGTGCACAAGGGTCTGCGAAAGGATGGGAGCATCGGCAATAAGCCTTACAGGTCGCGGCCTGGAGATGAGTGTTGATACTCCTTTCCATGAAAATACGGAAGTCTGTCTTGCATGCGGGGCGTGCGCCTCGGTATGTCCCACAGGTCACATCAGTATTGATGTTGTAAAGGAGAGCCACTCGTCACGTGATGTAGAGATGATTCCTTCCGAGTATGACATGGGGCTCAAGGGTAGAAAACCGATTTATATCCCCTATGCGCAGGCAATCCCAAATACTCCGGCGATAGATAGAAATAAATGCATTCATTTTAAGACGGGTGGCTGCAAGATTTGCGCTGATTTTTGCGGAGTCAAGGCAATAGACCATTTGCAACAGGATGAAATCGTGGAACTGAATGTGGGTGCTATCGTCCTTGCTCCTGGATTTAAACCTTTTGATCCCTCAAGATTCGTTGCCTATAACTATGCCAAACATCCCAACGTTATGACCTCCATGGAATTCGAAAGGATCCTCTCAGCTTCCGGACCCACCATGGGACATCTGGTGAGGATGTCGGACCATAAGGAACCCAAAAAGATCGCATGGCTTCAGTGCGTGGGATCAAGGGACATCAACAGGTGCGATCACGGTTACTGCTCTTCCGTATGCTGCATGTACGCCATCAAGGAGGCGGTGATAGCAAAAGAACACTCCGGCAGCGACCTTGACTGTGCGATATTTTTTATGGATATGCGCACCCACGGCAAGGAATTTGAGAGATATTATGACGGAGCCCGTGAAAAGCACGGGGTCAGATTTATACGTTCCAGGGTTCACAGCATAGAACCTGCGCAGGGAAGCGATGATCTGGTGTTAGGGTACGCCACTGAAAAGGGAGAGTTTGTTGAGGAGAGCTTCGACATGGTGGTCCTCTCAATAGGGCTTGAGATCTCCCGCGATGCTGCGCAACTGGCCGAAAAGCTGGGTGTCGGACTCACAGAAGGAGGATTCTGCAGTACGTCATCCTTCAGTCCAGTTGCTACAAATAAAGAAGGAATTTATGTCTGCGGTGCATTCCAGGGCCCCAAGGACATTCCCCAGTCGGTTATAGAGGCAAGTTCTGCGGCAGCCGAGGCAGGAACGCTTCTCAGCGAGGCAAGAAATACCCTTACCAGGGAAAAGGAGATAATACAGGAGCGCGACATCAGGGGAGAAAGACCCAGGATAGGTGTGTTCGTATGCCATTGCGGTATTAATATCGGGGGGGTAGTGGACGTAAAGGGAGTTAGAGACTATGCAAAAACCCTCCCCTATGTTGAATTCGTGACAGATAACCTCTATTCCTGTTCCCAGGATACACAGGAGGCCATGACACAGGTAATACAGGCCAATAACCTTAACCGGATAGTCGTTGCGGCCTGCACGCCAAAGACCCATGAACCGCTTTTTCAGGAGACACTGGTCAACGCTGGACTCAACAGATATCTATTTGAGATGACCAACATCCGCAATCAGGATTCCTGGGTCCACAAGGATGATCCTGAAAAGGCCACTGAAAAGGCAAAAGATCTGGTTCGCATGGCGGTGGCCAAGGTTGCCCTTATGGAACCCCTCCAGGAAGCACAGCTTGCCATCAACCAGAAGGCAATGGTAATAGGAGGAGGCATTTCAGGAATGATGGCCGCCCGGACCTTAAGTCGCCAGGGATACGCGGTATGTCTGGTTGAGCGTTCCAACGACCTGGGCGGTAATGCACTCAATTTATTTCAGACCTGGAAGGGCGAAAAGGTAAAGCACCAACTCGATTCCCTGATTGAGTCGGTAAGATCCGACAGCCGCATTGAGCTGCGCCTTGGTACCGAGCTTTCTAATGTGGAGGGATTTGTAGGGAATTTCAAGACCACACTGGCTTCATCAGCGGGAAGCGAGGTCCTGGAGCACGGCATAACGGTTCTTGCCACGGGTGCCTCTGAATACAAGCCGACAGAATACCTTTACGGAAAGGACCAGCGGGTTGTTACCCATCTTGAGCTGGACAGACTCTTCATGGCGGATGATCCTGCACTTAAGAACATAAATACGGCTGTATTCATTCAGTGCGTCGGATCGAGAGAGCCGGAAAGACCTTACTGTTCAAGGGTCTGCTGCACCCACTCTATTGAAAGTGCTCTTCACATAAAGGAGACGAATCCGGAGGTCGATGTATATATACTTTACAGGGATATTCGAACCTACGGAGAAAGGGAATACTTATATCGCAAGGCGAGGGCGAAGGGAGTCATTTTTGTGCGCTTCAGCCTGGAAAACAGGCCCAAGGTTTCAGCATCACCTGATGGTCTTGCAATAGAGGTTGCAGATCATATCCTGGGCCGAAGCCTGGTTATACATGCCGACCTGCTGGCATTGGCCACAGCCATTGTTCCTTATAGAGACGAGAAGCTTGCGCAGTTTTTCAAGGTGCCGATGAATGAGGATGGGTTTTTTGTGGAGGCCCATGCCAAACTTGGCCCTTCGGAGTTTTCAACGGATGGAGTGTTTCTATGCGGATTGGCACACTATCCAAAACCTATTGATGAATCGGTTGCTCATGCCCAGGCGGCAAGCTCAAGGGCGGTGAGGCTCCTTGCGCAGAAGAACGTAAGGGTAAGCGGTACCGTAGCGCAGATTAATCCGCTTTATTGCAGCAGTTGCGGTGTGTGCATAAGCATCTGCCCATACTCGGCACCCCATTCGATAGAAAAGGGTCCTTTTACAGGGAGGGCTGAGATCAACCCTGTGCTTTGCAAGGGTTGTGGCCTTTGCGTCGCCTCGTGCAGATCAGGGGCTATCAATCTCAAAGGCTTTGGGACAGATCAGATAATGGCAATGATCAACGAAATCTAAAGGAGTTGACTATCATTTGGTTTCTTTTTTGAAACCGTCAACAGGAGAGGAGAATGAACGACTGGCAACCAAAGATTACCACCTTTTTATGTCATTGGTGCAGTTACGGAGCTGCGGACCTGGCAGGTGTCAGCCGCTTTCAGTATCCGCCCAACTTCAGGATAATCAGGGTACCCTGCTCAGGACGGGTAAGCCCCAAATTTATCCTGGCTGCGTTCAGGCACGGGGCTGACGGAGTATGGGTCTCGGGCTGACACCCCGGAGACTGCCATTACCTGGAAGGTAATTTTTACGCACGAAGAAAGTTCGCCCTGCTTAAAGGACTCTTGGAACATATTGGAATTGAGCCGGGAAGGCTCCACTTTTCATGGATCTCCTCGGCTGAGGGGATTAAGTTCGCAGAGACCGCCAACGCGGTGGCTGCTGAGGTTAAGGCCCTTGGGCCGGCAAAGTATTTAATCAAGAAGAGAGCCGAGGTGGCGTGATGCTCGAGTATACCGAAAAAATACGGGAAACCGCCAGAAAGTTGCTTGAAGAGGGAAAAGTGGAGGCCTTCATCGGCTATACAAAAGGCACGGTTCCCATGATGAACCATCCTGTTGTCATCCGCGATCCGGGAAAAGCGGACATCCTTCATTGGGACAGCAATTGCGCCCTTAACCTTTGCAACTATCTGACCAAGATGAAAGGCAAGATTGGGATAATCGCCAACGGGTGCAACTCCCGCAATATTGTGACCCACATACTGGAAAACCAGGTTTCCCGGGATCAGCTTTATATTGTAGGTATTCCCTGCAAAGGCATGGTGGACCACAGGGCTGTCAAAAGGGCTGCAGGCAACAGGGAACCGGAAGAGGTTATTGAGGAAGGCGACACCATTGTAGTCAAGGGAAGAGGATTTGAAGAGACAATAAAGAAAAAGGATGTAATGCAGCGCAACTGTCTTGTTTGCACCCACCGCAATCCTGTTATCTATGACGAGATGGTTGCACCTTCTGTTGAAGAGCAGAAAGAGGTGGATCAGTTCAAGGATGTGCAGATGATCGAAGAGATGACATCTGAGAAGAAGTGGAATTTTTTCACAAGGGCCATCTCAAAATGTATCCGTTGCTATGCGTGCAGGAATGCATGCCCTCTTTGTTATTGTCCCACCTGCTTTGTAGATGAATCAAGGCCTCAGTGGGTAGGCAAAAGCAGTGACCCCATTGACACAATGACGTTCCATATACTCAGGGCCTATCATTGCGCCGGACGATGCACCGACTGCGGGGCCTGTGAGAGGGTATGCCCGGTGGGCATACCCATGAGGCAGTTCACCAAAAAACTTAATAAAGATGCGCTTGAACTTTTCTCCTGGGAGGCCGGGCTCACTCTTGATCAGAGACCGGCCCTGGATACTTACAGGCCCAATGACTACAATGACTTCGTTCGTTAGAGGTCATTGATAACAGATATCAGACCAACATGGGGTAGATGCCATGACGAATATGTTATTTACCAAAGATGATTGGGGCAAGGCACTTGAGGAGCTCAGGAAATCCACCAGAATCCTTGTTCCGGTAAAAGAGGGAGATCTGCACACCTTTCAGCCTCTTGCCGAAAAGGGCATCCCGGACTGGAATTACCAGAATACAAGGATGTCTCCCAAGGCCCTTGTATATCCTCAGTCTGAACGAATGTTTGAATATAGCCTGGGAGAAGGTGACGCCAATGCCCATGTGCTCAAGGAATCGTCCAAGGAATACAAGCCCCAGGCTGTTGTGGGCATAAGGCCCTGCGATGCACATGCCTTTCAGATAGTTAAACTCAACTTTGACAATCCTGAGTTCAAGGACCCCTGGTGGGTTAAAAGACACGATAGTACCACATTTGTGGGCCTTGGCTGCAATGAGCCTTGCTCCACCTGCTTTTGCACTTCGGTGGGCGGAGGTCCATTCGGGAAAAAGGGGCTTGACGTGATTCTCCATGACCTGGGAAGCAGGTTCCTTGCTACTTCCCTGACTGCAAAAGGTGAAGGTTTTCTTGCAGGACTCAAAGGTGGACAAAAGGCGGGGGAAAAGGATATTGCAGAGGCCCAGGAGATGGAAGAGTGGGCCGGACAAAAGATTTCGGGAAAGATTCCAACTCGTCAACTGAAAGATAAGGTGGTCAACCAGCTCTTTAACGCTCCATTCTGGGAGGAAGTGGCTTTTTCCTGCATCAACTGCGGAACATGTACCTTCCTCTGTCCCACCTGCTGGTGCTTTGATATCCAGGATGAGGTTTTGGGTAAAGAGGGAGACCGGATAAGAAACTGGGATTCATGCATGTTTCCTCTTTTTACACTTCACGGTTCCGGCCACAATCCCAGGGATAAGAAAACCCAGAGAGTAAGGCAGAGGTTCATGCATAAACTTAAATATTACGTGGATAAATACGGTAACGGTGTTCAGTGTTCAGGCTGCGGAAGGTGTGTCCGCTATTGTCCTGTTAATATTGATATTCGCCAGGTGTGCGAATTGATGAACAATTACTAGAATTGATGCAGGGGGTATTGCGTTGGAAAATCCATATCTTCCCTACCCGGTGCGTATAGAGGACATTACGGTTGAGACCGAGGACAGGAATCTCAAGACCTTCAAGTTCGTGTTTCTGAACCCAGAAGACGAGGTGAAGTTCAGTTACACCCCAGGCCAGTTCGCGGAGCTTTCCATAGCCGGGAAGGGGGAGATTCCAATAGGTATAGCCTCATCCCCGACCGAGAAAGGTTTCGTGTGCTTCACGGTCAATAAGGTGGGCCTTGTGAGTTCTCATCTTCACAATATGAAAAAGGGAGACTTGATGGGTATTCGCGGTCCCCTCGGCAACTGGTATCCCTGGGATCAGATGGAGGGAAAAAACGTTGTGATAGTAGGCGGCGGTTTTGCCTTCACCACGCTTCGTTCGAGCATAATTTACATGCTCCACCCGGAAAACCGCCCAAAGTTCAAGGATATCACCGTGGTCTATGGTGCCAGAAGCCCGGGCATGCTCCTTTACAAGGAGGAATTAGCCCAGTGGGAGCAGCGAAAAGATATAAACATGCATATAACGGTTGATTCCACCAATGATCCAAAATGGAAATACAATGTGGGATTTGTTCCGGCCATTACCGAAAAAAAGATTGCAAGCGCCGAAGACGCCATAGCAATCGTATGCGGTCCTCCGATAATGATCAAGTTTACCCAGCCGGTACTGGAAAAACTGGGGTTCTCCCCTGAGCGGATCATTTTGTCTCTTGAGATGCGAATGAAATGCGGTATCGGCATCTGCGGGAGATGCAACATAGGGGATAAATATGTGTGCAAGGATGGCCCGGTGTTTTCCCTGGCGCAGCTAAAAACCATGCCCCCTGAGTATTAGGGCTGTCGTCTGGGAAAGGCGCTTCCAGAAGGGCAGTAGAAGGAGTAATTGCCGGCCAGTATATCAAACATTTCTTCTGTGCCCTTCCTTATGACGGTATAGAGTTCTTTCATGCTTCCCGCAAGTGTGATGTTTGTGCGGTATATAG
>QZIK01000123.1 GCA_003599015.1 Desulfobacteraceae bacterium | reverse complement strand
GCGGAGACTGCTTTGGTAGGGGGAGTTGAGTCAATGAGCAATGCGCCCCACGTATTTCCATCCTTAAGGTGGGGGCAGAGGTTGAGGCATGCCCAGGCCATAGATCTGCTCTGGTGGGGGATGCAGGAAAATCCCATTATGGGGGGGATGGGCATTGCTGCCGATTTACTTGCCCGTGAATACAAGATAACACGAGAAGAGCAGGATGAGTTTGCAGCTCAATCACATGCTAGGGCTGTAGAAGCCCAATCCAGGGGATATTTCAGTGATGAGATTATTCCAATAGAAATCATAGATCGGTCAGGAAAGGTACTTATAGCCTCCGATGAACATCCCAGGGCCGATGCAACCTTTGATAAGTTGAGAGGACTGAGGCCGGCATTTTCTCATGATGGGACGGTTACAGCAGGCAATGCCAGCAGCATCAATGATGGAGCTGCAGCGATACTGCTGGCAACAAAAGGAGCATGTGAGAGATTCGGGATGGAGCCTTTGGCAAAAATTGGCCCGTGGTCCATCAAAGCTGCGGAGCCCAAGTTTACAGGAATAGCGCCGGTGCCTGCCATAAAAGAGGTATTGGAGATATCGGCTTTATCGCTTTCTGATCTGGAGTTGATAGAGATCAACGAGGCTTTCGCATCATACTATCTGGCCTGCGAGCGGGATTTAAAGTTGAACAGAAGCATGGTTAACGTCAAAGGCAGCGGTATATCTCTTGGACACCCCGTCGGCGCCACCGGCACTCGTCTTGTAGTAACCCTTGTCCATGAAATGATACGCCGTGATGTCAGGTTGGGCTTGGCCAGCCTCTGTGCGGGGGGGGGGATGGGCTATGCGCTTCTGGTTAGTCGGAGCTGATGTTGTCACAGTGTCGGATAGCATCGAGTAGAATAACAACTATTATTAAACTACTGTTGGAGGCTAATCATGAAATGTAAAAAATGGTTTTCTGGTGCGGGCATTGTTTTATTTACCATGATGGTTTTACTGGCTGCTGAGTGGACTGAAGCGGAAGAAATCAGGATCGGAACTATACTTGCCACAAGCGGTCGCTTTGCTTTCCTTGGTGACCCTGAACAAAAGGGCGTTGAACTTGCCGTTGATGACATTAATACGTCAGGTGGTGTACTGGGAAGAAAACTCAAACTTTTTTCCTATGACGACGAGGGCAACCCCGGTAAAACCCCCCAGCTCATTGAAAGACTTTTACAGAGCGATAAGGTCGCAGGCGTTGTCGGCGCCTCCACATCTGGAACTATTCATGTAGTTGCAACAGCATGTGAGAAAGCAGGGGTGCCCCAGTTCTACATATCCGGGAATTCTGCCATATGCCAGGGCAAGAAATGGGTCTTCAATGCTGCCCCAGCCGATGAGCTGGATGCCGAGGGTATGATCGCTTTTCTAAAGGAGAATTTGAAGGTAAAAAAGATCGGAATCATTCATGATGCTAACGAATACGGAACCAGATCTACCGAGTCTTTCGTAGCGCTTCTGGCGAAGCTTGCTCCGGGAATAACTGTGGTGGGTACTGAAAAATATCAGTCCAACGATCGTGAAATGACGGGTCAGCTTGTTAATCTTAAGAATGCCGGATCCGAATGCATCGTGATATGGGGCGTAGGTTTTGCTCCCGGCGTCGTAGTGAAGAACTGGAGCCAGTTGGGGATGCAAAACATTAAGTTAATGGGCGGGGCAGGGATGGGTTCCCACAAAATGATTCAGGCTCTCGGTGACAGCGGGGAAGGGCTACTGTTCAACACAGTTATAAATTATGGCGCTCCGAACAAAAAGGAAAAGGGCTTCATAGATGCCTATCAAAAGAAGTTTGGCGCGGTGCCTCCCACTTTCGCGGCGGTTGGATACGATGCTGCCTTTCTGTTGGCCGAGGCCTTAAAGATTACAAAAGGCAACTATGCCAAGTTGGCTGATGCGATTGCAAGCATCAAGAATTTAGAGGGGGTACAGGGGACCTTTTCATTCGATGCCAATAAATGCAACGGGTTGCAGCCTGGCTGCTATGTTATGGCTGTTGTAAAAAACGGAGATTACTACCCGGCTGCCAAAATATATCCTAAATAACATGTTACCTGATTGGCAGGTTATAGCATGGACTTGCTCCAGTTTACAGTCAGCGGACTTACCATCGGAAGTGTGTATGCTATTATAGGCATAGGGTACTACCTGATTTATATATCAACAAGGGTCATTAACTTCGCCCAGGGAGCGCTGGTTCAACTGGGCGGAGTGGTGGCCCTTTCATTTCTGATATCCTGGAAACTGCCTTATGCGCTTGTATTTTTTATTACATTTTTCGTTGCGGCTATCTTGGGGATTGTTTTTGACAAGGCATTTGTGGGACCGGCAGGAAGGCACAGTGTTTTATCGAGCATTCTCATGACGGTCGGCGGATTTCTTGTTTTCGAACAGGCAATATACGTCTTCTGGACAAAAGATGAATTGATGTTCCCGGCTATCTCTGGTGAGTTGCCCATTAATATACTTGGGGTGATGATCATTCCCCAAGCCCTTTGGATAATTATAATAACTGCCTTTATCTTGTCCGGATTATGGATATTCTTTAACTGCACGGTTTATGGATCGGCTATAATGGCTGCAGCGGAAAAACCTGAAGCTGCTCGTTTGGTGGGTATTAATGTGAACATCATGACTTCATCCTCATGGGCCCTTGCAGCAGGTTTGGCAGGCGTGGCTGGAATCCTTATCGCTCCTATTACCTTTGCCGGCGGCAGCCTATCTGCTGAAGTCGGTATCAAGGGGTTCGTTGCGGTTATTTTAGGAGGAATAACCCATCCCCTTGGTGCTGTTGCTGGCGGTCTGTTATTGGGAATCACCGAGTCCTTAACAACAGGCTATGTTTCTAGTGCATTTAAGGATGCCATCTCATTTGGATTGCTTATTGCTGTTCTGGCTCTGCGTCCGGAAGGAATTATGGGACAAGCTAGACGTGAGAAGGTTTAGGACAACTATATATGGATAAAAGAAAAAACCTTATTTGGTTTGTCCTTGCGATTGTAATAGCCTTGTTTCCATTTTTGGGCGTTAACACCTTCACCGTTCAGCTTCTGACTTTAGCTGGAATATATGCCACAGTTGCTCTGGGCCTGAGTTTTGTCCTTGGAAACGCCGGACAGATATCACTTGGTCAGGCGGCTTTTTTCGGTATAGGGGCATTCACCACAGCCCAGCTGATTACAAAATTTCAGATATCCTTCTGGCTTGCACTTCCAGCAGGGGGATTTTTAGCAGGCCTGGCAGGGGCAGCTCCGGGATACCTTGCCCTAAGGTTCCAGGGGCACTACCTGGCAATGGTAACCCTTTGCTTCGGTCTCATACTGCAGATTCTTTTTCTGGAACTCCCAAGTATCACGGGAGGTGCCGGAGGAATTCCAGATATTCCAAGTCCTTTTATCCTTGGCCGGGCTATTGATAACAGCGCCGGCGCTATTATAAAGACATTCCATGTGGCGTGGTTTCTGCTGCTTGCGACGGCATGGCTGTTGAACAACCTTTTGTCTGCCAGGTCAGGAAGGGCATTTGCCGCCATAAGAGACGATACGCTCGCTGCAGAGGCGACGGGTATTCCAGTTGCAGGCTACAAGGTCCGGGCTTTTATTATAGCAGCAGTCCTTGCAGGTTTGTCGGGGGGGGTATACTGCATCCATACTCACTATATAGGGCCTGAAATATTTGGAGTTGGTTCATCGCTGGAGTTCTTGATAATTGTCGTGATCGGTGGCTTGGGAAGTCCCGTGGGCGCAGTTGTTGGATCTCTTCTTTTTGCAGTTCTTCCCGAAGTTATGAGGTCTTATGAGGAGTACCGCCTGCTGGTCTTCGGCTGTATGCTTATGTTGATAGTTCTTATCGCTCCAGGCGGAATCTGGGGACTGGTCTCGAACCGGATAAGCAAGGTTTGGAAGAATGTCAAGAATCGCCTTTGATATCCTTTATGTTGACGGACTTACCAAAGCTTTCGGGGGCCTTGTGGCGCTTCAGGATGTTTCTTTCAATATTGCAGCCGGTCGGATCGTCGGCATTATAGGACCCAATGGGGCAGGTAAGACAACCCTCTTTAACTGCATCAGCGGGCTTGAAAAGGTAACATCAGGTACGATCCTTTTTAAAGAACGCAACATAACAAGATTGCTGCCTCATGAAGTAGTAAAACTTGGCATGGTCCGCACTTTTCAGACAACCAGGCTTTTCAGGCATATGACAGCCTTGGAAAATGTGATGGCCGGGACATATTTGACCGTGAGAAGCAGCCTCTTTGCTGATCTGCTGCTGCTCCCCAAGGCATTGCGGGCCGAGCAGAAAAGCCGTGAAAAGGCCATGGACTTGCTCAAACTTGTTAAACTTGATGATCTTGCAGATCTTCGTGCTGAAAACCTTACTCTCTCTCAGGCGCGTCGAATGGAAATTGCAAGGGTCCTGGCCACCGGAGCGGAGATACTTCTTCTGGATGAGCCAAGTGCAGGACTTGACGACAATGAACGGATGGAACTTGTCGCTTTGCTGCGTGAAATCAACTCTACAGGAATGACAGTTGTCTTGATTGAACATGACATTGATCTCATTATTAATCTGTGTGAGGAGATAATTGTATTGAACTATGGACGACTCCTGGCAAAGGGATCACCGGCAGCTATAAAAAATAATGAGGCTGTCCTGGAAGCATATTTAGGTGTCTCAGATGAGTTATAACTATCCGCTGTTCAACGTTCATGAACTCATTGCAGGATACGGTGGTATCCGTGTCCTGCATTCCGTCAATATTTCTGTAGACAGAGGAGAGCCAACAGCGCTTGTTGGTGTGAACGGCAGCGGAAAGACGACTCTACTCAGAGTGATATCCGGTTTATTGCATCAGGTGAGCGGCAGCATAGAGTTTCTTGGTAAGTCACTTGACGGTGTGCCTGCTGAAAAGAGAGTTGCATTTGGAATTTGTCTTGTGCCGGAAAGCAGAGAGATCTTTGCCAATCAGAGCGTCCAGGCTAACCTGAGACTGGGGGCCTACTCCTGGCTCAGTTCTTCAAAGATGGATCTATACAAGGAGAAATTGGATTTTGTCTTTTCGGTATTTCCAATTCTTGAGAACAGACGAAAGCAGAATGCAGGCACCTTATCGGGCGGTGAGCAGCAAATGCTTGCCATTTCTCGAGCGCTCATGGCGCAGCCCAAATTGATGCTCCTTGATGAACCCTCAACGGGGTTGGCGCCTCTCATTGTGCGTGAAATCTTTCGGGTGCTGAAGGAGTTGAACAAAACGTTGGATCTTACGCTTTTTTTAGTTGAGCAGAATACTCGCCTGGCTCTGAAAATAGTGAAGAAGGGCTATTTAATAGAAAGAGGACGCATAATGTTTTCCGACAGCGCTGAGTCCCTGCTCGAATACGTTAACAAGGTCGGCTTCACTCATTCTGCCGTCGAAAATAAGTAGTCTGGAAAGGAATATTTTTATGGCTATAACAGGTTGGACAAAGACCCACGCAAAAGGTGTTTGCAATATCGAACTCCAAATACAAGGCGATCCGGTTATATCTCTAGATAACTACACTAACCTCCTTGAGGACTTGATCAAAGAGGCCGGCAATCCCCATACAGGAGCCCTGCTCCTTTATGGACCGCCGGGGAAGTTTTTCTTTGGGATGAATGTTGCAGAAATAGGGGCTCTGACCACAATCTCCGCAACAAGGGGGGTTACATCAATGGTGCAGGACCTCCTGAATGACCTAGAAAACTCTCCAACGGCTCTTGTATGTGCGATAGACGGAACATGTTTCGGGGGCGGATTGGAGCTGATCTTGGCCTTTCATATTGTCATGGCTACTCCCTCAGCGGCCTTTGGACTTCCCGAAATAAAGCTTGGTACTATTCCATCCTTTGGGGGAACTCAGCGCCTCCCCAGGGTGCTGGGACGTAACAGGGCATTGAAGGTGATGTTGACAGGGGAGAGTTTTTCAGCTGAGGAAGCATTGGATTGGGGGCTTGTCAGTGAACTCCTTCCGGCAGAAGACTTTATTCTGCCGGCCAGAAAGATGGCGGAAAGACTTGCAGGCTTGTCAAGGCCGGCGCTTGCGGCCCTGCTGCAATCTACGATCAGGGGATATGCAATACCCCTTCAGTATGGCTTAGGAATAGAGAGTATGGCGTCGTCGCGACTCGCCGGCGGAGCTGATCTTGTTGAAGGCATAAATGCCTTCAAAGAGAAAAGGCGCCCTAGGTTTCTTTCAACCATTGAGGATCTGTAGGGCTGTGGAAATGAGGAAGGAAAAAGTAATTAGAGGAAAGAAGGTCAACAAAGACAGCCGGGAGATGCTTCTGGCTTCAGCTACCCATTTGTTCGGACGCAGGGGATACCATGGCACGACCATCGAGGACATAACCCGCGCATCAGGTGTGTCCAGAGGAGCGCTTTACTGGCATTTCAGCAGTAAATCGGAATTGCTTGGGGCTGTCGTTGATCGTCTGCGAGGAGAGTTCCTCGATCGGATGAAAAGCGAAATAGAAGTAAAGGAAACAAAGGCTTCTTCGAAGCTGTTTTCTATCTTCAAGTTTTGTGCTCGTTTTGCAGTTGAGAAAACGGATCTTATACACTGTTTAAGAAACCTCAGCCTGGAACTGTCACCTTCCGAAGATGTCCATGTACAGGCATTTTTCAAAATACTTGATGAACAGCGCAACTTCATACTGCGCATCATCGAGGAGGCTCAGAAGGAGGGCTACGTCAGAAGAGATCTTGACGCCAACATACTGGCAGGGCTTATTCTTGCAATCCATGACGGTATCCTACTTCAATGGACTGCTTTCAGACGGATCTTTGACGGTAGAGACCTGGCTAAGGCAGCCAGGGAGGTTATGCTTTTGGGAATGTCATCCGTGCCGGACCGGGTTTCGGGAATTCTCGGCAGCAGTGTTGTTGGCAAGGTTGAAAGTGATAAGAATTCTTGATAGGGGGGCAACATGTTAAGCTCTGTCGGTGTCGTAGGCGGTGGAATCATGGGGAGCGGCCTGGCGCGCTACTTTTTGGCTAAAGATTTCAGGGTTATTCTAATAGAAGCCGACCGTTATTCAGCTCAAAAGGTCAGAGGACGTCTTGAAAATGTCTTAGGGAAAGATGTGGAAAAGGGGAAGCTGGCCCAGGCGCGTGCTGAAAATTTTTTAGGTCATCTCCAGGTGAGTGAAGATATCTCCAGACTCGCCGAAGCTGAGTTTGTAATAGAAGCTGTGACTGAAAATCTCTCGTTGAAGCGTGAGATCCTTATCAACATAGAGGGACATCTCAGCAATGATGCTGTTCTTTGCAGTACAACCAGTGCTCTGCCTGTTTCCGCAATAGGGGCAGTTTTAGCCAGACCCGACCGGTTTATAGGAACACATTTTTTCAACCCGGCCCATATCATGCCTCTTGTTGAGGTGATACCAGGAATGGACACGGAGCCGGATGTCGTCGAGAAGGTTAAAGACTTTCTGCTTTTATATGGCAAACGCCCAATCAAGATTAAGGAGTGTCCCGGATTTTTGGTTAATAGAATACTGGGAGCCTTGATGAATGAAGCAATGTGGTTGCTGGAGGAGGGAGCTGGAATAAGAGAACTGGATTCATCGGCAAAATCCATTGGTTTGCCCATGGGGCCTGCTGCACTGGGGGATATGGTTGGTTGGGATGTAATCTACGCCTCCAACCTGACCCTGGAAACATACTACGGAAGCCGCTTTGAAATTCCGAATCTTCTTAAAGAACTAGTAGTGCAAAGAAGCTATGGAGTTAAATCAGGTAACGGTCTTTATGATCACACAAAAAATGTCCCTGAGCCGTCTGACCATCTCATTTCCACTTATCAAAGAGCCCAAAAAATGAGCAACGAGCAGATTGGGCAGAGACTCACAAGCATTATTCTGGCAGAAAGTATTCGCTGCCTGGACGAGGGGATTGCATCAAATAAAGATATAGACATGGCGATGACTCTTGGGGCTGGTTTCACGAGAGGTCCTCTTGCCTGGGCTGATGAAATAGGACTCAAAGAAGTCTTGGAAAACTTGCTGAGATATAGCGAGGTTAATGGTCCAAGGTTTTGGCCGGCACCCATTCTCAGAGTCCATGTTACTGCCGGATATAACGGGCCTTCTTCTGGAAGAGGTCTTGCCGGGACATATTAGGAGAATCAGGAATGGAAAAAAATCTCTGTTCGGTTCTTGAAGACAATCCGGCAATAAGGCTGCACA
Source organism: Desulfobacteraceae bacterium (assembly GCA_003599015.1). Classification (GTDB taxonomy): domain Bacteria; phylum Desulfobacterota; class DSM-4660; order Desulfatiglandales; family Desulfatiglandaceae; genus CG2-30-51-40. The sequence continues at coordinate 2,309 of QZIK01000123.1, read as the reverse complement.
AGACTGCCATTTATTGGAACGACCGATTCGAATCCTACGCCGAAATTGATCGAAAGGCCTCCATTATAGCAAGCGCTCTTATGGCAAGAGGCCTGGTGCCTGGACAGAGAGTGGGACTTCTTTTGGCAAATGTTCCTGAGTTTATTTACTCGTACTTCGGTATTTTAAAAGCAGGGGCGCAAGTTGTTCCCATCAATGTAATGTTTAAACCCGACGAGATCTCCTACATAGGCCAGGACAGCGGCGTTGTCTTCATAATCTCCCAAGATCCATTTGTTCAAAATGCAATTCAGGCAACAGATAGTATTCCTTCGTTGAAGGAGATATTCTGTCTTGAGCCATCTGTAGCATGTGCAAAGTCCTTTGATGAGCTTATAGATGGGGAAATTAGCCCATTGCCGATGAGGCCCAAGCCGGAAGATGTTGCAGTTATTTTTTATACATCAGGTACCACCGGTCGCCCCAAGGGTGCTATGCTCACACATCGCAATCTATATTCAAATGCCTTGGCCACCGCACATGCATACGAGTACGTCCCTGAAGACATAATAGTCTTCGGTATGCCCCTGTTTCATTCCTCCGGACAGACCAATGCCATGAACGCAGCGTTCAGTGCGGGTGCGTCTTTGGTCATGATGCCAAGGTTTTCTGTTGAAGCGGTGCTTAAAGAGACAATTAAATACCCTGTAAGCGTCTTTATCGGCGTTCCCACCATGTATCACCAGCTCTTGACCCACCCTGATATAGATAAGTTCAATGCTGCGAACCTGAGACTCTTTATTGTTGGTGCAGCGCCGATGCCTGATGCTTTGTTTGAAAAAGTGTCACGAAAATTCAAAATCCCCATAACAGAAGGCTACGGTCTCTCTGAGGCAGCTCCGGTTGTCTCTCACAATCCTGTTCAAGGAGTAAAGAAAATAGGAAGTGTAGGTTTGCCAATAAAAGGAGTATCCGTGAGGATTGTTGATGATAAAGACAGAGATGTGGCGGCTGGATCGGTTGGCGAACTTCTAGTGAAAGGACCCAATGTCATGATCGGATATCTCAACAAGCCGGAGGCAACGGAAGCTGCGTTACGGGACGGGTGGCTCCATACAGGGGATCTGGCAAGGATAGACGAAGACGGGTATATCTTCATAGTGGATCGCAAAGGAGATATGATTTTGACCGGAGGATTCAATATCTATCCCAGGGAGATCGAAGAGGTGCTGCACAGTCATCCGGCAGTGAGTGAGGCTGCCGTTGCGGGAATACCGGACGATGAAAAAGGTGAGCTGGCAACTGCCTTTATCATCCTGAAGCAGAATGCGGGTGCTTCGGAAAGAGAGATTATTGAATACTGTAGAGCAAGATTGGCTGTTTATAAAGCTCCAAGGCGAGTGCTCTTTGTGAGGGAGTTGCCTCGAAATCCATCAGGTAAAATCCTCAAAAGGGTATTAAAAGAAAAACTTTGTATTTAGAAGAGGGTGAATCGTGGATTTCAATCTTACCCGTGAGCAACAAGATATTAAAAAAGCAGCAAGGGAATTTGCTGTCGGAGAGCTGACCGAGAAGGTCCTTGAGTGGGACGGCAACGAACAGTTTCCCGACGGAATAAGGCTAAAAGCCTTGGAGTTGGGTTTTGCAGGCTTGACAATTCCTGAATCTTTGGGAGGTCCGGGGTTTGGTTTATTTGAAGAATGTCTTGTTATCGAAGAGCTCTCCGCAATAAGCGCAGGCGCTGCTAGAGCGATTCTGGAGCCTTGGTGGGGGACTGAATTCCTGGGTTCTTTGGAGAAACATCCTTTGCTTGAGGGCATTTCCGAAGGCCGATGTCAAATCTGCTCCCTGTCTTTAAGTGAGCCTTTTACTATTGATAGTAAACCGCTTGAAGGTAAATTCCATTTTGTATTGGGAACCGCTGACATCTTTTTTGTACCGGCTGTGTTTAAGAATAAAGATGGCTTTCTGATGATTCCCTTTAAAACCAAAGGAGTTACTGTTAAGAGGTTAACCTCGAAACTGGGTTTGCGAGCGTGGCCTGGCGCAGATCTTGACATTAAGGGTATAGATGTCTCTGATCTTGATTTTATTGAATTGAATGGGTTCAACATCAAGGCCTGGCAGGTGAGCGCCCTGAGGCAGTCAGCCATGGCGATCGGAATAGCGCGAGGGGCTGTTTACGATTCCTTGTCTTATACCCGCAAACGGAGGATTTTCGGGCAGGCTTTGGCGGATTTCGAGGCAACGAAGGACAAGTTTTTCAGAGCCTGGCAGGGAATTGAGATGGCCCGGTTAATGGTCCTGCGAGCTGCCGGGGACTGGGATGA
>QZIK01000045.1 GCA_003599015.1 Desulfobacteraceae bacterium | reverse complement strand
CTCGAACTGAAAGACATCCAGACCTATTACGGAAGGAGCCATATAATTCAGGGGCTTTCAATGCACCTCAAAAGGCATGAGGCAGTCTCCATTTTGGGAAGAAATGGAGTCGGCAAAACCACCACCCTAAGGTCTATTCTGGGTCTAACCCCCCCCAGAAAAGGGGAGGTAATTATCGACGGAGAGGATACCTCCAAATGGCCCACCCATCTGATCATAAGAAAAGGGCTGGCCTATGTTCCTGCTGAACGGCATATCTTTCCAGGGCTTTCCGTGGAGGAGAATCTCATAATCTCCCAAAGGTCGGTGCCGGGAGATGATACCTGGACCATCGAAAAGATCTATAACTATTTTCCGGTTCTTGGTGTTAGAAAAAAACAGGATGGATCTACACTGAGCGGCGGAGAGCAGCAGATGCTGGCAATAGGCAGGGCCCTTATGGGCAATCCCTTAATAATGCTGCTTGATGAGCCGAGCCAGGGGCTTGCCCCGATCCTAGTAAACCAGGTTATCCAGCCCATCCTGGAAGTGTGTGTGAAATCCGGGCTAACGCTGCTGCTGGTAGAGCAGAACTACCGGATGGCTCTAAAGGTGGCATCGCGCCACTATCTTATGGGCATAAAGGGGATCATGCAACGAACAGCGACGTCTGAAGAACTTATGAAAGACAGCGACATCATCAGAAAACATCTTACGGTTTGACATTAAAACTATTTTACTGGAGCTATGGCATGCTAAACGTTAAAGGCGAGCAGCGGGTATGTGAGATAGGAGGGGTTAGGATTGGAGGGAAGGCAGGTGAGAATGCGACGGTAGTGTGCTCATCGATATTCCAGAAGGGAGACAAGGTATTTGAAGGCAAGAGGAAAGAGGGTTTTGATGAGAGGCGTGCGGCTGAGCTACTTGCCGGGCAGGACAGGATATCAAGGGAAAGCGGTGTACCCGGGATGGCGGACATAGTGGCCAACAGCGGGGAAGAGTTCAGGAGGTACATAGACTTTGTGGTATCGGTAAGCCCTATGCCCTTCTGCGTAGATGCGTGGAAGATGAAACCCAAGCTTGAAGGAGCGGCATACTGTGCGGAAAAAGGATTGCTGGAGCGGATGTTTTATAACAGCCTGACGGTGTGGGAGCCGGAGATAGAAACCGAGATAAGGGAGATAGCCGCAATTGGGGTGAAGCACGTACTACTTGTGGCATTTGATCCTGCGGATCAGATGCCGAGCGGGAGGGTGACAGGGACGGAAAAGCTACTTAATGCGATTGAAAAGGCAGGGGCCGAGTTTGAGAGCATAATTGTGGACACCTCTGTAATGAACGGTCCTGCGACCGCGTTTTGCTCTGTTGCCAACCGGATGATAAAGGAGAAATGGGGACTGCCCACGGCAAGCGCGCCGAGCAACGGGTCGTACATGTGGAAGAAGGCAAAAGAGATGTGGGGATTCAAGGGCTGGTCTGCTGCTGACGCGGGACTGGAGGCTTTGGCGGCATGTTTTTATCACGACATGATCTTTGCGGGGCCCATGGCAGGTGCTGGAAGGATCTTTCCGGCAGTGGCCATGGCAGACGCCTTTTGTGCCACAGCGGTATTTGCCGAGGAAAAAAGGCTTCCAAAAACGGACACCCACCCTTTGAACAGGCTCTTTCCCGAGTTTTTTGCCCAGCTCAAGGGGATGTAAATATTTTTCTAAGGAGACGGATGATGACAGCATTGACGCCGAGAGAAAGGATAAGGCGATTTTTTCAAAGGGAACCCATTGATGTGATGCCGGTATTCAGCGGGATGGGAATGGTTACCATCCAGGCCATTGAAGAGATGGGGATACGGTTTGCGAAGGTGCACAGCTCCGGGGGGCTTCTTGCACGCTCGGCCATAACAAGCGCTGAGATCTTCGGATTTGACGCGGTGATAGTCCCCTACGACATGTGCACGGTGCCAGAGGCATTGGGGAGAGGAGTAAGCCTTTATGAGGGGGCGGAGGGGATACTGTATCCCACAGTGCCATCCAAGTGGAAGAGCCTTGATGAGGTAAGTCTTCCGAAGGACACAACATATCTTTCAAAAGGGCGGATGCCGGCGGTGGATGAGGCCATAAGGATAGCAAAGGCCTATGAAAACGGAAGATACGCGGTAGGAGGGTGGGTGCTGGGGCCTTTTACCATGGCGGGGCAGCTTATAGAGCTTGACGTACTTTTGAAGGGGGTAAAGAAAGACAAAGAAAGGGTTGAAGAGTTTCTGGGGAAGATGACGGATCTGGTGATCGAAGTGGGGAAACACTACCAGAGGCTGGGAGTGGACTACATGAACATCCGGGAGATGGGATCGGGGACGGATCTATTGTCGCCGCGGATGTGGAAGAGCCTGATACAGCCGAATCTGAAGAAGGTATTCTCGGAGCTTAGCTCACCCAAGATACTGCACATCTGCGGATCAACGGATCTGATCATAGAGATGATGAACGAATGCGGGGCGGACGCCATAAGCGTGGACCAGAAGAACAATGTGGCTGAGAGCAGGAAGAAGCTGGGAGGGGATGTGATCATTCTGGGGAACTTTGATCCCTACGGGACCCTGGTAAAGATGGAGGCGCAACAGGTTGAAGGCGTAATCAAAAAGTGCATAGAAAGCGGGGTGGACGCCGTGTGGCCCGGATGCGACCTGTGGCCTGATCTTAAAGCCGACAATGTAAGGGCGTACGTAGAGGCCGTAAGGAGATACGGTGAGGCCGCGACACCCGCTGTGGGAAGGACAAAGTAAAAGGCGCTCAAGCGCCGTGACAGTGGAGGAAATAAGGGATGGGAAACAGTGAGATAAGGGAAAGACTCCTCAAGGAACTAAACGAAGGGGTCGTAGAATATGACGAAGAAAGGGTAAAGAAGGCGGCGCTTGAGGTGCTTGACAAGGGGCTCAACGTCTACGATGCGGTGATGAACGGACTTGCTGCAGGAATGGAGAAGGTGGGAGAACTCTACGACCAGCAGGAGTATTTTGTGCCGGAGCTTCTGATGTGCGCGGACGCTCTGTATGCGGGGCTTGATATTCTTAAGCCCCACATACGGCTTGAAGACCTGGGGGACAAACCCAAGGGACAGGTGGTGATCGGGACCGTGCAGGGGGATGTGCACGACATAGGGAAAAACATAATCAAGATGATGTTTGAGGTAGCCGGGTTTACGGTGCACGATCTTGGAAGGGATGTGCCACTTGAGAAATTTGTTGAAGAGCAGTTGAGGACCGACGCAGAGATAGTGGCGCTGTCGGCCATGATGACGACGACCATGATGGGTATGAAGAAGGTGGTTGAGATGATCAAGGAGAGAAACCCCAACGTAGCCATCATGCTGGGAGGGGCCCCTGTTACAAGGGACACTGCGGATCTGTTTGGAGCCGACGGGTATGCTGAGTCTGCGGGCAATGCCGTACAGGAGGCGATAAAGATGATAGGTCGGCTGAGGGAGATGCAGAACAGATAGAGATAAGGAGCTCATGGCATGTCTGACAGGGCAAAGGTGATCTTCCAGCCCTCCGGGAGGAGAGGTGAGGTGGAGAAGGGTTTAAGCCTTATTGAGGCCTCCCGGCAGCTTGGGGTTGACATAGAGGCATTGTGCGGGGAGAAGAGGGTCTGCGGGAAGTGCAAGGTAAGGATCGAAGAGGGGGCCTTTGAGAAATTCGGCATAGTGTCCAGGAGGACAAATGTAAGCGTTTGGCAGGAGGAAGAGGGAAAGTTCATCACCCCTTCCCAGAGGCAAGAAGGATACAGGCTGGGGTGCTGCTGCAAGGTAGAGGGGGATCTTCTGGTGTTTGTGCCGGAGGAGTCAAGGGCGGGCAAACAGGTAGTGAGCAAAGCGGCGAGGGATATCCCTATCACATGGGATCCGGCGGTGAAGGTCTACTATGTGGAGGTAGTTGAGCCCACCTTTGAGCATCCGACAGGGGATCTGGAGAGGATACTGGAGGAGCTCCACAGGGTACATGGACTTAAGGATTTAAGGATAGACTATCTTGCGCTGCAGAAGCTTCCGGTGCGTCTGAGGGGGAAGGACAGGTGGAAGCTGACGGTGTATGTATGGATGGATCAGGAGATAGTGAGGGTTCTTGCCGGGGATCAGAGACAGAACCACTACGGGATGGCTATAGATATAGGGACCACGACAGTGGCGGCCTACCTTTGCAACCTGACCAGCATGGAGGTGATAGAGACGGTATCCATGATGAACCCCCAGTGCAAGTACGGGGAGGACGTCATGAGCCGGATAACCTACCACATGATGAACAAAGACGGCCTCAAGAGGATGAGCGATGACATGATCCAGGGGCTTAACAGCCTTGTGAGGCAGGCCTGTGAAGGAACGCACCCGCCAAAGAAGAAAGGGAAAAAGACCTATCTTTCCCTCAACCCCAATGATCTGGTGGATCTGACCATAGTGGGCAACACCGCGATGCACCACATACTGCTGAAGCTCAACCCTGAGTATGTGGGGCTTGCGCCTTTTCCGCCGGTTATCCACAGGAGCCTGGACATAAAGGCGAGGGATCTGGGGATAAAGATAAACGAGTCTGCCTACGTGCATGTGCTGCCCAATGAGGCGGGATTTGTGGGTGCGGATAACGTGGGAGTTCTCATTGCAGAAGAGCCGTACAAGAGCGACGAGGTGCAGCTTATAATTGACATAGGGACCAACGGGGAGCTTGTGCTTGGGAACAAGGAAAAGCTGATATCTTCTTCATGTGCCACGGGTCCTGCGCTTGAGGGTGCGCAGCTTTCCTATGGGATGAGGGCTGCCCCCGGGGCCGTAGAGAGGATAAAGATAGACCCTGACACCCACGAGGTGGACTACAAGGTGATAGGGCGGGATGCATGGAGGAGCTACTCGAAGCCTGAAGAGATGAAGACCAAGGGGATATGCGGATCAGGCATCCTGGATGTGCTGGCGGAGCTCTATCGCTCGGGGGTAATACTGAAGAGCGGGAAATTTAACCCTGTGCAGAAGTCGAGCCGCTTCAGGAAAAACCCTGAAACGAACCAGCCTGAGTTTGTGATCGCGTGGAAGGAGGAGTCCAGCATAGGCAAGGATGTGGTGATAACCCAGAAGGACATACGGCAGATCCAGCTTGCCAAGGGGGCGCTTTACTGCGGATGCAAACTGATGATGAGGCGCATGGGGATAGAGAAGGTGGACAAGGTGAAGATAGCAGGGGCCTTTGGAACCCATGTGGACAGGGAAAAGGCGCTCATGATGGGGTTATTTCCGGACTGTGATCTGGACAGGGTTATCTCGGTGGGGAACGCGGCAGGCGACGGCGCAAGGACGGCCCTGCTTAACCGTGGAAAGAGGCAGGAGGCGAACTGGGTGGCGAGGAACGTTGAGTACATAGAGCTTACGGTGGAAAAAGACTTCCAGCAGCAGTTCATGCAGGCAATGCAGATCCCTCATATGAAGGACCCCTTCCCTCACCTCAAAAACCTCGTACCGGATCATATCCTCAATCAGAAATAGTGCCGCTCAAGGCGATTAGAAAGGAGGCAACATCATGGCAAAGATGAGTTTGCGGGACAGATTCTGGAACCGCTTTACCGGCAAAGATACCGATATGACCCCCGTCGGATGCACTACAACCTACGGAGTGATCGCCCTTATGAAAAAATGCGGCCATGAAAGGCCTGCAGCCGACACAGACCCCGTAGCCATGACAGAACTGGCACTTGCCGGGCCATCCTATGCGGGATTTGAATGGGTCAAGGCCATGGGGTGGGATATTACAGCCCTAAGTGATGCCATGGGATGTACCCTTGGGACCCCCAAGATTGATCTTCAGTATTTTATCAAGGCACATCCATATGCTGAGAGCATTGACGGACTTGAGTTTCCGAAGGATTTTCTTCAAAGGGGAAGATTTCCGGCATACAAGGAACATTTCAGACTTCTGAAGGAAAAAGTCGGAGACACGATGATAATCTTTGGCGAAAGCGAAGGGGCGTTTACCTGCGCGGCCAACCTTGTGGGGACGGAACAGTTTATGAAATGGTGCATGAAAGAGCCCCAGAAGGTGGAAAAGGTCTTGGAGGTAACAAAGGAAGCAGCAGTTGCCGCGGCAAACTTTGCCTTTGACAATGGAGCAGATTACTATGTCTTTGCTGAGCCGACCTCGGGCCCTGCCCTTTTGAGCCCACGTATTTATAAGAAGTTCGTGCTCCCTGTAGAAAAAGAGATCTTCAAGAGGGTTAAAGGCCCTGTGGTCCTGCATATATGTGCAAATACAGATCCCATAATCGAGCTGATGTGTGAAACAGGGGCCGCCGGAATAAGCATCGAGGAAAAGGCCGATATGAAGAGGGCAGTGGAAATAGCTCATCAAAGCGGAGTAAAGGTATTCGGGAACGTATCCACTGCTGTAACTATTTTCCAGGGTAAACCCGACGCAGTCTACGAAGAGTCGAGGCAGGCCCTTAATAACGGCACCGACTTTCTATGTCCGGGGTGCGGGATAGCTCCAAACAGTCCCCTGGAAAACCTTCTCCAGCTCAAAAAAGCAAGAGATGACCATTTCAATGCCTGAGAGTGATACCAACGGGCCTTCTCCGGGAGGGGAAGGCCCTCCTCAAAGGATTGCCTTCCTGGGATGTCCCCTAGACTGTGATGAGAGGGAGCCATCCATCAATGAAAAAATGGAGCTCCTTGAAAAGGGTGTGGAAGAAGACCCGTATGAAAGGGTGTTGGCCCTTGCGCTGTCACGCCTTGAAGGCGACCTTACAAGGTGCATTGGCAGTCTTGATGTTCCTGCCTGGCTAAGGCCAATCCCAAAGGGCATTCAAAGAGGGTCTCTCAGGGTGGAAGAATTCGTAAAATTCATTGACAGGGGTGACTGCAGAAAGTGGGCTGAAAAAGCGGCAATGGCAGTTCGCGGGATCCTTCCGGATATTCCCTGTCTGATTGGAATTGACCATTCCCTCGCAGGGGGAGCCATCCAGGAGCTGGCAAGGATGTATGCCCCTGAAAACATGAGCGTTGTGGTATTGGATTCCCATACAGACGCCATTTCCACAAAGGTTATGGGGGGTCTGCTCGCCTTTGACATGGAAACCAATCCTCACTCCCTCCATGATCCTGAAGATCCCTATTTGAAAAATCGGCCTGAATCGTATAATGCCGGAACATTTCTCCTTTTTCTTCTGGACGAGGGATCTGTCCTGCCTGAAAACCTCTACCTCCTGGGTGCAGGGGACACTCCGCCCAAGAGGGCTTCAAGGGTGAAAGACAGCCGAGTTGAGAAATACGTGGAGGCTTATGCAACCCTTCGAAGAAGGGGTGTCAAGACCTTGACCAAGGAAGATCTCATTAAAAACCCTTCCAAGGTCAAGGCAGTGCTCGGTGACATAACTACTCCTTATCTTTACCTCTCCGTCGATATGGACGTAGGTGCCGGAAACGCCCTCCGGGGGGTCCGGTTCAAGGAACGCATAGGCCTAAATGAAAGACAGATAATGGGGGTCACAGAACATATCGCACACCTTCTCAAGGGAAACATAAGACTGGCAGGCATTGATCTGAGCGAATTCAATCCCAGATATCACCAATTGTCCGAGCAGCCATGCATGGACAGGACCTATATTATCGCCGCAAATATAATAGAGACAATCGCCCGTTGCGCCCTCAAGACATAGCTGTTTGATGTGCCGGATGGGTCTTATTTCTCCAAAAAACCTTTAAGCTCAATATTCAATTCCCATGCGGGCCTTGAATCCTCTGTAGTAGGGATGTTTAATCTGTTTGAGCTCGGTAACATAATCAGCCATCTCTATGAACTCCTGGGGTGCGGCCCTGCCGGTCATAACCAGCTCTGTATTGCCCCGGCACATCCCCATGAGCTCCCGGATTCTCTTTTTTTCCAACAGGTCAAATAGCAACGTATTAAGTATCTCGTCGCAGATTAGAAGATCCGTTCCCTTTTCGACTGCCTCAAGGGCGAATTCAAATGCCTTTGCGGCATGCTCGAAATGAACAGGCTCAGGCCCTTTTGACAGTATGAAAGGATGCCTGCCAGGACAGCGATAATAGATATTTGGTATATTGGCAAAAACAAGAACCTCTCCGGAATTGCCTGACTTCATGAACTGGACAAAACTGACATGGAGACCAACGCCTGCAGCTCTGACGGCAAGCCCAACAGCCCTGGTTGTCTTACCCACTCCTTCTCCGAAGTAGATATGGATAAGTCCCAGTCCGGCGCTTCTTATTATGCCGGATCTTTTCCCTGTGTAATAGATGTTAAAGACCTCCCTTTCATATTAGTAGAGCTCTCATATATGAGCCGGCTGCTTTGTGTCAATAGCATTTTCCCACAGAGCCTCGCGGCCTATACCGCCCGGTGAACAACGTATATCCCCACGCTTACGAGCACAAGGGACACTGCCAGCCTTAATCCTAACGGCTCCCCCAGCAGGACCACCCCTGCGATGGTTGCAAAAACAGGCGTAAGAAATGAAAATGCCGATATACCACTTACAGGATATAGATGGACAAGGTAAAACCAGAGAAGATAACTCAGAAAGGCCACGATAACACTTTGGTAAATAAGGGATAACATGGACATTACTGAAACATTGGAAGGAAGATTCTCCCCCAGGAAAAAACTCGCCAGAAAAAGCAGAGGAATTGAAAAAATCGTTTGATAAAACAAAGTGTGATAATAGGTTACTTTACCTACAAGACGCCGCTTTATGTATATGGTAGTCGCGGCCCAGAGAACTGCCGCCCCAAGGGCGCACAAGTCCCCCAATATATATCCCTGCGGTGTTGAGCCGTTAGGACCGCTCAGAAGTATAACAACTCCTATAAAGGCCAGCAATAGACCGCCTCCTTTTGCCCTGGAAAGCCTGTCCCCTTCAAGGAACAAGTGAGCCCCTGCTGCCGTAAAAAAAGGAGCGGTGTAAAGAAGAATCCAGGAAGAGGAAACGGTTGTGTAAATAAGCGATGTGTACAAAAATGCAAACTCCACCCCGAAAAGCGCCCCAACTGCAACTCCATCCAAGATATTGCCGGAGAAAAGGCTCATACCCTTAAAGCGCATCCATACCATCAGGAAGAACCCGGCAATCACTGAACGGATAGCTGCGGCCAGAACCGGAGCAATCTCCCTGTTGCTAACCTTTATTGCCACGGCATTAAGGCCCCAGAGCATACAGACAAACGTCAGCAAAAGTGCAGCCTTAAGCCCCAACCCCATGGAGGTCTCATCCTGTTTTTGAATATTGCCGTGCCCTCCGATTGCATCTCTCATTAAAAAACTAACCTCCTTTTTCATTTTGCCTCTTTCTGAGGTAGATGGGGTTGGAAAAAATCCACGGCCGCCATCCGAAAATAGGCGTCTTCCGATAAAGCTCCACCCTATAAACACCTTCAAGTTCTATTCTAATGGAGGCGTCAGTCCCGTACAGGGTAGTTTTTATATAGCCGTCTTTCAAGACGCGGATCTTTGAATTAAAGGGGGCCCGTATCTTAAGAAATCCGGGGCTGAAAAAACCCTCCTCCCCCATTACAAGATCAGAGCCCTTGTCAGGGGAAAACCAAAACCTGAAACCTCTGGCACAAGAAAGGTTGTCATGAGCCACATATAGACGGCCTTCCCTGAGGGCAGCCAGAACTGTCTTTTTAGAGAGTGTCGGACTTTCTCCCTCGGTCGTGGGCACAAGGATGTGTACATTGATGCTTCCCAGGACAAATTCATAGGGCAGAGGCGTGACGCCAAAGAGACCCAAATCCAGCCTTGTACCGTGGGCATCCGAACCACCTATTGCCACAACCCTTTTTTCCCTGCATTGCCTGTCCCAAAAGGCTAATGTATCCTGATCAGGGCCTTTGAGTGTAGTTGTCTTAAACAAAAGAAAAAATAAGGCATGAAAAACAGTTCTTATTCTCTCCTTAAATCTTGAGGAAAAATTCCATATGCATATACCGGTATAATCCTTGACAGTTAGATCCTCCCATGTGTAGGCAATGGAACCCTCCATGAAAGGCATGCCTTTTTCAAAGGGATGCGCTATGAATCCTATTCCCTCCTGTGCGTTAACCCCGTCAATTACGCCCTGGGCACCGTCCTTTTCTTCCCTTATCATTTCCCTGAGCCCAAAGGCCAGATAGTGATTGTGCCTGGTCCCGATCTCAAGGCCCATGAGCACCAGAACACCACGTCTTAATCCCTCCCTTTCCGGATGAAAAGACTCAATCATGTGGCTGTGGTCGGTTACTCCTATAAAATCGATGCCTTTCCCCGCCGCAGCAGCGGCTATATCATCAACTGTACCTTCCCCGTCTGAATCAACCGTGTGGATATGGAGATTTCCCACAAATTCGGCAAGGCCGTTGCCCCCATACCCACAAAAATGATTCGTTCTTAACTGGCTTAAAAGCTCATCCATACTATTCGGCCGGCAATCATTATAAACTTGGGAAGTAGTTACCCGTGGACCAGGTTCGCAAGGTTCCTGTGCAATGATGCAGGGCAGTCAGTTTGAAGGGAGAATACTTACATCTTGTATTTGCCGAAGTCCTCTGGGTTCAGGTTTTCAAGGATCTCCTGCCACTTCTTACCCTCTTCGGACTTGTCTTCGGGCTCGGCCTTAAGGTCTATCTGAGCTGATTGCTCTATGACCTGATTGGCCACATAAATGGGAGCCTTAACCCTCAAGGAAAGGGCAAGTGCATCGCTTGGTCTTGCATCAATAGCAAGCTCATTTTCTCCAT
>QZIK01000098.1 GCA_003599015.1 Desulfobacteraceae bacterium | reverse complement strand
CAAATACAGGTCGGCACTACAGGGCCTGGCCTTTCCGAATCAGGTTGCCGTTTCTGCACTGCCTGCGTTGAAGTTTGTCCCACAGGCGCTCTCACGGATAAGAATGACAGACCCGGCAGAAAAGAGAACAACATTGTGCCGTGCAGATCAGCCTGCCCGGCCTGCATAGATGTGCCGGCCTATATTCGCCTTGTTTCCCTCGGAAAGACAAAAGAGGCCCATGCAGTGATAAGGGAAAAGGTCCCTTTTCCAGGGGTGCTGGGACGGGTCTGCACCAGGCCCTGCGAGGAGGTCTGCAGAAGGGGCAGGATCAATGAACCCATGGCCATATGCGCCCTGAAGCGTTATGCCGCAGAAGCCCCGGAGCTATATCCGGACAATGCGCCAAGGGCAGGTCCGGACACAGGAAAAAGAGTCGCTGTGGTCGGCGCCGGACCTGCAGGACTCACGGCGGCCTTCTATCTAAGGAAAAAGGGGCATGCCGTCTGTGTCTTTGATGAAAATGATGCCCCTGGCGGCATGATGCGTTACGGAATTCCGGCTTATCGCCTGCCTAGAGATGTCCTTGACAGGGAGATAGCACGCATCCTGGGGCTCGGGGTGGAGTTCAGGCCCCGAACAAGGCTGGGGAAAGATTTTGACCTGGATGCGGTTTTCTCCCGGGGATTTGCCGCACTTTTTCTCGCGGTCGGCGCATCTATCAGCAGGGTTATAAAGATCGAAGGATCTGATCTTCCTGACGTCCTGTGGGGAGTTGATTTTTTGAGATGTTTTGCACAGGGAAGACATGTCCCTGTCAAAAAGAGAGTTGTTGTAATAGGAGGCGGAAACGTTGCACTCGATGCCGCCCGGACAGCGTTGAGGCTTGGGGCGTCAGGGGTTTCAATTGCCTGCCTTGAAAGCCGCAAAGAGATGCCGGCCAGTGAATGGGAAGTTAAGGAAGCCGTTTCAGAAGGGATACGCGTTATGCCTTGCAGGAAGCCATTAAAAATACTCAACCGGGAAGGCCGCATAACGGGTGTCGAGTTCGTCAACTCCGAAGGCGTATCGCATAAAAATGGAGTAACCGGCGCTGAATTCGAAGACATCGTGGAAGTTCTGGAGGCTGATCAGGTAATAGTAGCCATAGGGCAGAGCCCGGATTTATCGTTTCTTGCCTCAGACAGCGCCATCCGCATTAGACACGGCCTTATCGTCTCAAACCAGGATACCCTGGCAACCGGCAAATCAGGAGTGTATGCCGGAGGGGATGCAACCTTTTCCCCCGGTTCGGTCATAAATGCAATTGCCGCTGGAAGAAAGGCTGCTGTTTCAATTGACAAGGCCCTTGGCGGATCGGGTGTGATAGACGAGATAATTTTTAAAAGAGAGGCTCCTTCAAATTGGTTCGGACGGGAAAAAGGGTTTGCAGATAGAGGCCGCGAGAAGGTCCCCGAGGTGCCTCCCGGGGAAAGGATCTGTTCCTTTAAGGAGGTCTCATTAGGCTACGGGGATGATCAGGCAGGTAAAGAGGCAGGCAGGTGCCTGCAATGCGACGTCCGTCTATACATGAGCTCAAATCCATTGCCACCAAAAAACGTTTTACCCTTCAACCCTGAAAACATAAAAAACATTCCTGAAACCGAAGGGGTTTTTCGTATCTACTCAGATAGTCGCAACCTCGTGTTAATTAAAGGGACCCCCAACTTAAAAAAGGATATCCTTGACAGACTTGGAGAAAATCCTCAGTTTGCATGGTTCGATTATGAAGAGCACATGATGTATTCACGGCGGGAAATCGAGCTTATACAGCAATATCTTCAGGCGCATGGAGAAATGCCGGGAGGGGGGGACTCGGACCTGGAGGATCTTTTCTAGACCGTCAATCACTCTGAACTTGCCCTGGTTTAATGGCAAACCATGCCAAAAGTTCCTCAATGCTCATTCATGCCTGAACTTACGGTTCTGAAGGCAAAAATGTTGCCCTCATATCTCAAGGCAGAATAACGTAGGTCTTGACAGGGCTGTGAACCCCCTTGACACTGATCTCCCCTATCTCCTGGGACTCAAAAAGATCCCTTACCCGGCTGTAGGTCCTGTGACTGACCAGGATCTGCCCAGCCGCGGCAAGGGATACAAGACGGGCTGCAACATTGGCCTGAGTACCTATGACGGTGTAATCCCTGAGAGATTCATTTCCTATGGTGCCAACGGTCATATAGCCGGTGTTTACCCCAATGCCGACACCCAGTTCATGTCCGAGTTTTTTCCATTCCCCTCCCAGTTCCTCAACCTTTTTCTGCATCGCTACAGCCATTCTTACAGCTCGCTCTGCATGATCTTCCATTGGGATTGGATCTCCGAAAAAGATAAGCAGTCCGTCACCGGCTATCTTGTTCAGGGTCCCGTCATAGTCATGGATGATGGATATCATCTCAGAAATGTATCTGTTAAGAAGCTGGAACACCTCCTCGGGCTCAAGGCTGTCCGTAAGGGCGGAAAAACCTCTTATGTCCGTAAATACAACCGTCATCTCCTTTCGGCGCAACTCAGATGCAAATAAATGGTTTCCCGCAAGGATCTGCTCCGTCAATTTCGGAGACAGGTAACGTCTAAGTTCGCTGTATCTCTGAAGCTGATCAACCTGCTGTTTGACCCTTGCCTCCAATTCCTGATTCAGCTTGAGAAGCTCTTCTCGGGCGGCCTTGAGACTTTGGGTCCTCTCCTCCACCTTTTTCTCCAGCCCCCTGGCATAATCGTCAAGCATTACCCTTGCCTGACTGAGTTCCTCGTTGGTTTTCTCCAGGGCAGCATAGGCTTCGTTTTTGGACCTGATGCTCTCTCTCAGCCGCTCTATGGTTTCTATGAGCTCATCTCCAGGGGATTCCCTTTGTAAGGGACTGCGAAAAACCTGCTTCATCCTCTGGGTAAAGGATAATGGCTCATAGATTATCTCAAGTATGAAGCATGGGGCGTTGTAAATTTCTCCTTCCGAAATCAGAACCCTGTTGGCTGTCCTCACAGTTCTTGTGGCAAGTATTGCTGTATTTGTTGTTTTATCTTCCTGTCTTGCATTAAGAGGCTTGTCCCGGTATTTCCCCAGATACACAGACCGCCCGTTTATCTCCTCCGGCTCAAGGACCACCCTTTTGCCTGCAACACACCTTTCCCCGTTAAGGGGGTCCATGAGGGTCAGGAAATCACCCTCCATCCTCGGAGCCAGGGCATAGGGCGCAAACTCAGGCTCCCTTGTAAAGAGCACCAGTGGATCATATGCGTTTATCGGCTGCCTTATTATGGCGGGTGGAAGCCCCCACAGGGTGGGAATGCATGATATTATTCCCCTCAGATATGGATCGCCTACGTAGTCCCTGTTGGGATCAAAATCATTGTGAAAGGTAACCTTGAGGATGACTTTGAGTTTTTTTAGCCCCCTATCATAGGTGGGCGGTATAACAACTTCTATTTCCTTGGTGTCGTTAAAGTTTTTGTTGAAAAAAGGCAGCCGTATGAACCCGTCGCTGGGGGTTGTAAATACGGTGACAAAATGGTGAAATCTGCCCCAGGACCTCAAACGGGCGGCAGAGGCGCCGCATTTGAAGAAAAAGTCGGGCTCTGCTACGAGTTCCTTTGCTCTCCTGAAAATATTTTCATAGTTTTCATATGTGGTCCATTCATCTTCGTTCAGAAAGAACTCCACCGGAGACCTGAATCGTTCTTTGGGAAAAGGCAGACCTTCAAAGAGTGGATGTATAGTACCCTGCCTGCTGCTGACATAGGCTGCGATAATAATGATGCTCCTGTTGTTGATACAGCAAAGCTGACTCACTCCGGGCACCTCCGTTGAGTCAATCTGATACTACGCCACTGCCTATGAATTAATAGCTGACATGATTGCTTCAAATCGGTCTGCAAGTACAGTCAGAGCTGAATGAGGGCTGGACCTGGAGACACTTCCCAGGATACCGTATCCTTCAGCCGCTTCATGCACCTCTGATTCGTCAAGGTCCGTCAACAATATTACCGATGTCATGGGAGAAGTCTTGACCACAAGCTCCAGCACCTTGAATGTTGAATCCTCACTTCCTTCTCTGCCCAAGACTGCCAGGGGAACTGAGAGGGACCTCAAAACCTTCAAGAGTTCGTCTCTGCTCCCGGCCTGCTGAATAGTGAATCCCCTGTCTTTAAGTACCTCCGCCACATTTTCCCTTAGCTCAGGATCACTTTCCAGAATCACCGCCAGTTTTGTATCAACCAATGCTCCAGTCCCCTTCAAAGTTTATTGTGTTTCCTGATGATAGCCGCCCCGCTTCATCCTGACAAGAATGATATCCGGCATTTCTTCCTTGACAAAAGATCCTCAGGATATAATATGGCCCAGTTGTCTGTCGGGACGTAGCGCAGTCTGGTAGCGCACCTGAATGGGGTTCAGGGGGTCGGAGGTTCAAATCCTCTCGTCCCGACCATGACTTAAAGCAATCCCATCTTTGCTAAATTTTATCCTTTTTTGATTTCTTCTCCTTTTTTTCCATTCGCTTTTCTTTTAAAGTTTTTTCCGCTTTTTTCTTAACAGTTTTTTGAACATCTCTTGATTTTGCCATAAAGTTCACCTCCTGTTAAACTGCTGCCGACTGAAGCAGGCAGATTATGGCCGTCTAATCGTTCGGCCTCATAAATCAGGCCATCGCAGCCGCATTGAAAAACCCAACTACATCCCTCATGGCTGATTACTTAATTCTGACATTGAAGGCAAGAAATTTTATCCCATTCCCCATTGCCCTTGCTCCCTTCGAGCAGTTCTTGATCCATGTGCAGCGTAATATACATAACCTCGCGTCAGTCCCAGGCATATCCCTCACGGTAATTGCCGCTATAGGGCATACAGTTACTCATTTCGCACACTTTATACACAAGGCTTCCAGCGTAACCGGAGATATATTTGACAGCAGGTTTTTTCTGCATATGGGAAATTTATCCGGTACCTGCAAAAGCCGGATGAATCATTTTAATAATCTTACTCATCACTGCAGCCATACTGACTTATAAGGTTAAGTGAGTGCATTGCTGCTAAAACAATAGCTTATAAACTCTATTGTGTCAAAAAAATAAAATCCTCTGCGATCAGAACATCATCACTATCTTTCCCCTCAACCTCATCACCTCGATGCAAAAATCATCTTCATGGCATGGCCTGATTCCCGACAAGACCAAAGTAGTATCAAGGCAGTGCGAGCAAGGCAACCGGAAATGGAGTTCTGTTGTCTTATCTCCAGACAGGTTGAACTGGAATTAAAGACGTGGTATTATCATTTTGTTACAAAGTCCTTCCAGCAACCCGAACCCTATGCAAAGGAGACGGACCATGCGCCTGCCAATCAACAGAATAATGTGCGGAATAGACTTTTCTGATTACTCGGATCATTCTCTGGCCTATGGCGTAGGGCTTGCCAGGGAACTTAAGGCTAGCCTGTATGTTTGTCACATCATAGATGTCACCTCAGCCGTGATATATGGTGAGGGGATGAGTGACCCGATGATTCAGGAAAGGCATCTATTTGAGTACTCCCTGGAACATATGGAAACCCTCATGAAAGACTTCAGGATACCGTGGGAGCCCATCATAAGCGTGGGGCACCCTGCCGATGAAATGGCAAGACTTGCTCTTGAAAAAAAGATTGATCTCGCAGTCACGGCAACGCACGGCCGGTCGGGCTTAAAGAGACTGATTTTGGGCTCTGTCACTGAAAGGCTCATGAGGGTGCTTCCCTGTCCACTGCTCGCAGTCAGACGTCAGGAAGGTGATTCAGTGCCGCCGACTCATAAGACGCCAAAACTTAAGAGAATCCTTGTTGGATGCGACTTCAGCCCTTATTCTGATCTGGCCTTCAGGCATGGTCTCAGTCTTGCTCAGGAGTTTGAAAGCGAACTCCATATCGTTCATGTAATAGAGCCACCGGCTTACAAGGATTTGAGCAAACAAGAAAAAGAGGCTCAGGACGATTCAAGCAGCGATCTTAGAATCCATCTGAAAGAAACACTGGAGAACCTGGTTCCCGAGGACGCAAAGGCCTGGTGCAGGCCAAGAACCGCTCTGCTTGCTGGCTTTGCCCATGAAGAGATAACCAAATATTCTCTGGTAAACAAAATAGACCTCATAGTGATGGGGGTAAGAGGCCAAAGCCTGGCCGAAAAGCTATTTATAGGTTCGACAACCGACAGGGTGATCAGAGAGGCCAACTGCCCTGTTCTTTCCGTCAGGCCGGTTTCCGATAAGGAATCCTGATGGGTTGAAGAAACTCCCAGAAATGGACTTCGTTAGGGCATCTCATGGCGCTTCCAGCATAAACGGATCTGGTCGGTTCGGTTGCAGGAAAATTCTTGATCCAGATTTCGGAGCTGAGGGCTTTCACTTTGGGGATTACTGGCGCATGGGTCTGCCCAGGGATCTTATTGTTTTGTCAGTAAGCCCGCCCATGCTTATGTGTGTGTGGCCGTTGTAATAGAGGGCCAAAAGGCTCTATATAATTAATTTGGCGATTATGTATCAATGCTCCCATTCGGAAATTAGCCCCTCGACACTCATTCCGGGGCGCTCTCTGGCTGAGCAGGTCTTTTCCAGGGCTGCCGGCGCACCTCTCGTTGTAGGCAACAGAATTCGACTGCTCGTGGATGCCGAAGAGAACTACCCGGCATGGATCCAATCTCTCGAATCGGCACGCAGGAGCATCCATCTTGAAATGTATATCCTGCATGAAGACGCTATAGGAATCCAGTTTGCCGATATCCTGATGCAAAAGGCACGTAACGGGGTTCGTGTTCGTGTCCTGTATGACTGGCTGGGAGGGTTATTCAAGGCTTCAGGCAGATTTTGGAAAAGATTGCGGGAGGCCGGCGTGGAGGTTCGGTGCTTCAACCGCCCTCGATGGGACAGCCCTCTTGGATGGCTTTCCAGGGATCATCGGAAGGTTATTGTGGTAGACAATAGTGTGGCATTTGTTACGGGTCTCTGCATAGGTCGGATGTGGGCCGGATATCCGGAACGGGGCATAGAACCCTGGAGAGACACAGGAGTGCGGATCTCCGGGCCTGCTGTATCAGATATTGAAGAGGCTTTTTCCGCAGTCTGGGCGGTCACAGGAGCACCTCTTCCACCCGATGAAGTGCCGTCAAGGAGGACATAGAGGCAGCAGGAGATGTTGCGCTCAGGGTGATTGCCACAGCTCCCAATTCAGCAAGTCTATATCGCCTCGACAACCTCATCGCAGCCCTGGCGAGAAGATCTTTGTGGCTGAGCGATGCATATTTTATAGGGGTGAGCTCCTATGTGCAGGCCCTTAGATCGGCTGCAATGGACGGTGTTGACGTGAGGCTTCTGGTGCCCGGATCAACGGATTTACCTTTATTGAGGGCATTTTCCAGATCAGGATTTCAGCCTCTTCTTGAGGCAGGTGTAAGGGTCTTTGAATGGAACGGCCCCATGATGCACGCCAAGACAGCAGTGGCAGACGGAATCTGGGCAAGGGTTGGTTCCACAAACCTCAACATTGCAAGCTGGATGGGCAACTATGAACTTGATGTCGCAATAGAGGATGAGGCCTTTGCAGGATCCATGGAAGAAATGTTTTTGCGGGATTTGGAAAAAAGCACTGAAATTGTACTTAGAAAACCCGGCAGGGTAGCCCCCGAAGGGGAAAGGCAGCGCATCCCTCTCAGGGACAGAATGGCACAGGGAGGAAGCATGGGCAGGGCTGGCGCCGGAACCATAAGAGTCGGATATGCTGTTGGGGCGGCTTTAACCGATCATAGGATTCTCGGCCAAGCTGAGGCAAAGACAACCGGCGCTGTTGGAATTCTGGTTCTTGCTATTGCGATTTCTGGATTGATGTGGCCGCTTCTTGTGACATTGCCTCTCTGCTTTTTTCTTGGATGGACGGCCATCTCCCTTATCGCAAAGACTTTCAGGCTCTATTCGGGAAAAGGGAAAAAAACCGGACTGCTATCCGAGAATGACAGGATACCGCCTTCAAGCCAATCAACTTGAAAAAGCTATGAAAACCGGAAGATAGCTTTTTGACGTCATACTACCCTTGCCTTTCCGAATCCGTCCCAGATTGCATTTAATATCTTGCCAGGTCTTAAACAATCACCTATGGGGAAAACCTTCTCAACATTAGCCGATAGGTCTTCGAGCATTTCACAATGGGGGACAAATCCCGTAGCCATGATCAACGTATCGGCTTCAAGAAAGGTATCATCTTTGCCGTTGAGTCTTACCCTGGCACCTGATTTCGTTATTTCCTGAAGAGTTGTATTGGTCATAACTGTCACATCGCTTTTCTCAAGCATGGCCAAGAGCATCTCCCTGTTAGGGTGAACGCTCCTAAAGCTTTCCAAGAGTTCCGGCAGTTGCTCCACGATAGTCACCTGCCTTCCAAGGCGCGCCAGATACACCGCCAATTCGCAGCCAACGAAACCACCCCCAACTATGACCGACCTCTGGCCTGCCAGTCCTGCGTCTCGATACACATCAACAGCTTTTTTAACACAGGGATCTTCCACGTCTGAGACAGGCGGAAACCACTCCCTGGCTCCGGTTGCAAGGAAAACCACATCAGGTTTAAATGCCAGGACGTCTTCGGCTCTGGCTTTTTTATTTAAATATACATTCACCCCAACCTTATCCATCTGTCTCTCAAAATAGTTCTTGAGGTGCAGAAGGTCACGCTTGAATTCAGGCATGGAGGCAGGTATCAACAAGCCGCCCAGGCACGAAGACTGTTCAAGCAATACCACTTCATGCCCCCTCAATTTGCATACTCGTGCAGCCTCCATTCCGGCAGGCCCTCCTCCAACCACTACAACCTGTCTGCGGATTTTGGCAGGACTGAGGTGCAAGGCTCGTTCATCCCCGCAAGCCGGGTTGACAGCGCAACTGAGGCTCATTCGTCTTGCCCTGGCAAGACATCCGTCGTGGCAGCCTATGCAGGGACGAATCTCTTCTTCCCTGCCTTCTTTTGTCTTTTGGGGCCAAAATGGATCGGCTAGCAATCCTCGCCCGATAATCACAAAATCTGCCTTTTCGTTCCTCAAAGCCGCCTCGGCAACCTCCGGATAGTTCATCTTGCCCACACACATGACCGGGATGTTTTTTACTACGGCCTTTGCTTGTTCGGCCATATCCAGCATGCAGGCAGGTGGCTGGTAAACAGGAGGATGGGGCCAGTACCAGTTGTCATAGCACCCTGCATCCACATCAAGGGCTGCTACACCTGCCTCCTCCAGGATTCGCAGTAATTCAACCCCTTCCTGTCTGCTTCGCCCGCCGGGTATCCTGTGCTCAACGCCGACCCTGAATATTATGGGAAGTCTGCCTCTGGTGGCGCTGTTGATACTTTCAATTATCTCAAGGGGAAACGTCATTCTTTGCAGAAGATCCGGTCCGCCGTATTTATCATCACGCTTGTTCCACAGGGCTGTCATGAACTGATCAATCATGTAACCCTCGTGGCCGTGCAACTCGATAGCATCAGCCCCGGCAATCATTGCCAGCTTTGCCGCCTTCCCAAATGAGGCCACAATATCCTCCACCTCTTCCGTTGCCAGGGGGCGCAGGATAACATGGGGCAGCCAGTAGTTCTTTATCGGCGATGGGCCCACAGGCGGACCGGATCTTATGTACCTGGGACCGGCAACACGTCCAAAACCGGCTGTCAACTGCACGCAAAGCTTGCAGTCATAGTCATGAACCCTTTCCGCAAGGCGGTTCAGGCGGATTGCAGCAATTTCCGAATCCAATCTTGGAAAAGGGAAATGGCGTCCGTCCACCCAGAAGGGATCGTATTTACTGGAGGCATGGAAGAGGCTTGTGATTATAAGTCCAACACCGCCTCTGGCCCTTTCCTCGTAATAGTCAATGGCCCTTTGACTAAGGAGCCCGTCGTCTTCTACTAGACCCATTATTCCCATCGGAGCCATGACAAGACGGTTCTTCAGCCTCATGCCACCTATTGTTCCGGACTCGAAAAGCCTTGGATATTTCATTTCTAATGCCATACTTATCCCCGATGCAAGACATGAAAGATTCTTTCCGGCTGTATCTGCCTTATCTCAGGATACCAAGCTAAAGCTGACGCTCTATTACAAGGGCCACCCCCTGCCCTCCCCCAACGCAGGCAGTTGCACAACCCCATCGCTTTCTTTGTTCATCAAGTATCCTGGCCAAAGTCCCCACCAGCCTTATGCCGCTTGCCCCCAGTGGATGACCGATGGCGGTTGCGCCTCCCTTTACATTGACCCGTTCCGGGTCTATGCCAAGCTCACGAATACAGTGAAGAGCCACAACGCAGAAGGCCTCGTTTATTTCCCAGCGGTCAATATCCGCAGCCTTGATTCCGGCCTTTTCCAAGGCCATGGTACATGCCGGAACCGGCCCTGCCCCCATGATGGTTGGATCAACACCCGCAAAACCCATGGAACGAATATTTGCAAGAGCTTTCACTCCCTTTTTCATGGCCGTATCCCTGCTCATGATTACCATCGCCCCAGCCCCGGCATTGAGGGGCGAAGAATTACCAGCGGTAATAACGCCATCGGCCTTGAACGCAGGCTTTAAGGCAGACATCTCTTCAAGATTGGTCTCAGGACGCACCGCCTGATCCATGTCCACAATCATCCTGGAACCGTCGGGGCCTTCTGTCTCAATCGGCAGAATCTCACCTCTGAAAAAACCCTCCTTCTGGGCTTTGGAAGCCAGCTTATGGGAACGGACTCCCCAGCTATCAAGGTCCTGCCTTGTAAGCGATGTCATTGCGAAAAGTTTCTCAGCTGTAAAACCCATATTCATTGTAG
>QZIK01000023.1 GCA_003599015.1 Desulfobacteraceae bacterium | reverse complement strand
ATAATCTTGTAAAAATAAAACAGGGAGGTTCCCATGGACTTTTTGGAAAAGGCAAGGATAAGACTTACTCACTGGATAAGCCACAGCGAGCAGCATGTAAAGGAATATGAGGCTTTTTCCTCAGAGCTAGAGGCAGCCGGTAAAGCGGAAGGCGCAGGATTCATAAAAGAAATGGCGGAGCTGACAAGAAAGAGCACCGATTGTCTGCGAAACGCCCTTAAAGCCATTGAAAAAGATTGATAATTTGCTTTAAATCCGGTTATCGAGGAAAAGGTCTCTGGAAGGAGCGATCGGATGCAGGAGTTGATTGAAAAGGCAGCAGCCGCTGTTAAGTCTTCGAAGCTTACCATAGCTCTAACGGGTGCTGGCATATCCGTTGAATCCGGTATCCCGGATTTTAGAAGTGCAGGAGGGCTCTGGACTAGATACGATCCATCTGAATACGCTACCATAGACGCCTTTGTCTCCAGCCCTGAGAAGGTCTGGGAGATGCTTAAGGAGATGGGAGAGATAGTTGGAAAAGCAAGGCCTAACAAGGCACATCTGGGCTTGGGCGAGCTTGAACGGATGGGCTATATGCATTTTATAATAACCCAGAACATAGACAATCTTCACCAGGCAGGTGGCTCCAGAAATGTCATAGAATACCATGGAAATGCCAGCACCCTTTCATGCCTGTGGTGTGGAAGGACTTATAGAAGCGAGGAAAAACTCCACGAACATCCGCCCCGTTGCTCATGCAAAAAGGTTCTTAAGCCCGATGTAATTTTTTTCGGGGAGGCAATACCCTCAGAAGCCCTCAGCCGTTCATATGAACTTGCCTCTCGCGCACAGGTAGTCATGGTGGTGGGAACATCCGCCACGGTATCCCCAGCCAACACCATCCCTGCAGCAGCCAAGAGACGCGGTGCAACCATAATAGAGATCAACATGGAAAGGACCCATTTGACGGATACCATCACTGACATATTTCTCGAAGGAAGCGCCGGTAGCCTGATATGGGACCTGCTTGAAGCCGTGAAAAAAACGAGCAGCGGAGGAATTTTTCCCGCCTGACAGGCACTGCCATCTATGGTGCGGGATAGAGATTTATCGGAACGGCGGAAAATTCTATTATCCAAGGGGATGGTTTTCTCATGATAGGAGTTTTTGATTCGGGCTTCGGAGGGCTTACTATTCTTAGAGCTTTTCTAAAGTCTCTCCCGGCTGTTAACTATATATATCTGGGGGATAACGCACGCACTCCTTACGGAAACAAATCACAGGCAGTTATTTATGAATACACAAGGCAGGCCGTTGAATATCTCTTCGGGATGGGCTGTGTACTTATCATATTGGCATGTAACACAGCTTCAGCAAAGGCCCTTCGAAAGATCCAGCAGGAATGGCTTCCCAACCACTGTGCAGACCGCAGGGTCCTGGGAGTGGTCATACCCCTTGCTGAAGCCGGAGCCGCTGCAACGCGCTTTGGCCGTGTTGGAGTGATCGGAACAAGGGCAACCATTGAGTCACGGGTTTATGAACAGGAACTTATCAAGATCAGAAAGGACCTTAAGGTGTATGGAAAGGCCTGCCCTCTTTTGGTTCCCCTGGTGGAGGAAGGATGGGTGGAAAAACCGGAAACAAGCATGATTCTTAAAAAGTATCTAAGGCATCTTAAGGATAAAAAAGTGGATACCCTCATACCCGGCTGCACCCATTACCCGTTTCTCCAGGATAAGATAGAAAAGATAATGGGTAAAAGCTGTACTGTACTGAATGGGCCTGAAACGGTTGCTGAGAAATTGAAGAACTATCTTTTTAGACATCGCGAGATAGATGAGCGGCTTCAAAGGAGAGGTGAAACCACATTTTTTACTACAGATGATCCGGAGAGATTCAGGGCCTTTGGCAGCAAGTTTCTGGGAAACAGTATCAAGCTTGTTGAAAAAGTGTTTCTGGGATAGACATATGAGTATATTTCAGGCCGGGTTATTATCGCCTTTTTAGATTTTACCTGGTGTCAGTTTGATGGCGAGGATTCTTAAGGCAGGAGGAAATATCAAAGATGAAGAAATACGGAATAGCTGATAGATGGCTTGTCTCGTTTGTTACGGTGACTTTATTTTTCTTTGTTTCGCCGTGGGTTTTTGCCGGAAAGGTCAAGGAGTTTTCAGCTGATCAGGTTCATATTGATGCATCGGGCAAGGTTGACAATAGTGGAAAGCTTTTCTTTACAGAGGGTAAGATGCGGATTGAGGGCATGAATATTCAGGGACCCCGGAGAGGCGGCCAGACTGATATGATCGTAATTGTCCGCAAAGATCTCAAGCTCCACCGCATGCTCAATCCAAAGAAAAAGGCCTATTTTGAAAGAGGTATTGATGAGAGGGAAATGGCTTCTTTTTCAGGCCAGTTTAAAAAAGGCGATGAAAAAGACCTCGGGACTGAAACCATACAAGGTTACAAGTGCCGCAAAAAACAGGTCACAACTTCCTTTGAGATGATGGGGTACAAGCAGACAATCCAGTCCATCCAATGGGTCTCAGAGGAATTTCCAATGCCATTGAGGACTCAGAACCAGGATGGCTCGGCAACGGAACTAAGGAATATAAAGGAAGGAAATCAGTCCGCAGAGCTGTTCGAGGTGCCTTCGGATTATACGCAGGTCTCCGACCTTTTTGAATTAATGGAGGAGCCTTCTGAAAAAAGATCAAGAAAGAGACAACATCAGGGTGAAGATTCTGGCAAGGGAGGCTTCAATCTGCCTGAAGGAGCAAAAAAATATCTCCCGAAGGGTTTCAAGATGCCCGGATCAGGGGAGTGAGAGAGAAAACCAGCCAGGGCGTTTAAGGTTCTTCTTAAATCAACCCCGGAAAAGGCGCGGGTTTTCCATGGCCTTGCTAGCGTAGGATTTTTTCAAGGTTTGCCTTCACTAGAATAGCCTGGAGATCTGATAACTGCTGATTCGTCAGTGGCATGAGAGGTCGTCTAACCGGTCCACCGTACATACCCATGAAATCAAGGGCTGCCTTGAGACCTGCTATTCCGAAGCGGCTTGTCACAGCTTGATTTGCCGGAATGAGCATTAGCTGTATCTTTTTTGCTTCATCCAGCTTTCCATTCTTAACAGCCTGTGTTAGATCATGAAGTGCATATGGAGCAACTGCCGCAAGGGCCATGACTCCTCCCACGGCTCCCATCGCAAGAGCCGGGGCAAGGAAACTCCCTGATCCGGCTAGTACCTGGAAAGATGGCTTCGCCCCCGATATGACCTGGGAGATCTTTACAATGTTGCCTGAACTTTCCTTTAGTCCTATTATATTCGGATGCCCTGAGAGTTCTATAATGGTGTCCGGCAGGAGATCAATGCCGGTAAAACCTGGTACATTGTAAAGAATTATCGGAATGGGGGATTTGTCCGCTATTGCAGTATAGTGGGCCACAAGGGTCTTGTGGTCCAGTGCCGATTTGTAATAGTGCGGAGTTGACACCATGGCTGCATTGGCGCCGAGAACGGCCGCCTTTTCTGTCAGTTCAATGGTCTCGGCGGTAGCCTCACAGCCCGTTCCGGCGATAAAAAATCTGCCTTTTCCAATAGAAGCTGCAGCTGTCTTCCATATGGCAAGCTTTTCTTTTTCCTTGAGGAGAACCGCCTCCCCGTTGGAACCCAGCACCACAAATCCACTTAGAGGCGTCTTCTGCCATATTTCAAGGTTTTCGGAAAGTCGGTTATGGTCAACCCTCCCTTTAAGGTCAAAGGGAGTCGGGATAGGGGGAAAACAACCTTTCAATGAAAGTGTTTTTGCCATGTTTATAATTTCTCCTCTTTCGAAATGGGTCCTGTGCGGGATATAAAGACCAATGGTTTCCAAGATATGACAATATATATTTTCAGACAACAAGTTAAAATTTGTTTTTTTGCCTCAGCTTTCCAGCTAAATTAAAAATATGATGTTAGGGCAGACAGAAGAGGTCCGGCTTCAATAAAATCCTCCTTGGTTCAAGATGAAAAATACGATCGCAAAGGGTGTGAAATCCGGTTGGATAAAGAAGATGCTGCCAGCCGCCAACGTATGCCAAAAGTCCGCTTTCCATCCTGGAGTATATAGCAAGCAAGTACTTTTCCAGGTGGGCTTCTCGCTCCATGAACAGCAAATCCGAGCCCCAGGATGAAATAAATGGGTCAATCATTGCTCTGTCGACTTCCTTCAGGAGCCTCTGCGCAAACAGATATTCCCCATGAAAAAGGAGATTGGTTGTCTCATCCTGGAAATTTATCAGCTTTCCGATGTTTTCAGTGGAGATCATGGAGTCCCAGTATTTTCTTATCAAAACGCTGCTTAACTCCGATGAATCAACAAGATGCAGCTGCGATCCGCTGTTTCTACAGTATCGAATTGAGGCCCTGTATTCAAAAGGAGTCCTTATCTTTTCCCTTATTGATAGAATGCCCTCCAAGTTTCTTAAAGACCTGCCAAGCACTTTTTCTAGCCTTCTAATTCTTCTCCCCAATATTGCGTTCATTTTCCTGCCGTGCCTTAGACGAAACATCAGTCCATATGGGCTTACTTCTATTGCTACATGCCCAGGTCTTTCCTTTTTCAGCAGTTCAAAGAGGCGAAGTGTACCTCTTGTATCCCCGTGCACAGTCCCTATAAGAACTATTTGTTTTCCGTCTATTTTTTTCATCTTTGTTATTCAACCGCAGCTTAATATTAGATACAGTTGGAATGTATCTAACCTGCTTGTAATTGGCAAGAATCTTACCGTCAGCTATTAATCGCAAGACCGCTGACTTTGCCGTAATCTCCCGGTACCGTCCTGCCCTTACAAGCCTTATTGTGTGTTTTCTTATTGACAAATAATAATAAACCTATACATTATTCTTATAACAATAAGGTCTCCATATTAGAGGTTAAGAGAGGCCAATTAATGCAGTTTTTTGGAAGGAACCCCGGTTGGCTATAAACGTTGACCAAGCTTTTCTTGAGCGGGCCTGCAAGGAAATAATAGAGACAATTCTCTTTTGCTTACCCAATGCCTTCAAGGGAACAGTATATCTTATAGGTAGGCCACCCGAACTGTTGGCGACCAGGATTACCTCAGGGATAATAAACGAGGCCAGAACAGCCATTTCCTGGGGGCTCCCTGAGAAATCGGACTATAACCCGCCCGGAAAGCCTTGGGTTATGTACAGGGACCAGCCCGACCGTCCTCTTGAGGCCATGGCTTGGTGCGTGGAAAAACAAAAGAGCTGGACTGCTGAAGACCCAAGAAGCGATGCGAGAAGCGTGAGGCTCCAGGTAGAAGGAATCTGGGAAGATTTCCATCACATGGAGCCTGTGCTTTTGAGGAAAGAAGACCTTTATCTCACTAGCAGCGAATTTCCTCTTTACCCTGGAAACTATCAGGGTGATGCAATCTGGGCAGAGAGTGATTTTGCAACGGTTGCGGTCATAAAGATCCACTTTAGGCCTTATACGATTCAAATCGGCAGCCCTGAGACCAGTCTCATTAAGAAACTTTCAAGAGCCCTTGGCACTGAGTTGCTTTCCTATCAGGTGAGACAGCAGGCATTTGAAGCAATGCATCAGCTTGCCAAAGAAAAGGTCAGAGCTTGCAATGTCCTTGCACACAGCCTGCGCAATGCCATTGCAAAATCAGGGGTAATTTTCTCCCTGATGAAGGCTGAAGTGGGTTTCATAAGGGAACAGTGGGAATCCCTGGTTTTGAAGGACCGTAAACTCAGGGACATGAAGAGGCAGGCCCTTGAAAGGCTTTCTCGCATGGTTGAAAGGCTCAACGGGTCCGGCAAGGTTTTAGGCAAAGAGATTTTGAATGCCCAGGAGAGATTTTCCGAGCTGTCCCTTCCTCCTGAACAGGGGGAAAGATGGGTAAAAATGCAGATAGAGGAGCGCTGGAATGAGTTGATAAAGGAAGGAGTTCTGTCTCCACTGGATGCTGAAGAGGTGGGGGGAGCAATTGCGCAACTCAAGAGGTCTCTATCTCTCGGTAAAGATCCTGATGTGCTGGCTCAGTACCGTCAGCTTCCGCAAGATCTTAAACAAAAGTGGGTTTCTCTTATTTATCATAGCGCAGAGCAGCTAGATCAAGGATTCTATGGTGAGCTTATGGCGATGCTTTCCAATCCTTCACTAAGATTGCCATACAAGGAGAGATCCAGAAAAACACTGAATAATCTAAAGGCCCTTGCAGATACGGTAGGGGAACTTGAGTCAGATACAAATCTTGTGCTGAGGGAGGTTCTTAACGGGAACGGCAACCATGCCCCCAAAGGAAGCATGGACATCACCGATCAACTTCAGATGAAGTTCATCTTCTGACCATTTAACTCATTGCGCGCCTGTAGCTCAGCTGGATAGAGCAGCGGACTTCTAATCCGCAGGCCCCGTGTTCGAATCACGGCAGGCGCGCCAGCAAATTCATTTTGAGTGATCGCATAGAAGCGACTTCCTGGGCCTTCGGCACCCCAAAAAGGGCCATCACCGCATCTCCACTTGCGGGTGAACACGGGCATCCCCGCAGGACAAATCCCGTAAGCGTCGTTCTCTCCTGTCGTAATAACTTCGATGTGTTGTCCCACAACACCCCAATATTGTTTTTTTGAGTCCTCTCAAGCCTGATAACCCGTGCGTGCCTTCGGGTCTCCAAACTTCCCCTCAATTTTAGCGCTAGGACGAAATCCGGGGCCTCGATATTGGTCCAGTAATCGCCTTGTCTTTCCCATGCTGTTATCATACAATTTTCCGTCGCCCATTTAAACTGCATCTTTCTCTTATTTTATGCTATCTTATGAGTAATTAAAGGCTCATTTTTACCCACTCATTTCCACGATGTGCCTGAGTTTTTATACGGATTTATAATAAAAAAAAGAAAGTCAAACTGTCGGGGCTTTCACTCTTACATTGTTTTATGTAAGATAAAGTAAGAGGTTACCACCACCCCAGGGGGCCAGACACGCATAAATTACTTTTATGTAACACACGTGAGTTGCCCTATTGATTTTGCATTTAATCAGGGGCATTTGAAACGGAGATTGTCAAGGGGTTTAGAGAAGCTGAAGAAACCATCCTCCATCCCTCAAAACCAGATCAAAGAAGGGGTTAGGATTGTCAAAAGGAAATAAGGGATGATGAATGCTTTTTCCTCTTTCCATTATTGCTTTCATTACATGATCCCATGGTTCAAGAACTAATAAAACTGTATAATAAAGATTATGTAATCCGTTTTGAATTCATCCATAGGCCTCGGCGTTTTCAGCGTACATTGCAATACATGCAATTGGGTTCCAATTTCATAGTGGCTGATTATGGTTGTGGCAGTGGTTTGCTCTATCCTCACCTGGAAGGGAAAATAGAAAGCTACCAGGGAGTTGATATTTCAAGTGATTTTATCGAAACAGCCAATAATCACAAAAAAAACCTGGGGTGGCAGAAGGCCTATTTTTATTGTGAACCAATTCAGTCATTCTGTGAATCCCGTCAAAATATTTTTGATGCCGGTTTTGCCTTTGATTTTTCAGAGCATGTCCCCGATGAGGAATGGGTGGATATTTTGCTCTCAATTAATATGTCTTTGAAACCGGGGGGAAAGCTTTATCTGCATACGCCTAACGCACAGTATTTTATTGAAATAATGAAAAGAAGAAATTTATTAATCAAACAGATATCAGGGCATGTGGCGGTAAGGGACGCAGAAAAAAATGTGAAAATGCTCAAGAAAGCTGGATTTGCTAAAATTAAAGTAGGGTTTATTCCGCATTATAATCCTTTCTTAAGCTGTTGGCATATTCTCTCAAAGACTCCTTGGGTGGGGAAATATTTTTTTGCTCGCCTTTTTATCATCGCCGAGAAGTCAGGTTAATATATCGAACAAATGACGTTGCCGTCATTTTTTACGCGATTTAGACGAAAACTTCACCTGTAAACCCTTTCTGATTAATGGGTAATCCAAGAGACCCCCGATTAATCCCACCAGAAGAGACATGATCGGCCGGACGGTGCCGGAGAAAGATAACCGGCGGTAAAGGTAATCGCGATAATTTTTACTATCTCGGCGAGGCTCGCGTTAAAATGAAACAGTCTGATAAGAAGATAATATTAATAATAGTAAAGGGTGACCAAGAATATATTGCTTAGCAACAAAGTGACAGTGACGGCTATTCTGCCTCGGATATTAATAAAATATCTGATGGTTTTTTTAAAAAGGCCTTCGACTTTCTTCCGTTTGAGGAGGAAAGAGATACCGATGCCTATCTTTTGTGCAAAAGGCCAGGATATCCAGTGAAGTTTGCCTGTTGAAATTTTCTACCGTGTATGATTCAACGAATGAGCGGGGGGGACCCTTCTCCTCCTTCTTCCTTTTTTTTTGTAACTGATGAATGAACCTGGTCAAAGCGGAGACCCAGGAGGGGGGCAATACCCGCCTGAGGTAAAAAACATCCAGGGCGGCGATCCGAATATTCCTTCGGATTCGACGAAGCTCGGCCTGAATAATATGCGGTTCGGCACCAAGGCCCTTGATGGTAACTTCACTGAAATGACTACTGAGTATTTGATGCAGGCCTTCATCATCATACTCCCGGATATGATAAACATTCCAGGGAGGTTGTCCCTGGGGAAGACGCATGGAACCGTTCGGAGTGGCCAACAGTAAAAGGCCTCCCGGTTTTAAGACCCGGAATACTTCCCCAATTGTTCTCCTGTCTTCTTTGATATGCTCAATCACATGAAAAGCCGTAATAAAATCAAAAAAATGATCCGGATAGGGAATGGTTTTCCCATCGTAAAGATCAAAGCCTATGCCGCTGGAAATATAATTTTTCCGGGCGCATTTGATCGAAGTTTCATCCACATCAAGGCCGATTATTTTTTTGGCTTTTTCTGATAATATTGACGTCCCATAGCCGTCAGCGCAGCCCAGGTCTAAACAAACGGCATTGAGAGGCAGAAGGTCGTATCCCATCCGGTAAAGAAAAACTCCTTTATCCAATAAGGCCTGTTCCGGTAGGCCCCTTATTTTTTGGGGATCGATACGATTTTTTTCCATTAAGATTTATCTTCCTGTGGTTTACCTTCGGAAACTCAAGTTTCCTGTTGAGAACTCCATGAGGACCTTTTACCGCAGTCGATCCTCTATGGTCAGAAATGAAAAACCAGGTGTTATCGTCCGGAAAGGCCTTTCACGGGCGACAATAAATTAGGTTCTTTTACCAATATTCTTTAATAATTCAATGTAGTTATTGGAAATGACCTCCCATTCAAATTGGGTCCGCAAAGTTTTTCTTCCCTGGATGGCGATTTCTTTCCTCCGTGTGGTATCTTTTAACATCTCGATGATTTTGTCGGCAAGGTCTTCCGGGGCTTTTTCCCGGGTTAGTATTCCTGTTTGACGATCTTTTATCAGGTCTACCATGGCGGGATAGCTGGAAACTATAGGCATACATCCGGAAAAGATGGCTTCAAGGACAACCATCCCCAATCCTTCAGCGTCTTTTCCTTTAACGGTAACGGAGGGGCAAATAAAAACATCCGCCGTAGCGAAATATTTTGGAAGTTCCCTGTGTGACATCGCTCCGGTGAATATAACATGTTTGAGGATATTCAAATTGGCGGCAAAACGTTTCAAGGGACTTCCTAAAGGTCCCTCACCGATAATCATTAATTTGGTGTCCGGAAATTCCCTTAAAACCCTCGGCATGGCTTCCAGGAGGTACCTGACCCCTTTCTTTTCCACTAACCTGCCGACAAACAACAAAAAAGGCCCTGAAATATTATACTGTTCCTTTATGGAGTGATCTCTTTGGTCCGGGTGAAACAGAGTGGAATCCACGCCCATGGAAAGGACTTTAATTTCTAAGGAAGGTTCGATAGTATCAAGGATCTCCTTTTTTATGGCCTTACTCACCACGGTGACACCCGCCGCTCCCGATAAGGCCCTTCTTTTAATAACTTTCCAAACCGATCCCTGAAGACCAAAGATGTCTCCCCCATGAACGGTCAGCAAATATGGGATGTCGTTAGGTCGTTTCAACAAAGAGCTCAGAAAGCCTTGGGGGAATATCCAGTGGGCGTGAATGATATCAGGCTGGATCAGTTTGACCGATTTTTTCAAATGCAGGTATGCCAACAGGAGAAAGGAAGGCACTTGAAAATAAAAAAAAGGATTTTTTCTCAAAACCGAAATGATACCACCTAATCCGACTAGTTTTTCGAAATTTTTAAAAAAATAATGAAATCGATGTACTTTTATATCATCCATGATTTCAAACTCTTTTGCTCCAGGGAAAGCCGGGGTCAATACATGGACTTCAAAAGATTTAGTCAGCCTTTTTGATAATTCATAGACAAAGGGGGGAAGGGTATCTTCCGGCCATCTTGGAAAAGTGGAAGTAAAGACTAGTAATTTCATTCTGTTACTTTAACCCCGATTCGATGAAATCTCATTTGTTGGAGATTTTCATTACTTTTGACCCTTTTGAAAAAGTCTTCAGGCCTTCAGATCCTTGTTGGCCTCCATGTCAAACCACATGGCGAAAAGGGTAAACAAGTTGGCGCTCATAAAGGAAAACATGGTGGCCAGGGCGTTTATTTTCATTATGTGTCCGGTATCAATCCAGAAATAGATCAGACGAGTGGATAAAATCAGGGTTAAGAAACTGAAAAGCAAACCCAGAAAATAGAAGAAAACAAGAGGATGAAAATCTCTTATGATATATTTTTCTTTCATTCTCCAGAAGAACGATTTAAAAAGCAGCCAGGTTATGGTAA
>QZIK01000130.1 GCA_003599015.1 Desulfobacteraceae bacterium | reverse complement strand
ATTCGATTCATTTGCTTTTTTCAATACCGCCGGTCTAAGCTCTTCCTTTTTGCCTGTTCTCTTTTCTATTGACACTAATATCACAGGAAAATATGATTAAAAAAAATTAATTATATTAATCAATAAAAATTGACAATAATATACAATATAATGACATGCTTAAGTTAGCTATAATAGTAAAATCATTTCTTTTGACAGGAGGCTCAGAAAGGCATACAGTCGAGGTTACACGTCGCTTACTGGGAAAAGGACATCAAATAGATCTATACGCCAGATTTGCAAGCCCTGACCTCTCCAACGGTATTAACATTCATCATATCCCCGATAAGTGGAAATTCTCAAGTGTTCTCAATTCGGTCTCCTTTGCCTTGGAAGCAGACGCTGCCCTTAAAGGTAAAAAATATGATGTAATACATTCCAATGAGCGCGGTTTCAGGCAGGACGTACTCACGATCCACAGTTTTTCATATAAAGGTTCTTTCAGAAGGTTTTCCTCTTTCAGAAAGATCACAAGGCGTTACCTCAGCCCGAGGAGTCTTCTCTATCTCTGGTTGGAGAAAAAACAGATGGACAGTCCATACCTTGTGGCGGTTTCAGACCTTATAAGGGAAGACATAGCAGCCAACTACGGCAGAAGCGAGGCACTGGATGTGATTCCTCCCGGTGTTGACATAGATTATTTCAATCCCGGATCTCTAATCCGCTATCGAAAACCCGTGAGGGATAAGCTTGGCATTCAATCAGGGGACATTGTACTGCTCTTTATCGGCTCCGAGTTCAAACGAAAAGGGCTGGATGACCTTCTGGCGGTTATTGCTCCACCAATGAGACTTCTGGTCGTCGGACAAGGCGACCGGTTGAATCACTATCAAAGGCTTGCAGGAGAATTGGGTATAAGCGAAAGGGTTCATTTCCTGGGTTTGTGCCAGGATGTCAGACAATACATCGCCGCATCCGACATAGTAGTCCTCCCGAGCTTATCGGACGCCTTTGGCATGAGCATACTGGAGGCCATGTCCTGCGCAAAACCTGTTGTCGTAAGCGCAAGGGCGGGAGTATCCATGTTGATTGAAAACTCCGTCAACGGTTTTGTATTCAAGGATAAAAGGGAACTTCCTGAAATTCTTGAGGTCTTATATGATCCTTACAGAAGAGATTCTGCCGGCGGAAATGCCAGGAAGACTGCCGAATTCCATTCATGGAAAAAAACGGCAGACGCATATGAAAGGCTTTTTTACAAGACTGCGGAGACTAAAAGAGGCTGAGGCTCCCCTGTGTTGACTGCAAGCAGGGCGCAACGTATACTCCTTCTACGCACGTGTCGGGAGGGAAACCTTAATTGACCATCTCTGTCTGCATAATCTGCTTTAACGAGGAACCCTCAATAAAGCGGTGTCTTGAAAGCGTTGCATGGGCGGATGAAATAGTGGTTGTTGATTCCATGAGCCGGGATAGAACCCTGGATATAGCAAGGCAATTCACCCGATCAGTACACCAGAGGAAATGGACCGGATACGCGGATCAGAAAAACTACGCCCTTTCCCTGGCCTCCGGAGAGTGGGTCCTGAGCCTGGACGCAGACGAAGAGGCGACCGTTGAGCTTTCAAGGGAAATAATAGACATTGCAAACTCAAAAGAAGCCCTGGAAGGATACCTCATTCCTCGCAGATCCTTTTACCAGGGAAGATGGATAAAACACAGCGGCTTTTACCCCGACAGGCAGCTAAGGTTTTTCAGGCGCAACAAGGCCCTATGGACAGGAAAAAGGGTCCATGAGAAGGTCCATGTTGAAGGCAGGGTGGGATTCATGAAAGGTGAAATCCTTCACTATCCGTACGGGGGGATCCTTGAAGGCCAACTGGCAACGGTCAACAGCTTCTCCACACTCATGGCCCTTGACCTCCACGAACAGGGAAAGAGATTCCATCTGATACTTCTTCTGCTGCGCCCCTTCTTCAAATTTCTTGAGGTATATTTCTTGAGGCTGGGTCTTCTGGACGGCATACCCGGCCTTATTATCTCAGTGACATCCGCCTACGCCATGTTTGCGCGTTACGTGAAACTGAGGGAACTGGAACAGGGCCTTGCAAAAAGATCCTCCCTTTGATGTTTCAGTAATAATCGTCAACTACAACACGGGTCACATGCTGGGACCCTGTCTGAACTCCCTTCGTTTGCAAAGAGCAAAAGAGGTCATTATAGTGGATAACGCATCAAGGGACGACAGCCTTGAGATCATCGGCGGCCATTTTAAAGACGTAAAGCTCATCGCCAGCCCGGAGAATCTGGGATTCGCCAGGGCAAACAACCTCGCAGCACAATCAAGCTCGGGAAAATACCTCTTCTTCCTCAACCCTGATACTGAAGTCATGCCCGGTGCAATCAGGACATTAATTACCTTCATGGAGGAAAACCCAAAGATCGGACTCGCAGGGGCGACAATCATAAATCCCGACGGCACCGGTCAATCTTCATGGGAGACGAGATACCCGGGCCAGCGCCCGGCAGGAGATCCATATAAAAATCTTCCCGGAAAGATAGCCTGGATATTGGGGGCGGCAATGATAACCGAGCGAAAGGTCTTTCAAGATATGGGAGGTTTTGATTCGGATTTTTTTCTCTATGGAGAGGATCTGGATCTGTGCCTGAGGTATAGAAAGGCAGGCTGGGAGATTGCGATTGCTTCGCAGGCAACGGTCACGCACTGGGGGGCTGAGAGCGAAAGAACCACTCCGGGAAAGGAAGTCTGGAGAAAAAAGTTTGCAGCCGAGATACTTTTTTACAAAAAACATTACTCCTCCTCCGCCCTTGAGGCCATCAGAAGAAGAAATCTCCTGAAGGCTCTATGGAGAATGGCCACCATAGGATGCTGGCTTCCCTTTTTTAGAAATAAGACTGCGGCAAATGCAAAGTTTGACAAATATCTGACAATGTACAGCTCATTTAAAGGGGCGAAATGAAGATAGCCGTGGTTATACCTAAGTATGGCGGTCTGGGAGGAGCTGAGGGTTTCGCCTTTGAGACATGCCGAAGGCTTGCCCTTCAAAGTGATTTGAACATACATGTATTTGCCCACAGATGGTACGGGGAGGATGCCGGGGTAACGTTTCACAGGATACCCTTTCTTCCTTTTCCCAGATCCCTGAGGCCTGTGTTCTTTGCCTTCACGGCCAAAAGGGCTGTGGCAGAAGGCCGATTCGATCTTGTCCACAGCCATGACAGAATCTTCGGGATGGATGTGTTTACCATGCACGGGATACCCCACAGTACCTGGATAAGAGAGGCCAGAGGCAAACGACTTTCACTTTTTGACAGATCTCTGGCCTGGGTTGAAAAAAAAGGAGTATCCGGCTCAATAATTCCAAGGCTTCTTCCGGTATCGAGTCTTGTAAAAGAGGAACTCCTGCGGGTCTATCCATTCCTTGAGCCGTTAATCAAGGTGCTCCATCCAGGCGTTTCCCTGGAGCGCTTTTCGAATCAGGACAAGGATTTATGCAGAAGCGAGATAAGATCAGCCCATGGCATAAGTGAAACAGACCTGGTGGTTCTTTTTGTGGGGATGAATTTTGAGATAAAACGCCTTGATCTTGTGCTTGAAGGGGTTGCGGAGGTCATCAGGAGAAAAAAGGACAAAGGCCGCCTCAAGGTTCTTGTAGTGGGAAAAGGAGATTCCGATAATTACAGGCGCTCTGCAACCAGGTTGGGCATAGAAAAAAGGGTTCTTTTTGCAGGACCGCGCAGCGATGTTGAAAGGTACTACCTTGCAAGCGACATTTTTGCCATGCCATCCTCCTTTGACACCTTCGGTCTTGCAGTGCTTGAGGCCATGGCAGCAGGGATTCCTGCCATAATTACGGAGAGGGTGGGTGCAAAGGATATTATAATGCAAGGGAAAAGCGGAATTGTCCTTTCCCGGCACCCGGATAAGGATGAGATGGCAGGAAGCATAGAGTCGTTATTGGACCGGGAGATCCGAATATCCATGGGAAAGGAGGCCCGTGCAACAGCCTCCGACCATTCATGGGACAGGGTGGCACTCGAGATCCGGAATGTCTACTTGAAGGCCCATGAACAAACCAGGATAAGGCCTTCCGGAAAGTGAGGCATCACATCTGTTCCCAGACGCACCTGAAAAGAATCATCTCGCCGGTATCGGGATGATACCATGAGCCCAGCCTCTTTAAATGCCCCGAATCCGCATTCTTAAGCAGGTCAAAGGTCCCCTGGGGCCAGTGGCGCTCCTCCCACAGCAGGTGTGATGCTCCCATGGCCTTGAGGTTTTTTGTCATTTCATTATAATCTTTGCCCAAAACCGCCCGAAAATCAGAGTAGGGCTGGGGACAGGGCGCACCGGCAATATGCATATTAGCATAAAAGGAAACCCATCTAACAGTATGGAGGGAAGAAACCACCAATGCCTCTTTGCCTGGAGCAGAGGCGGCAGCCACGGCCTCACCTATTTCCTTGAATATTGATTTATCCCTTTCGCTGAACCTTAGATCATTCCACACACCTATGAGGATAATAAACATGAGCACCAGCAAAAAAGCAGTCCTGAAAGAAAGTCTCAGTCTGCGCCCAAGAACCATAAAAGTATAATCTATCCCAGCTGCCACAAAGCAAAGGGAAGGGATAACAAATATCATCACAAACCTGGTATCCATGACCCATGTGTGGATCAGATGCACATACAGAAGCAACAGGGCCCCAGATGAAATCATAATCGGGTAGACAACGGACTTGATGCCGCCTGAAATCTCTTTTGCCTTCCATATCCCGGCGGCAAAAAGGATGAAGTAAAAGTACAAAAACGCCTTGAGCACATACCCGGCCAGGGATATCGCAGCCAGGAGCCATGCATTGTGCCTTGCCTGGGAAAAAAAGTGTCTTAGAGCCTCGCCTTCCACAATCCTGGAAAGTCCTTTAAGCTCCCCCCTTAAGCCGACATAAGCTCCCCAGGGCTCAAGAATTTTGTCTGCTATCTCCCTGAGCCTGAACGCCTTTGCCATGTCTAATCCGCAAAGGGGACCCAGCAATATCCCCAGGGCAAAGGTAATTGCCAAGGGAAGGGAAAAATAAAGGATCCTCTCCGCCCTTCCTTCTCCTCCCCTTAAAGCAAGAAAGACAACAGATAAAATGATAAAGAGAAAGGCCTCAACCCTTGCCCAGGATGCAAGAAGAAAACACAGGCAGCTCAGAAAAAGAGACGCCTTGAAAGCCGGTTTTTCCATCTGGGAAACAACTAAATACATTCCCCACGCAAGGAAAAACCAGCACACCAGATCCCTTACGATCTGTCCTGCCGCGCCGGACGCGCCTGGAAGCACGGCAAAGAGAACCGATGTAAGAATGGCCGCTTCACTTGAAGCAAACCTCCTGGCCATCAGGTAAACGGGCGCAACGGTTAAGGAACCGAACAGTATTGAAATAATCCTTGCGGAACTCACCCAGTCGTGGAAAAAGGGATAAATCAATGCTACCAGGAGAGGGTATATGGAGAAGAAGCTCAGGCTGCAGTTGGTGAGATCCTCCCACTGACCGTGATAAAAGGCCCTTGCCTGGTGTATGTAAAGGACTCCGTCCGGGTTTACCACAGGGCTCATAAACCAGATGTAACCCCGGACGGCTGCGGCAAGTAAGGTGATTAAGACAAGATAACTGATCAGATTTCGCCCGTCATTTTTCCCTGAAAGGGATTGCTCCATGGGTCCCTCCCCTTTTACTCCCTGCATGGACAGCCATTCAAGTGCCAGGCCATTATCCCAAGGTACCTGGAAAGTCTGGCTCTCAAGGAGCGATTGCATCCCAGGGTCAAGGCGACGCCGGCGGCACAAAGACAGATGTTTATGACCAGCCTGATAAAAACAACCGCAAAGAAAAAACGATAGGATTTAGGATACCATTTTTTAAAATAACGATAACGGGATGTGTAAAACATGATCCTTGAGGAAAGACCATGGCCGGCACTTTTTCCCTGGGAATGAAAAATCCTGGCGGAAGGAACAAAATATATCTCCCATCCGGTCTTTTTCATCCGCAACGCCCAGTCGGTCTCTTCAAAGAAGAAAAAATAACCCTCGTCAAACAGTCCCACCTCATCCATTGCCGTCTTTCTTACCATCATGCATGCCCCTATGCATGAATCCACCCTCGAGGGCTCTTTGTATGTCCCCCTTTTACGGTGAAATTTTTTAGGAAAAAAAAGACCCAGAACCGTTTCGTTCACCAAAAGGGTCAGCAGGGAAGGAAAGCTTGCCACCGAGTTCTGAAGGGACCCGTCGTCATTGAGGAGCTGCCCGCAGGCAAAAGCTGCCTTTGGAGTCCTTTCCATGAAACAGTAAAGCTCATCCGCCGCGCCTGGGGTGAGAAGGGCGTCCGAATTAAGTAGCATTGCATATCTGCCCTTCATTGTTTTCAGAGCGATATTGTTCGCTGCGGCGAATCCCAGATTACGCCGGTTTTCTATAACCTTTACAAGTGGGAATTTTTCCCTTACCGCAGAAACGCTCCCGTCGGATGAGGCGTTATCAACGACAAACACTTCAAATCTTAATTTTTGGATGGTGCTGAAGACGGAACTTAGACACCTAAGTAGAAGCTCTCTGGTGTTCCAGTTGACAATCACTATGGAAATGTCCACTTAAAGGCCCCCTTCTCGCAAAAGGGCGATAAAACTCCCCATGGGCGCAGAAAGATAGTCCCTAATGGGAAGACATTTTACCTTAAAGATAAAAAATACCGGCGCTGCAAGGGGGCGAAGGAATAGGGTTTCAAAGTTGGCCATACCCTTTGAAATTACCAGATTCGCCTTTGACAGTATATTCAAAAAATCATTTGAAACCCAGGCCCAGTCAATTCCCGCCCCGTCAGTGCCTGTGTCTGCAACCTCCAAACCCGCCTGATTTATGTCTCCAGGCTCCAGTTCCGCCCTTGTCAGGTCGTTTAAAGAAGGACCGCCCTTAACGATAACGACTGACCTCAAAGCCTTTTTTTGCAGATACCGCAAAAGAGGCATATCAAAACACAGTTCCCCGGCATTGTCCGTCAGATAAACTACCAGATCCGGAGCCTTTTCCATCAGATCCTCAAATCGGTCCCTGTGGTCCACAAAAAACCCGGGACCTTCTCTCAGCCGATGCTCTGCAGCATCAAGGCTGCTTTCCGGGTCGCTGAAAAAATCCAGGCTGTTTCCCACGGCAGACAGGGCGACAAGGCCTTTAAGATCATGATGGACTTTCGGGATGATCCGGCCGGATATCTTCCGTGCATGGGAGATCTCTCTCTCCTTGAAACCCCTGTAGGGGTCATCAACCCCTGTCACAGTCCTTATCTCCCTGAGAATCCTGTTTGCGATTTCAGGAGAACTGAGCGCCCTAATTGAAGGCTCATCAAGGACCCTCATGGCCTGTGCCAGCGCCCTTTCCGCCAAAGTCCGGGAACCTTCGCCTGCCATAACGGATGCATCCCTTGCAAGGGCCGACAGACAGCTTATGCATCGTTCATTTTGAGGAAAAAGTCTTTTCAGAGTTTTTTTCCCCCCGCCTTACCCAGTGCCTTGAATGCCCTTTCCACCGAAGGAAAAACAGGCACTCCTATTGCCAGGAAGCGCGCCTTCAGTTCCCTGTAGTATCTCTCAACCTCCAGGTCGGCTGCAAGGGTCGCCCTGTTTTCCATGACCACAACCAGATCCTTTCCCGTTCGCCTTCTCATTTCAAGCATCTTTTCAAGGAGAGGGGCAATCATATTTTCCACGCTCACGGCCGGAAAACCGTCCATATTCATAAATGTAGGACGCACAACAGAGATAGGATGAAGCAGAAACACCACTACCAGAACATCCACAGGCTCCCCGAGCAGGATCTCCTCCACAAGCATCCCCA
This sequence comes from Desulfobacteraceae bacterium, assembly GCA_003599015.1. GTDB lineage: Bacteria > Desulfobacterota > DSM-4660 > Desulfatiglandales > Desulfatiglandaceae > CG2-30-51-40. The sequence goes on along the minus strand of QZIK01000130.1, from coordinate 3,044 downwards.
TAATCTCTGGAGGAATAACTGGCGTGCCTGTATCAACCGGATTTCTTAGGCTGTTTCCGGGTGTAGGAAACCATTTGCGCAAGGCTGATCTGGTTTTTTCGCTGAACGTGGGTAATTGGAGCCCTAAACTGTGAGCAAGATCCGAACAGAAGACTCCAATAGCTCCTCCCCCTCCAAGCAAAGCAACCTTTCTCCTTGATCGGCCCAGATGCACAAGGACCGTTAAAACATCAACAAGCTCCTCAAGCCCTTCAACCTGCACGGCCCCTGTCTGAGCCAGAAGCCCCTTCCACACCAAAGAACCGCCGGCCATTGAGCCGGTATGGCTTTTCACGGCCTTTGCCCCGGAAGGCGTAAGCCCCCCTTTCCATACCACAACCGGCTTTTTCACGGCAGTATCAGCAAGAACCTCCCTGAGCCTTCTCCCGTCTTTGACACCCTCCAGATATGCCCCAATATACCCAGTCTCAGGATCAGAACCAAGATAATCCAAAAGAGATACGGCATCCAGATCACACCCGTTCCCGTAGGAGATGACCTTGCTGAGACCAAGACCTGCGGTTCTTGCCTCGTGACCGAAGTCGGTTGCAACTCCTCCGCTTTGAGATATCAAGGCAACGGGCCCTGGCCTGCGGGAAAAATCAAAGCCGGGAAGAAGGGTAAGCCCGCCTCTTGGACAATGAATTCCAAAGCAGTTGGGGCCGACGATCCTGATGCCTCTTTCGGCCAGACTGACTATCTCCTCCTGAAGTGATTTACCTTCGGCCTCTCCGGTCTCGGCAAATCCTGATGACAATATCTCTGCGCCTGGGACCCCCATTTCAAGGCAGTCCCTGAGGACCCCGGGCACCTCCCTGGCCGGAACACATACGCAGGCAAGATCAACGGGACCTTCCGCATCCCTAAGTCCATGTATTATTTTAAGGCCGAAGACCTCTCCTCCGGCGGGCGAAACAGGGTAAAGGCGGCCTTTGTATCCGTATTTAAGAAGGCTTTGGATCATCATGTGGCCGAACTTGCCTGGCTCATGCACCCCTCCGAAAACGGCTACGGCCCTTGGTTCAAAAATCCTGTCAAGAACACTCCTTTCCTGCCCTTTCATATGCACATTTCTCCTTCCGGCGGCAGGCGCCTGCAAGTGACACCTGTCGCACAATACCTTTATACTCCGTGCAAAATGGCATACAGAAGTCAGCCGGGATTGTAAAGAAGCCTTTTTTCACTCCAATGAAAGACTGAAAGTATCCAAAACCGGATGAACCTAATTTATCTTGCAGGGCATAAAGATATTTCACTGGAGCAATAGTAGGTTATGCCGTGACAGAGAGGATGGCCAGGAACCTTGTCAGCCAGTCTCTGTTCCGGCCAATTTTTATTGACATGTAAAATATACGGTATAAAATATGTGTTATGCTCACTTATCCCCGACATCTCGAAGTTTCATTAAAGGCCGAAAGCTCAAGGACCAAAGTCAGACTGCTTTTTGGCGCGCGTCAGACTGGAAAATCAACGCTGCTCAAGCGCCTTGCAGACGAAGATGCGCGAGTCTTTAACCTGCAGGAGCGGCGCATGCGACTTGAACTCGAGCGAGATCCACATATCTTCACTCAGATCCTGGAAGCCGAAAAGCCCGCCACGGAGGTCGTCTGTGTCGATGAAATCCAGAAGGTTCCTGCACTGCTGGATGAAGTTCAATACCTTCACGATAGCTATCCCGGACGTTTCCGTTTCATCCTTACCGGCAGCTCGGCAAGGAAGCTGAAAACCTCTTCAGCTAACCTTCTCCCAGGCCGGGCCCATTTGTTCCAGCTATGTCCATTGATTCTTCCGGAGCGCAAGGAGAACAAAGAAAGCAGGCTGTTCCCAGGGTCGAACTGGATGTACGGCCATGGTTTCCCGGAACCCAAGCTTGATGATTTATTGCTTTTCGGCAGTCTACCCGGCGTGACCCTGGAGAGCGAAAAAACCCGGATAAAGACCCTGGAGAGCTATGTAGAGCTTTATCTGGAGGAAGAAATACGGCGGGAGGCCCTCGTTCGCAATATGGGAGCATTTCAGCAGTTTCTTGAACTGGCGGCTGTTGAGTCGGGCAACATGGTGAATCTTACCAATATATCAAGGGAAACCGGAGTTCCAGTGGCCACTCTCCGTACATATTACCAGATACTGGAAGACACCTTCGTAGGATATCGCATTCCAGCCTTCGGAACGCCCGGACGCAAGCGGGTACTGACAACTCCACGTTTTTTGTTCTACGACAACGGAGTTCGAAACGCAGCTTGCCGATATCGTTTCTCGCCTGACCTTCTCAAAACCCAGATGGGAAGGCTTTTCGAAAACTGGGTGGGGCAGGAGTTGATGCACCGTACTCTTTATGCGGGGAGGGCCTATCGTTTGAGCTTCTGGCGCACTGTGCACGGTGCCGAGGTAGATTACGTGCTGGAGACCCCTGTTGAGACAATCCCTATAGAGGTGAAGACAACCGAATCACCGACCCTTGGAGATGCTTCCCATCTGAGACTTTTTCTTGAGACTTATCCCCAAAGGAGCCGTAGGGGCTTTGTGGTTTGCCGATGCAGTTCGCCAAGGCGTCTAGCCGAAAACATAGAAGCGATCCCTTGGCAAGACATCTAGAATTCGCATTTCCTTCCTGGAAGGAAAAAATGAATTTGCAGGCAGCTCTCGATAACCTACCCCGGAAAGATCTATTACGCTGAGAGCCGCCTGAATCAATAAGGCTAACCTTCACCGCCACCTCGAAGCCTGAGGTCATGTCCTTGATTCTCTCATTTGGAAGGGAGGCAAGACTTATTAAGCCAAAGAGTCTTGTAAAGAAGCTGAAAATTGAAATGTCGAAGATGACGGCTCTCTATCGGGACCGCCAATAACAGTGCCCAAACTGAATAAAAAATTATAATAAAGTGATATTCATACCAACATGCACTAACCGGAGCGGAGCCCTTTGACGCGAACCGGGAAAGCTCGGCTCAACAGATGGAAAAGGAGGTAATTTCTATGCCCATACCCGGAAATCTGCTAACTAC
>QZIK01000018.1 GCA_003599015.1 Desulfobacteraceae bacterium | reverse complement strand
TTGCATCATGATTGATCACATTTTGGACCCAGGTGGTACCGCTGCGCCCGGTACCGGCTAAAAAAACAGTATTTTTATAGTTACCCAAATCGATAAAAATTTTGTGATCGATGAAAATTCTCTTTTTTAATTTCGACAGGAATACTTTTGGGTTCATATGCCGGGTGTCTCCTGCAAGCTAATCACGACGAGTAACTTGTTTGTTTGTTTTGAAAATGTACCAGATAGCGGAGAAGCATTCAAAAACATAATAAAGTGGATTTACCTTGTTTTTTATCAAATATAATATTTGCCGTGCTGTCCTGAAAAGGGCTAAGGCTACGGCCTTTGGTACACTTCTTCTTGCTTCTAGTGCTGCTGTAATCCAGATCCTGGTTTTGTGATAACCAGACCATTGTTTGGTTGAGCTTTGATATGAATGCTTTACAGTATAAAAAGGGTAATAATTTACTCTCAGTTTTTTTGCAAGACAATCTTGAATAAATGCTTCTTCCTCGCCAGCAGGAATTTTTTCTGATCCCGCGCCAAATCTTTCATCAAAAAATATATTGTTGTTTTTTATTTTTTTGACCCGGAATGTTATTTCGATGGAAGAGAGGTAGTGCTTACGCTCGAGGTTGAAGCAATAGCTTTCATCAGGATACCGTTTATAAGCAGGCTCACCTTCACAAGTCTGTATCTTGAAACAGGCCACATCGGTATCGGGATTTTCTTGAAAAACGGCTCTAATTTTCTGGAAAGAATCTGGCAAGTAACGAACATCATCATCGGCAATGATGGCAATGCCCGATTCCACCAGGCTTAAGGCATTGTTCCGGTTGCGCGAAAGTCCGCGGCTGGATATCTGGGACAGGATGACATCATCCCTGTTTAGCAACCCGGGCAAAATCTTGTATTTTGGATCAGTGTATTGGTGCGAAATAACGTACTTGATATTGGGTTGTTTTTCAAAAAGAATAGCAGGGATAGCGTTAATTCTTTCATCAATGGTGGAAATCAAAACGTTAATCACTACGTCATCATCGAACACCTTTATATTCTCATCGTTTTTGAAAAGAGCCAGTTCTTCCATTATGTTGTTCTCTAAATCCTATTCCAAATAACTTGCGCAATATTTTTCGATCAGCTCAACATTCTTTTCTTTATCTTGCTTGGAAACCTGAGAAGCTTCTGATGGCTGCCATTGACTACTGCACCGAGACCCATGTGGTCTATGTTGCGGCAAGTCCTCCCTCCGGATGGTGTCAGAGCCTTGCCTCTGCCACAGGAAAGAAGATAGTCTATCTGCCCATAGGGGCATTCTCACCGGTAACGCTCAAAAAATTGAGGCAATTCCATGTGCTGGAAGGTCATCACGTAAGACGCTACGCCTCCCGCTACCTATAGGGACGCCCTTTAAATTTACAGATTTAAGAAAAAAATATGCTTATCGAAGGCCGGCCTTGAACTTTTCTGCGACTTCCCTCATATTCTCCACCCAATCAAGGGCAAGGGGATCAACCGTTATGACCTGCCCCCCGATTTCCCTGGCAACCTGTTCAGCGCTTCTGGTTGAAAACTGGGGCTGAGTGAATATCACCTTTACGTTCCTTGCCTTTGCGTCTTGAATCAGCCTTTGAAGCTGAGAAGGCTTGGGCTCTTTGCCTTCTATTTCTACAGGGATCTGCGACAGGCCGTAGGCCCTGGCAAAATACCCCCAGGCCGGATGAAATACCATGAATGAGATTCCTTTTTTATCTTTGAAGATATTCCGAAGCTCCGAGTCTATACTAATCACCCTTGATACAAGGTCCCTGTAATTGGCCTCATATAAATCGAAATTGGAAGGGTCTGCCTCCTGCAAAGCGGAAAGGATGTTTCGGGCCTGTATAAGCACAAGCGGCGGTGAAAGCCAGATGTGTGGATCAGGCGCGCTCCCTTCATGGGAGTGCCCTTGATGGCCGCCCTCTTCCTCATGGTCATGGCCCATCATAGGGACCCTTTCAATGCCTTCGTGGGTCTTGATGATCTTCATGGAGGGATTGGAGGATGCTATGCGCTTGAGCCATACATTTTCAAATTGAACTCCGATAGCGAAATATAACTTGGCCCGGGAGATCGCAACCATCTGCTGAGGTCTGGGCTCATAGGTATGGGGACTTGCCCCCGGCTGAACCATGACGTCAACATCTACTGCTCCCTTGCCTATCTGCTCAACGAAGAACTTCTGGGGTAGAATGCCTGTAAAGACCCTCAATTTGTCCTGACCGTAAGTGACACCTGCGACCATCAAGACAATTAAAAAAGCCGCCATTGATACCTTCATAACCGCTTTCATCAAAAAAGACCTCCATCTCACGCAATTGCAAAATGCTCCTGCATTATAATCCTGCCTCTCTTCCGGTCAAGCACGCCTGCCTATCCCTCAGGATGACAAGCTGAAGACCGTGGAGGCAGATCGCTTGACATTTTATTTTTCTAGCACCTCCTACCCCAGACCTCATCCAAGGTTTGCCGGAAGGATGGTCATGATGGCTGGTTGGTGGAGGGTCGTTAACTGAGGGGAAGCTGTGCCCGAATTTTCCAGATTGACAATTTCAGACAAGTTTGCAGATCATCTCACCCTTAAAGTACAACGATTTTCTTTAGGGTAGAGAGCCGTTGACCCACAGGAGCGATATGCAGGCTGTTGCCGGCAAAGAGAAATTGTTATATGCGGGAGCCTTCCTCGCCGTTTTCTTTGGCGGCCTTGTCTATATCCTGTGGAGGCCGGACAACCTGAGGCTTTTCGGCTGGTTAAATGGTCTGGGGTTAACAGATCCGGTTGAATCCCTGAGGGGCTGTTTCAAGCCTGTCTATTCATATCTGCCTGACTGGTTTCTCTTCTCTCTTCCTGATGGGCTCTGGGCCTTCTCCTATGCCCTGCTTATCTCAAGCCTCTGGTGGGGCAGTAAATCCTGGTTGAGCTTTTTCTGGCTGGCCTCAATCCCGTTAGTGGGGATTGGTTATGAGATATCCCAATACGTTGGAATTATCCCCGGAACATTCTGTCTTAGCGATCTGGTTTTTTCTGCCTGCGGAACAGTCATGGGCTTTATCTTTCCCAGTCTGGCGCATTAAGGATGATGAGAATAGATGAGGTATGATGTAACAAGATGTCTTCTTTCATTTCTGTTTTTGGTAGTATTTGCTATCCTTTCATCAGGTAGTGATATTATTGATATAATTTATCCAGACAAAAAGAAACCGCCTCCAGACAAAATTACTCCTCTAGGAGACGGTACTTATAGGGTGACGCGTTTCGATATAAGAGGAGATCAATTGGAGTGGGAGGAAGGACCTCGAGACGCAAAAGGACATTGGAATGGAAAAGTTAAGAGTTTCATTCCCCAAAACGGTCAGTTGGTTAGTACCTCTGAATACAAGAATGGGCTACGGCACGGCTGGACTGTTACCTATTATTTAGGCGGAGCCATAAAGGAAACAAGGTATTATGAGAATGACAGACTGGCAGTGCCGCCTGCCCCTTATCAATCATCAGGGGTTCTTGAATACAATAATCTCCGAGATTCCCCAGCATCACCCACTAGCAGCTACGAGCGCCTGGAGCAGACAACGCCTTGGTTTATAGATGAAATGGAGATCTTTCATGGGATCAGTAAAGATGATCTGGATGACTTCCTGGCAGAGATAGAAGCCCGGATTCCTGCCGCCAATCCGCAGAACGAAGATGAATTCATAGGCGCCTTTAATGCGGCTATCGGAGAAATCGGTAAACTGCAGAAGTACGCCCAGCTTGTCGAAGGCTATAAGGCCTTGCTTTACCGAGAAGCCCAATCAAGACTTAAGCGCCTTGAGCTTCGCCTTGCGATCTTTGAACGAATACTGGGCAAAGCCACTTCCACCTTCTCAGCCCTTCAGAAGTTCTATCCGCTTTATCTTGAAGGTCTTGTGGCAAAGGGCGCTACCCTCACAGAAATAAAGGCCTACCTTGATGATATTGATTCAAGGATGGACGCACTTGGACCATTTAACATGAATGATCCGTTGCTGGCAGAGGCGATAGACGATCGAATCTCAAAGGTGCTGGACGACATGTCTAAGGTGCCCGATTATCAGACCGCAGAAATGATCTTCAGGCCCGGCCCGGGCGCAAACAACGGGAAGGACGACGGATCTGTATCCGGCGGAAAGGATGCCTATGCCTGGACCTGCGGCAACGCATACAGTGGCTCTTCAACCTTAGTGGTAGGGCATCCGAGGAGCGATTGCAATCAGTGCAGCACCAAAGGATACATCCAGTTCAACCTTGACACCCTGCCGGTGGCAGTCAAGGACGTTTACCTGGGAGTATTGCACAATCCCCACACCCAATCATGCAAAACCATGTGCAATGCGAATTTCTATTTTTATCCGGTTCTTACGTCGTGGAACGAGATGACCATCGGAAGCGGTACAATGCCCGCCGAGGGCCAAGCGGTCTTCGGGCCTGTCAACATAGCATTCCCAAATGATCTTGGGGTAAAGGAATATAAAATAACCGATATCTACACAAGCTGGAAAACGGGAAAAACTCCCAACAATGGGTTGGTTATCTACTCCCCCGATGAAGGCTGTGTAAATGGGGCGGTGATGTTCACCTTCCATTCCTCCGATGATCCAACTCCAGCGAATCGGCCCTACTTGAAGATAATCTATTTCAAGCCTGTGTTCTTTGCGTTTTACATGCCTACCCTCTATGCCTACTTCTGGAGCGACCCTGTTTTCCGGGCAGTCAAGGGTTCATATGGGGCTGGTGATCCAACTGTATATACCTCTCCCGATGGAAACTGGGGAGGCAAGATGCCGTCCTACACTACCATCCAGGCTACGGTTGATGCGGCCGGAAACGGTTATGAGGTCAAGGTAAAGGAAGGGGACTATCCGGAAAATGTCTCCATGTGGGAATCAAAGCGGATTGAACTGGCAGGAGGTTATGACGACACATTTGAATCCGCTCTGTCTTTTTCAAAAATAAGGTATCTTGAGATAAACAAAGGCACCATCTGGTGTAAAGGAATGGTAATAGGGCCTCAATAGAATTCGCCGATTTTATCCTTTGCTTCCGGCTATCGGGGAAAAGGTTGGCTCAAAAAACTCCCGCCGGTGGAATGCACAACCTACGGCAGAAGCAGGCTGAAGGTGGTTCCCATGCCCGGTTCGGAATCAAAAAGGAGCTTGCCGCCGTGGTCTTCAACCATCTTGCGGGTGACCGGAAGCCCCAGTCCTGTCCCTGCATAACCCTTTGTTGTGAAGAAATCTGTAAACAGCTTCTGCTGGGTTTCTTCATCCATCCCTGCTCCGCTGTCTATTACCTGGAAACGGATCGCCCATCCTTCAGGTCTGTCAATTATAATCTTTACGGTGGCCTCTCCGCCTGTAATCCCTTTGAGGGTGCATGCATCAATGGCGTTTCCAACAAGATTCAGAAGAGAGCGGTGTATGGCCGTCCTGTCCATGGCAACCATGCCTGTTTTCTCCCTGAACTCTCTCACAAGTTCCACTCCTGCAATCCTTGCCCTTTCTCCCATGAGATCAAGGATCTCGGAAACAAGCTCTTCTGGGTCATGGTGCACCTTTACAGGACGTCGTTCGCCTGCGTAGATTAGCATGTCCGCTACTATCTGACCGAGCGCGTCGAGATTTTTTTCCACCATTCCCCAGCCTTTTAAAACAAGATCCAGATTGCCTTTAGAAATAGCTGATTTCACTACATAGGAGCCCCCCTTGAGACCGCTCAGTACATTCTTTATGTAATGTGCTACGTCCGCAACGGTTTTCCCTATTGCAGCCATGCGTTCGGCCTGGGCCTTTTCTCTCTGGAGTTTTTGAAGTTCCCGCAGATCCTGGATAAAGACGACACTCCCCACCTCTTTTTCGCCGTCGTAAATAAGAGTACCTGAAAAGCGAACAGGGATAGGCTCCCTGTCTTTGTTCAGAAGGCTTGTTATCATGTCTACGATTTTACCCGGAGGGCCGTATTCCTTTCCGTAAAAGGCTCCTCTCAGGGCCTTTCCGGTTTCCTCGGGAAGGATATCCTGGTAGCGCATGACGTCTATGATCTCCTCGGGTAAATACCCCAGAATTTCCTGCGCACTCCTGTTAAAGATAACGATGAATCCCTTATCGTCTGTTGCGATTATGCCATCAATGGAATTTTGTATGAGGTTGTTGAGATACGCCTCCCTTCTGGTCAACTCTTCCATAAGATTAGCTTTTTCAGTGAAGTCCTGATACGTTACTATGGCCCCGTGGATAGCACCGGATTCATCCTTTATGGGCGCTGCTGTTACAAAAAGATGAGTTCCATTGGGTCCAAGCTGGGGAAAGAAATGTTCCGCCTCATATGCGGCCTCAACGAGTTGGGATTTTCTTAGATTCATTCCTCCATAAAGTTCATAAAGCTCCTTGGTATTGCCCTCCATAACAAGGTCAGCAATTATCTTTCTATTAGTTCGATAAAATGGTTCCCACTGCCTGTTAGTACCAATCATCTCTCTGGCGGAAAATCCGGTCAGTGTCTCGCATGCCTTGTTCCAGTGGGTAATGCGGTGATCTTTATCAAGGACGAAGGTGGGGATGGGCGATCCTTGGATTATGCCTTCCAGGGTGGCCTTCTGGCGCTGCACTTTTTCCTGAAATTGCATCATTTGTGAAGTGCGCTCCTGGACCTCGCGGGAAAGCCTTTCCGAATATGTCTTTCTGTATTCTTCAAGCCTTTTTTTGATGGTAAGGTCCCTTGCAACCATCTTGAAGAGACCCTCATGTTCTATCCAGGCGACTGTAGCCTCAACGGGTATACCTGTCCCAACCCGACGTTTCCCGAAAAGCTCCATCTCAAAAGCTAAAAAGCCCAATATCATTAGGCCTTCAAGGTGCTTTTTCAGGACTTCCCTGGCGTCACCTCTTGATAAAGAGTGTATGGTCGTTCCAGGGATAGTTTCCTGATCATAACCCAGGATAAAGGCAAAGGCTGGGTTACAGGCGGCAATATAGCCTTTCAGGTCAAAAAGCACCACGCCGTCAGTTCCATTTTCAAGAAGCAGGGAATCATATCCTTGAGAATGAAACCCTGCTTTAGTTCTTGCAGCTTTAAACATGCGGCTCTCCCAGCGCCTTTTTTACCTCTTCGATAAGGGTTTCAGGGTCAATTGGCTTCTCAAGGATGCCCGCGGGCAAAAATGATCCCTTGGCAAAGAAACCTTTCAGGTCCATACCGGTCTCGCCTGTCACTCCTGTCACCATAATCACCGGGATATTGCGGAGGGCTTCCTCCTTCTTCAGGTCCGCAAGCATGGCGATGCCGCTTTTTTTGGGCATCATGAGGTCGAGGAGGATGAGTGAAGGCTTTTCTGCCTTTGCAGTTTCAATGCCTGCGTGGCCATCCACCGCCTCCAATGCGATGAAACCGTGGTCATTGATAAGAGTTGAAAGGAAAAGACGTACGTCAGGATCATCATCGACAATGAGGATCTTTTTTGGCATAGTTTCTCCCTGAATAGATGATTTTCCGCAGGACAGCCCTGCGGATTGTCTACAAAAGAGATCATTAATTCATAATTAAATCAAGCAGTTTTTTGGAAAGAAAGTGTCCGGAGAGCCAAAAAGTAAAACAGACATCATACTTGACAGCATAGCCGACGGCGTCTTTACCGTTGACTCTGACTGGAAGATAACCTCGTTTAACAGGGCTGCCGAGGAGATAACCCGCATCAATAGGGACGAGGCCATAGGCAGACACTGCTGGGATGTGTTCAAGGCGAGCATCTGCGAAAGCAATTGCTCTTTGAGGCAGACCATGGAAACCGGCGTCCCTATAGTAAATAAGAACATATTCATTCTTACCTCAGAGGGTAGAAGGATTCCCGTAAATATATCAACGGCGCTTTTAAAAGACCAAGGCGGAAAGGTAATTGGAGGGGTTGAAACATTCCGGGACCTTAGTATTGTGGAAGAACTCAGAAAGGAGCTGAAATCCCGTCACTCATTCTTCGACATAATAAGCAAAAACTCTGAAATGATAAGACTTTTCGGAATAATGGAGCAGGTTGCGGAAAGCGATGCCACGGTCCTGCTCGTGGGAGAGAGCGGGACGGGAAAAGAGTTGTTTGCAAAGGCTATCCACTCGCTGAGTCCAAGGAGAGACCGCCCAATGGTGACGGTGAACTGTGGAGCGCTGCCTGACACCCTTCTTGAATCGGAGCTTTTTGGTTACAAGGCAGGCGCATTTACCGATGCAAAAAAGGACAAGCCGGGAAGAATCGCCCTGGCGGAGGGAGGCACCCTTTTTCTGGATGAGATCGGCGATATTTCGGCGGCCCTCCAGGTGAGACTTTTGAGGGTTCTCCAGGAGAAAATCTTTGAACCTCTTGGGGCTACCGTTCCTTTCAGGGCCGATGTCAGGATAGTTGCAGCTACAAACATCCCCCTTGAAGAACTTGTGGCTGAAGGAAGATTCAGGCATGATCTATATTATAGAATCAATGTGGTTCGCATTAAGCTTCCTCCGCTGAGGGAAAGAAGGGAAGATGTGCCTCTCCTTGCAGAGCATTTTCTGAGGAGGTTTTCAGGGCTTAACGAAAAATCCATTCGAAGCATATCGGATGGCGTGACGGCGGTTCTTATGGCCTATGATTTTCCGGGCAATATCCGGGAACTTGAAAATATTATCCAGTATGGAGTGGTACTGTGCAGAGGTGAGACTCTGGAGATGGAGCATCTTCCTGACTATCTGAGATTAAGGGAAGGGAGAAGCGAGGTTGCGGCCGATCGTTCCCGCAAGGGATCCCTGGGAGAGCTGGAAAAGAATTTCCTGATATCATGCCTTGAACGCAAAAACTGGAGCAGGTCGGGGGCCGCAGCCGAGCTTGGCATCCATCCCTCAACACTCTGGCGGAGGATGAAGAGACTTGGCATTAAGGGACCGAAATGAACTCTCCTGATACGACTATTATCTCTTTATCACATAATAAAACTTGTTGTATCGCCAAAGGATTCAACTTCAGCCAATTAGCGGATTTCTGAGGTAGAGGGTTTTGAAACGACTGAAATCCCTATCAGCAGTCCAGAGCTCTCTGACGCCAAGGAGGCTGCAGATGACAGCGATGCGTGCGTCATGAACTTGGTGGCCTGTAATTAGGCCCTCCTCAGGGGTATGCCTGATTTCCGGCCAGTAAGCATCGCCGTCGGTCAAGAGGATTAAACTGGGAGAAGCCAGCCATGCTTCTACTTGATCAATAGCCGCTGGAAGAGGAGTAGGAGGGCTGTAAGTTCGCGGATGGGTCATTATTGCCAGAAACTCATGCAGACATGGCCATGGAATAGCCTGCGGAGTTTTGCCTTCTGCCAGTTCTGCGATTCGCTTGTAAGCGGGGTAGTGCCATTGAGAGTGCAGATTGATCCGCTCGATCAGGTAGCCCAATGAAGTATTACTGAATGGCAGATTAATTGTCCCTCACTTAAGCCCGGCCTTGGCCAGGGCGTTGAGGTGGCGGTCGAGATCGGCTTGATTCTTATATGGCGCTGTCCTGGCGCGATAGGCGAGGGAGAAGTTGGGGCTCAGCTTAAGGATTGTCGCGACCTCGGCCCGGGCCTCATCATCTTTCCCCATTTCAATGTAACACGGCGCCAGCCAGACATGAAAAACTAAACCGTTTGGTTCAAAAGCGAGCGCGTTCTTAAAGGCGGTTACTGCCTCCCCGAGCATGCCCAACTGGTAATATACAACGCCTTGTTGGCCAAAGAAATGGCCCGGTGGCTTGGGATTAAGCCGCATGGACCTCTCCACTATCGGCAGGGCTTCTTCGGCCCTGCCACTTAAAGCGAGAATCAGGGCCAGTATTGAATGAGCAAAAGCATCGTTTGGATCAAATCTTATGGCGTTCTCGCCTGCGGCTATGGCCTTGTCGTGCTGTTTCGCGTAGAGATAGCAATATGAAAGGCTGACATACGGAAAGGCGCATGTGGATTCCAGGGTAAGGGATTTCTGGATGAGCTCAAAGGCCTTTTTCAAAGATTCCTGTGGAGCCTTGCTCCCCCCATCCTTTATATCCATTATATGGGTAAAAGCTATCATACAGTATGCGGTGGAATAGCCTGGGTCAATGGCAACCGCCTCCTCGGAAAGCGCCCGCCCCATGGCATTTCCGTCCAAATTCATCTTGTAAATCGCCTCTTTTCCCTTCAGGACCCTGGTGTAAGCCTCAACGTTGTTTGTCCCCCTGGGGCATGACTTGACCATGGTATCTTTTGTGATGTTTATGTGCATTGCCGTGAGGATCTTGAAAGTTATCTCATCCTGCACCTCAAAGATGTCTTTGATGGGGCGGTCGTATTTCTCTGCCCAGACGTGTTTTCCGTCAAGGGCGTCAATGAGCTGGGCCGTGATCCTTATGCGGTCTTCTGTCTTTCTGACACTTCCTTCAAGCACATACTGGACACCTAATTCTTCTGCCACCTGCTGGATCTTCACAGGCTTTCCCTTGTAGGTGAAGGTTGAGTTTCTGGCTATAACAAACACATCCGGAACCTTGGCAAGCCCTGTTATGATCTCTTCGGTCAGTCCGTCGCTGAAATAGTTCTCATCCGGGTTCTTGCTCATATTGTCAAAGGGTAAAACCGCTATGGATGGTTTGTCAGGGAGGGGATGGGCCATCTTCTCAATTGAGGCTGGCACAATATCAGGTCTTACGTAGAACTCCCACAGGGTGAGCGCCCCTCCCACAACAATAAGAATGATAAGCCCAAATATAGCGGTCCACTGCCAGGTCTTCATCCTGGGCCTCTCTCCCATGACCTTTCCCGCAGCCTCCGGCTCCAGCAGAACCTTATATGCCCTTACGGGCTTTTCTATGTTCTTTACCTGCTGCTCCCCCATGAACCTGTATCCAAGTGGAAGCTTCTTTCCCACCTGATCAAATGCCGTCCCGGATATGCAGATCCCTCCTCCCTCTGCCAGAGACTCAAGCCTTGCGGCTATGTTGACCCCATCCCCGTAGATGGTATCTGCCTTCTCAATAACGTCTCCAAGGTTAACCCCTATCCTGAAGCGCATCCTCCGGTTCTCGGGAAGCCCTTCATTCTTTGTCTTGATTTGCTTCTGTATCTCAACTGCGGCCTCAATTGCATCAACCACGCTTGCAAACTCGGCAAGGACGTTATCCCCCTTGGCGTCAACCACACGGCCGTTATGACCCTTTATGCTATCGGTCATAACCTTTCTGTATAT
>QZIK01000107.1 GCA_003599015.1 Desulfobacteraceae bacterium | reverse complement strand
TATGTACCCGAGACGCAGCTTGGAAGGGTAAGGCTCGGCCAGGAGGCGGAGGTCATCTCCGATACGTTCCCCGAAAAAAGATACAGGGGGCGAGTTACCTTCATCTCACCCGAGGCTGAGTTTACGCCGAAGAATGTACAGACCAAGGAAGAGAGGGTCAAGCTTGTTTTCCGAATCAAGGTGACCCTTAAAAACCCCAACCAGGAGCTAAAACCGGGATTGCCTGTGGATGTGATCCTCAAACAAGTACCATGAAAGCTGTCGAAGTTGAAAATCTCTGCCGCTCTTTCGGGGAGACAAAGGCCCTGCAGGGATTGTCCTTCTCTGTTGAAGAAGGAGAAATCTTCGGCCTGGTAGGCCCGGACGGTTCAGGCAAGACCACCTGCATAAGGATCCTCTGCGGGCTCCTTGAGCCGACAGGGGGAAAGGCAACCGTGCTGGGCGCCGATGTTGGGGCAAACCCGGAGACCGTAAAAAACCATGTCGGATACATGGCCCAGCCCGCAAGACTTTACGAAGACCTCACCGTTAAGGAAAACATCGAGTTTTACGCAGACCTGTACGAGGTTCCCAAAAGCCGTTACCTTGAGCGCATGAACCGCCTCATGGAGTTCTCGGGTCTCGCGCCTTTCAAGGACCGTCTTTTCAGGAACCTCTCCGGCGGCATGAAACAGAAGGTCGGTTTAAGCTGTACCCTGATCCACACGCCCAGGGTCCTTTTTCTTGACGAACCCACCAATGGAGTTGATCCTGTCTCCAGGAGGGATTTCTGGAAGATCCTGTATGAACTAAAAAGGGAAATGGTTACCATTGTGGTGGCGTCAACCTATCTGGACGAGGCGGACAGGTGCCACAGGGTGGCGTTTTTTGACAAAGGCAGGGTAAGGAAGGTGGAGCAGCCGGCGGAACTGAGAAACCTCCTCAAGGATCGGCTTTTCAACATAACCGCCGGGGATCGCAGAAAGACGATGGGAATGCTGAGATCTTTGCCCGAGGTAGCAAGCCATTATGTCTTCGGGACAGGAATACATCTTCTTGTAAGGAATGGAGCCGAGATCCATTCTGTTGAGAAGGCCTTAGCCTCCGGAGGAATCACCGGGTTCAGCATAGAACCGGTTCATCCCAGCCTGGAGGATGTTTATATCCATATTCTCGATTCAAATGGTTAGGAAATGACTCCGGCAGTTCATCTGGAAGAAGTCGTCAAGCAATTCGGTGACTTTACAGCAGTAGATCACATAACACTGGATGTTGCTCAAGGCGAGATCTTTGGTTTTCTGGGACCCAACGGTGCAGGAAAATCAACCACCATCCGAATGCTGTGCGGGCTACTGAGACCCACATCCGGCCGGGGCTTCGTAAACGGTCTTGACATGACGACCCAGGCTGAAAGGATAAAGGCAAGTCTGGGATACATGTCACAGAGATTCTCACTTTACGACGATCTGCGGGTTGAAGAGAACATGCAGCTCTTCGGCGGAATTTACGGACTTGGCTCCGTTTACCTCAGAAAAAGGATAGAGGAGATACTGGAGCTTATTTCATTAAAAGAAAGGAGAGATTCCATTACCAGGGAACTCCCCACCGGCCTCAAGCAGAGGCTCGCTCTTGGATGCGCCCTGCTTCACAGGCCGCCCATGGTATTTCTGGACGAGCCTACATCGGGTGTAGATCCGGCAACCAGGCGGGCGTTCTGGGACCTTATTTACAGCCTTGCCGATGAAGGGGTTACCATCTTTGTAACCACACACTATATGGAGGAAGCCGAATACTGCAACCGCATAGGCCTGATAGATAAAGGCAGACTTATAGCCCTCGGATCTCCGGGTGAACTTAAGGATAAACACCTGAGCGGTACCGTCTATGAGGTCCGGGTATCGGACGTACTGGCAGGAGTCGAGACCCTCAAAGGGACAAAGGGAGTCCTGGATGCTGCCATATTTGGACGTTCTCTGCACGTGCGTCTTAATAAGGAGGAAGCGGCGAAGCAGTTTCTCGAACCTGTCTTCGTTTCAGCGGGGATTGAGATGCGCGAACTGAGGGCCGTAGAGCCTACCCTTGAAGACGTTTTTGTGGCTCTGGTGGGGAAAAAGCATGAATGAGGCCATATCTGCGCGGCATCGCCAAACATGGATGAAACTTCGGCGGCCCAAGATAAGGAGGTATTCTTAAAAGATGAAACTTAAAAAAGATAAGGAGGATAAATTATGACACCAAAAAGAGTCAGGACCATTTCGGTTGCAGTTTTTTGTGCACTGTTGAAAGGGCTGGCTGCTGTCGCCATAGCCGCCCAGGATGGAGAAAACCTTGAAGATTTCGTAAAAGGCATACACTGGCTTGGTCATGATGCCTTCCGGATAGAGGCAGGAGGGAAGGTTATTTACATTGATCCGTGGAAGATCTCCGGAGGCCCCCCGGCAGATATCATCATGATAACGCATGATCACTTCGACCACTGCTCCCCCGAGGATGTTGCAAAGGTACGGGGCAAAAATTCCCATGTGATTGCTGTTCAGGCTGCAGCATCCAGGCTGGCGCAGCCTGTCACCGTCGTAAAGCCGGGAGACAGCCTCACCGTGGAAGGAGTGCGCATCAAGGTAGTCCCTGCTTACAACGTAAACAAGTTCAAGAGCCCTGGAGTCCCGTTCCATCCCAAAGAGGCAGGCAACGCAGGTTATATCTTCACGGTTTCAGGAATCAGCATCTATCATCCGGGCGATACCGACCACATTCCTGAAATGGCTTCAATAAAGGCCGATATCGCTTTTCTCCCGGTAAGCGGCATCTATGTCATGACTGTTGAGGAGGCGGCATCCCTGGCAGAGCAGATCCGTCCCCGCATGGCCATTCCCATGCATGTGGGAAGGGGAATAGGCTCCCTGGAAGACGCAGAGCGCTTCAAGAACAAGGCCTCTGTTCCGGTGAAGATACTCCCAATGGAGTAACACCGGGAGCGATGCTTTTTTAAGCATGACCGCAAGCGAGGCCCCCGGGCAGGGTGCTTCAGCAGAACACCACCCGGTCCGGGAAGCGGTTCAGTTTTTTGAGACCTTCGCCTGTCATCACAAAGGTATTCTCGATGCCCACGACTCCCTCTCCGGGGAATACGAACTTAGGCTCGAGGGCTATTACCATGCCCTCAGCAAGGGGAACTCTGCCTTCACGTGATATTACAGGCCAGTCGTCAAGCTCAAGGCCTACTCCGTGCCCCACGAAGGGAACAGGATCAGGGTATCCCATAAAGCCTTCTCTGAAGCCTGCCTCATCAGCAAGTCTCAGGGCCTTGTCATAGAGATCGCCGCTCAGGACTCCGGGCCTTGCTTCCCTTGCAAGGCTATCCTGGATCATGATGGCCGCGTCGTGGGCTTTCAAAAGCCTGTCGTTTAACCTTCCCATGGAAAAGATCCTTGTCTGGTCAGAGATATAGCCATGATAGTTGGCGCCGTAGTCAACCAGAACAGGTTCATTTGGACCGATTTCAGCCATGGAGGCGCTGCTTGAAAAATATGGTCCCAGCCCCCTACCCCCAAGAGGACCCGATGAGCTGCTGGCCTCGGCAGCCCTTGGGCCCGACATGATCTGCCCGTAGAGGGAAAGGTGAGGAAAGCTGCGGGTGGGGATAATACCCGTGTGGCCATGGGTCCTGTAAAAAAATTCAACCCTTGCGGCAAGGTCGTTTTCTGTTTTCGATTCGCGGATAAAGGAAGGGATATGCTTCATAAGAAGATCGGCCAGTTCAGCCGCCCTGGAAATGCACGAGATCTCATATGCCGATTTCACCATGCGGATGGCCCTGACCAGGGGAGAGACATCAGCCGTCTCAGACGATGCAAAAAGGCGCTCGTAATTCCTGAAAAATGAAACCGGAAGCACATCCATCTCAAGGCCGAGCCTGGCAGGAACCCCGCCGCAATGCCCGATGATCAGCTCAGGCAAACGGGAAAAGCCATTGAGCGGGACGACGTTGGAAAGCGGAGAATCATGCCTTGCCCTTTCAAGGCTTTTCTTCACCATCAGCAGTGGCTCGCCTTCTGAAGGCACATAAAGATGTGCGTTCTGGTCCGTCCCTGAAAAGTAATAAAGATCCGTCCTCTCAACAATAAGGGCCCCGTCCATGAAGGCTTCTGAAAGCGCCCTCTGCAGCGCAGCTATTCTTCCCGGTACCTCTTGATCAATATTGCTCACTCAATCTCCCGTGTTATAGGTCCGATTTTCTGCCGGGAAACGACCCGACCGCATTATTTTCATCTTATTTCGAAATTGACTGTACCCAGAAGTTCCCCGTCCGGCCCCAAAACCTCAACCCTCCAGGGTCCGATCTGGGCCTGGTTAATGGTCTTGGCAGAATGGGTACGCCATGTAAGGCCGTCCACCTTCAACCTTACCTTTCCCATGGCTGCGTTTTTGTAAAACCAGGCGTGCGTTATTGTCTTTGGACTTTGTGCGTTTACCAGGTGAGTGAAGCAGTAAAGCTTACCCACAGTGGACGGAAAAACCTCTCCCGGATTGAACGGCTCCTTGTCTTTAATCGCCGGGGCAATGAGGATTCTCTTTAGTGCAAACTTTCCGGAGTCCGCAGGATCGGGCTGAGTCGGAGCGGGCGGGGGTTCTTCCTTGACATCCTTTTGTTCCTCAACAGGACTTGCAGGAGATGTCTGCGCCTCTGCCTTATCCTCGTCTGTCTTTACTCCTGCCGAAGCGCATCCCAATGCCGCCAGAGCAAGAACGCACAACGCCAAAAGCAATTTTCTCATTTGATTCCTCCTTACCTTTGCGATGAAAATCCTTTATCCCTGCACAATACGCCCACTTTCATCCCCTGTCAAGATTATGGGGACGCCCTTTATTTTTACACATTTTTCAAATTTTTGATCTGTATTTTTATTTTCACATCCCGACAGTTATCATGCTTAACCTTTTCTTGCTTAATGGAACGGCACAACCGGCCTTGACCGCTTATTAAATTAAATGATATTGTTGTGAAGGAATCCTGAGGCAAAAGGAAAGTAATTTGTTTGATTTTCATTAAATACAGCTATGCTTTGGACAACTCATAATTAGTATTTTGAGTGATACCTGATCGGATGGATGAAAAATTAAAAAATGATACAAATTAATTCCAAAGACTATCCGTTTCGCTGTATTTTAAGTTTTAAGTCATTTATTGATTTCTTTGATAGAAATAAGACTTCAATGGGTGAATTTGGTGTTTCTCAGTGGAAAAGAATAAAGGCTATGATTGAAGGTGCTCCGATCTTTTCCAGGCCCATAGAAGATCTTACGTTACTCACACCTTATGGAGAAATAATCAAGGCCATCGTCTCCCTTATACTTCCGCCTGCCTTTCTGGAGAACGAGGCTGCCGGCATCTTCGTGCCGTTTAACCTCCAGCCCGTTTATGTCTCCGATTCATTCAAAACGCTTCTTTTGGATCAAGATGGGAGAATAAAAGGTATTCCAGCATTGGGAGAAGAAAACTTTTTGAAAGGCCGTATACTGAGAGCATATTACCTTATCCTAGAAAAATATTATGGAATCCGGCAGAAATTTGAATATCCTGTGATTCGAGTTGTGAGCGACCCTGAAACAGGACTGGATATGCATCTCAGGATCAAGCCGAATCTCCAGTTCATGGAGATCCATCATAAAGGCGAGCCGAAACGGCTTTCAGATAAAGAAAAGACCCGACTTCTGGAAAACCTCGCAGACCCCGAAATACTGAGGGAGATCCTTCCCCCTGAGGATTTTGAGATTCACGGTTTCGCAGTCTTCAGCATCGTTGATGTGACCCAATCAGAAACCCTTTCCGCACTCGGTAAAGACCTCATAGATCAGGAATCCATCTTTTCGCAGGCAGGATTCCTGCGCCTTCAGCAGAGGGTTAGAAATCTCTTCAGGTCTCCGGACCTTGTAATCAGCCTTGCAGCGATACATGATGAGCAGGTCATCCTTCTAAACCTCGGGTGCGAACTTTCAGCAGATTCTGTTTTTTCCGGTTCCCGTCACCTGAACCTTTCAGAGTTTAATGGCAGCCTCTATGCAAAGGCCGTTGAGGAAAACAACATACTGAGGATCAGGGATATCGCCCAACTGGATGCCCCCTCCAGGATAGAACAAGAGCTTAAGAGTGCAGGCGTGAGATCCATTATGATTGCTCCCCTGACATATCAGGGCAAGCTCATAGGCACCCTGGACATTGCATCTCCCAAACCGGATGAATTCAGTCCGATAGACATATTGCTCCTAAGCGAGATTGCGCCCATCTTCTCCCTTGCCATAAAAAAAGCCCTTGAAGAGATTGACCATAACGTTCAAGCCATCATAAAGGAAAAGTGCACCGCAGTTCATCCGTCTGTGGAATGGCGATTCAGAAAGGCCGCATTTAAACATCTGGACCGGCTCCGCAACGGGGAGAACTCCGACATGGAACCCATAGTCTTCAGAGATGTATATCCCCTTTATGCCGTCTCGGATATCAGAGGCTCATCACTTGCCAGAAACCGGGCGGTCAAAGAAGACCTGCTGGAACATCTGAACCTTTCACTTTCCGTCCTTGAGGCTGCATCACTCGCCAAACCAATGACTGTATTGGAGGAGGTTCATCACCGCCTCGCGGGAGAGTCCAAAAGGATAAGTGCGGCAATAAGCCCAGCCGATGAACTGGAGCTGTCACGCTTTATCAGGACTGAGGTGGAATCCCTTTTCCCGCACATAAAACACTTCAGTCATGAGGTGGTCATGGCCATAAATAAATATGAGGCCGCACTTGACCCCAGGCTCAGCACCATTTATCGAAGAAGACGGGAATTCGAGGAAAGCGTTTCAAAACTTAATCAATACATCTCACTTTACCTGGACAGAGAGGAGGCAGATGCGCAGTCCCTTTATCCCCATTACTTTGAAAAACATCAGACGGACGGCGTTGACTATCTTATATACGTCGGAGCAAGCCTTACCGAGGAAGGGAAATTCAGCCGACTCTATCTTGAAAACTTGAGGTTATGGCAGATGATGACCGCCTGCGGAATCGCACTTATCACCGAAGAAGTAAAAAAGCAGGTCAAGGTTCCCCTTGAAACAGCACACATGATTCTGCTGAACCATTCTCCCATATCCATACGTTTTCGTTTTGACGAAAAACGTTTTGATGTGGATGGAGCTTACGACGTCCGCCATGAGATCATCAAAGCCCGTCTTGACAAGGCTACCCTCAAGGGAGGCTCAGAGCGCCTTACGCAGCCCCGCATGATATCCGTCGTTTTTTCTCAACCCGTAGAAGGGAAAGAGGCGCACCGACATCTGAGTTTTCTCTTAACAAGGGGATTTCTAAAGGGGGATATTCAAACGCTGGAACTTGAGGAGATGCCGGGGATCCAGGGTCTTATGGCCTTGAGGGCGGAGATAAACCTTGAATCCCCCAGGATTGCTGAAAGGGTAAACATCAAAAACCAATAAAAACCCTATGTAAATTTGCAGGGACATAAAAAATGGAAAACGAGGTCATTGTCCTTATCCTTGAGGCCATGACGGTATATTTTCTGGTACTTGGAGCCCATTCGCTGCGCCACAGGTTCGGGCCGGTTCATTTTTATGCCCTCATGGGAGGGATCACCGCAATCATGTCCTGGGTGACCGATGCAGGCTTAAAGGTTGAAGTGGCAGGAGTTACTTTTGTCGTTGGATCCGCTATATTTTATACCGCTCTTCTGCTGGGCGTCTTCGTGGTCTATGTTTTTGACGGCCCCAAGGCCACCAGAGTTGCCATTTCAACAGTAGTGGGAGTTTCCATTATGGTGCCGCTCATAGCAGCTACATTGCACTTCCAGGCCGGCCTTATTTCAAATGTAAATATGGCCCACGTACCGGTGCCGAGTCTAAGAATCAATACCGCCTCGGTTACAGCAACACTTATAGATCTGATCTTTCTGGCAATAGCATGGGAGTATTTCGGCAAGCCCAACTTCGGCATGCGTCTTTGGCTGAGGGCCTTTCTGACACTGCTGGGGGTGATGTGGCTGGACGTCGTTCTATTTGCATCCGGCGCTTTTGCAGGGACGCCGGCATATTTGAGTATCATGGAGGGAACCCTTATCAGCCGATTCCTTGTCTCCGTTTTTGCATTCCCTTTCCTTTACGGATACCTGCACTGGCAGAGCAGCAAACAGGGGCTGAGAATCGAAAACCGGCCGGTACTTGCTATTCTTAAAAAAGTAGCTGAATTCGAACTGAGGCTCTCCCTTGCCCATCAGGAAATAGAGGCAAGAAAGGCCGCTGAAAAGGAACGTGACAAGGTTATTGAGGAGCTTAAGCAGGCGCTCTCGGAGGTTAAAACCCTGCGCGGTTTCCTGCCGATATGCTCCAACTGCAAAAAGATCCGGGATGACAAAGGTTACTGGAACCGGATAGAGGCATATATTCAGGAGCATTCGGATGCCCAGTTCAGCCACAGCATCTGTCCGGAGTGCGCAAAAAAACTCTATCCGAAATTCTACAAAGAGGTTGAAGGCAATTAATGCTCAAGCCAAATCTACCATCACTTGACGATACTGAAGGAGCCTCGGTTCCGGAAGGTCTCCATGGCATTGTTGATGCCCACGTCCACATCTTTCCGCCTGAGATTTTCTCAGCGATCCGGCAATGGTTTGATACCCATGCCTGGCATATCAGGTACCAGTTTGAGACATCCGAGGTATTTGACTTTCTTTTATCAAGAGGCATTACCCATATTGTAGCTCTACAGTATGCACATAAACCGGGAATAGCCGGAGAATTAAACCGGTACATGGCAAAGAAATGCCGTGACTACCCGAACAGTGTTACAGGCATGGCCACGATATTTCCCGGTGAAAAGGATGCGGAAAAGATCCTTCGTGAAGCGTTTGCGTCAGGACTTGGAGGGGTCAAGCTCCACGCCCATGTCCAGTGCTTTGACATGAATGCCGATTACATGAACCTGATATACGAGTGCTGTCAATCGAACAACAAGCCATTGATAATGCACGTGGGAAGAGAGCCTAAAAGCCCTGCCTACCATTGTGATCCTTATGAAATCTGCAATTCTGAGAAGTTGGAAACGGTCCTGCGGAATTTTTCCGGTCTGAGAATATGCGTACCCCATCTTGGATTTGACGAGATTTCCGCTTACAGAAGGTTGACAGAAACCTACGACAATCTATGGCTGGATACGACCATGATGCTGTCCGGATATTTTATTTCAGAAGAAGCGATCAATCCGGACGCTTTCAGGATTGACAGGATCATATATGGATCTGATTTTCCTAATATACCCTATGCCTGGGACAGGGAGCTCAAAAGGATTAAGGCATTGGGACTGGCCCCTGAGATTCTGGAGCTGATTCTGCGAAAAAACGCCTGCAATTTTTTCAGGATCTGATCAGATCCGGTCAAGAAGATCTCGTATCTTCCCAAGCAGTTCGTTCAACTGGAACGGCTTGCCTATAAATCCCGCAGCCATGCTGGAGACGGCTTCCCTTGCCTGGCCCCTCTCCGAGTAGCCGCTGGCAATAAGAACCCTTACCTTGGGATTAATGCTCAAGAGCCCGTCCAGACATCTTCTCCCCCCCATACCGGGCATGTTTAGATCAAGTATAACAAGATCAACAGCAAAATTTCGCGCTTTATATATCTCAAGGGCATCTTCGCCGCTGGCGGCCTTTAATGTATGATATCCGAAGTGCCTGAGAAATTCTCCCAGCATATCCCGAATGTCTGATTCATCATCCACCACAAGTATGGTTTCTGTTCCGCCTTCAGGCTGATCAAACTCCTCACCTTCGCCTTTATCTGCTACGTTCTTGTCAAGCGCAGGAAGATAGATTTTGAATATTGTCCCCTGTCCCTGCTCGCTGTAGCACGTTATATAACCTCCGTGCCCTTTCACTATTCCGTAGACGGAGGCAAGCCCCAGACCTGTTCCTTTACCTACTTCCTTGGTGGTAAAAAAAGGCTCAAAGATATGCTTGACAGTTTCCCTGTCCATGCCGCAACCGGTATCGGACACCTTAAGGAGCACATACATTCCGGGGATTGATACCGCCTGAGTCTCCGCATATTCACGCCCAAGGGTTGCGTTTTCAGTTTCAACAATAAGCTTCCCGCCTTCGGGCATGGCATCTGAAGCATTGCTGCCCAGATTCAAGAGCATCTGCTCAATCTGCACAGGATCGGCGTTTACCGCCCAAAGCCCGCGGCCGGGATGCAGCTCGATCTTTATCATCTTGGGTATCGTACGCTCCAGAATTCTTACAGCCTGTTCCACCTCCTGGTTGAGATCAACTATACGCCTTTCCGCGTGGGCCTTACGGCTGAAAAGCAACAGTTGTCTTATGAGTTGGGCAGCGCGGTCCACCGCCTTTCTCATTGCCTTCAGCTTCGGCCAGTCCTGGTGTTCGCTGTTTTTTTCAAGGAGCAGAAGATCAATGTACCCACCCATGGCCTGAAGCAGATTGTTGAAGTCATGAGCAATCCCGCCTGCGAGGGTACCGATTGACTCCATCTTCTGTGTCTGCCTCACCCTCTCCTCCAAAGAGCTGCGATCGGTTATGTCCTCAAAGGCAACGAGGTTCTCCCCTGTCTCCAATCCGACAGGTATGAAGTTGATAATTTTTCTGCGGCCGTTTTTGCACTGGACCTCGAAGGTCCTGGGTCTCTTCTCTCCAACGCCATAGGTATTAAGGTCATTGACCCAGGCTGAGATGGCATCCACTCGAACCGACGGATCAGGATATGCCTTCTTGAACCATGTCTTTCCATTGGGAACATCCGCCAGATCATATCCGAATATTTCGGTAAACCTTTGATTGGCATAGGTGAATTCACCTTCCGAATTGATGAGGAGCAATCCAAAAGGGGCATGCTGGATAAGGATTTGAAACCGTTTCTTTTCAAGCCGCAATGCCTCGTCTGCGGATTTTCTCTGGAAAGCTACGGCCAGCAGGTCAGTCAGGACCCTCAGCAGGGTTATCTCCTCCTCTTTCCAGGTACGCTTGTTCAGCACAGAGTCAAATCCTACAAACCCAACCACCGTCTTTTCATGAACCATCGGTACCGCCGCAAGGGATTGGATTGCCTGGTCTTGAAACAACTTCTTTTCAGCGCGCCACTCTTCGGGCAGATCTTCCACTGAAGGAATAATTATATTGGAGGAGGTTTTTATCAGTTGAACCCAAAGCGGCACCGCCGAAAATGGAAGCATTTGCATGCCTTCCTTTTCAGGCTTGATACCGGCAGCACAC
>QZIK01000146.1 GCA_003599015.1 Desulfobacteraceae bacterium | reverse complement strand
AGGGTCACTATGGTTCCTTCCTGGACCTCCAGAGACACACCCCTGATTGCAGCGATGCCACCGTAGTTCACAACCAGCTTCTTTATTTCAATCAGCATAATGTTTTCTACCCAGATAAGCCTTTATCACTTCAGGGTCGTTTTTGATTTCCGCTGGGCTTCCCTCAGCGATTTTATTGCCGAAATTCAAAACTATGATCCGATCACACAGGCTCATTACAACCCGCATGTTGTGTTCAACGATCAGAATGGTCTTTCCCTGTTGCCGTATCTTTCCGATAAGAGCGGTCATTTCTTCTTTTTCACGGGGATTCATTCCTCCCACGGGTTCATCGAGCATCAGGAGTTCAGGGGATGCTGCCAGAGCCATTGCAATCCCGAGGGATCTTCTGTGTCCGTGAGGCAGATTTTTAACCGTCTCATTCCTTGATCTTGAAAGACCAAGAAAATCAAGTAGGTCAATGGCCTTTTCATCGAGCCCGGCGTTTACGTCCCTCACGGATCTTGTGGGGAAAACCGAATCCCAGAATCCCGACCTTGCCTCCAGGTGGAAGGCAACCAGCAGGTTTTCCATGACTGTTTTGGAGTCAAAGAGGCTGGAGGATTGAAATGTTCTGACGATTCCCCTCCTGGCAATTGCATGGGGTTTTTCGGCGGTGATATCTTCGCCTTGAAAGATTATATTGCCGCGACTGGGTTTCAGATGGCCGCTTATAAGGTTGAAAAGGGTTGTTTTGCCCGCACCATTCGGTCCGATAACGCCAAGGATTTCTCCCTGGGATACATGGAAAGAGAGCCTGTTGATGGCCTCAAGTCCTCCGAAGTTTTTCGCCAGATCTCTTATCTCTAAAAAGGCCATAAGCATTCCATCAGATGTATGATTTCGATAATGGCTTGATACGGAATATCTTTTTCAGCATCCCCCAGATTCCCGACGGCATGAAAAGCAGGACAACCAGCACAAATGCCCCGTAGATGATGGATTCGAACTGCTTTGCCTCGCGTGTGAATTCAGGCAGTATGGTGAGGAGCACGGCCCCGATTATGATTCCAAAAATGCTTTCTGTTCCGCCTATTACGGCGATTATCAGAAACAGGAGTGATTCGTGAAAAGAGAAATATCCCGGCCCGATGTATGTCATGTAATGGGCGTAAAAACTTCCCGCAATACCCGCAAAAAAACAGCCAACCACAAACAGGATGATACTGTGGCGCATTATGTTGATCCCCAGGGAAGCTGCCAGATCGTCAAACTCCCGGATTGCGCCGCACGCCTTGCCGAAGTGGGACCTCTCTATCCGGTACATGACGAAAAAGGAGACGATGATCAAGAGCATCAAAAGGTAATAAAACTCAACTCCGCGGGGAGGAAAACTTATGGAAAAAACTCCTGAAATTGTTATGGGATCAGGCGCCGGTATGCCCGATATTCCATTGGTGCCCCCGAAGAGATCTATCCAGGAGGTAAACACCAGCCTGGCCACCTCTCCGAATGACATGGTTATGATGAAAAAATAAGGCCCTTTCAGCCTGAGGCATGGGTACCCTATGAGAAGGGCGATGAATGCCGAGATGATCCCTGACAGAGGCAGGGACAGCCAGAAAGACAGCCCTGCCTTCATCACCAGGATGGCCGATGAATACGCCCCGATTCCCCAGAAGGCGGCCTGCGCAAAGGACACCTGTCCCACGCTCATTATGAGTCTGAGCCCCGAGGCCAGTATGAAATAAATGCCCATTGTTATGATCAAATCACGATAGCGTGGATCGGTGATCACCCACGGCAGCATCAACATGGCCGCAAGGGCACCCAAGGAAGTAAAGATTTTCAAAGGGTTACTCAAACTTCATCCTCCCTAGTGAACTTTGAAATCCTTCCCCAAAAAGCCCCTTGGCCTGAAGAGAAGAAGAACCATTATGATGATAAAGCCGAATATGTGTCCCACAAACCCGAACATGGTTAAGGAAAACTGTTCGACAAAACCAAGCACGAATCCCGCGATTACTGCACCTACAAGGCTTCCAAGCCCCCCCATGATGACGACGATGAAGGCCTTTAAAACAGGCTCAACTCCCATGTACGGGGATACATAGACAAGCGGCGCTATGATCCCCCCTGCTGTCGCCGCCAGGGCGCAGGCTATTCCAAAGCCGACGGCGGTCATTCGCGTGACATTGATTCCCTGAAGAGAAGCGGCCTCAGGATTCTGGGCAACGGCCTGCAAGACCCGGCCGGTCTTGCTTTTTTTAATGAACAATATTAATGCGAGGGTGATGGCGACGCTTACAAGGACAATGAGCAGCCTCTCGTTTGAAATGGATACATTGCCCAGTTGAAAGGTGCCTGTTACAACGGGCGGCACTGCCTTTTCCTCTTCTCCAAAGAAAAGGAGCGCCCCCGTTTGAAGCATCATCCCAACCCCCAGGGACGCCAGGCAGGCGGCAAGCATGTCATGCCTGAGAGGCCTGAATATGGTCCTTTCCAGGAGGAGTCCGAAAAAGAACATGATCACCACGGCTCCCAGAATACCCACCCAGTAATTAAGGCCCAGCCGGCCGTAAATGTAATATACGCTCAGGCCTCCAAGCATGTAGAGTTCCCCGTGGGCGAAATTGATCATCCTCATGATGCTGAAGACCAGCGTAAGCCCAAGGGACATCAGGATGTAAACCAGACTTAGTACGGTTGCATAAACAACGATCTGTGCCAGGATTTGCGCTGTCATCAGAGCTACTTTCTGTTATGCCATTCCTGTGATGGAGGCGGCACTTCCTGTGGGGTCACCATTTCCAGACAGATGAGTTTTTTGTCTTTGATTATGGAAACAGGCGTCGGCCTGAAAAGCTGATGGTTGTTCCCGTACAGTTCTTTTCCTCCCCAGCGGGCCTTTCCCCAGATGGTATCGAATTCATCCATCTGTTCGATCGCATCCCTTACCTTTGTTGAATCGAGACTGTTGGCCTTCTTGATGCCCATGACAAGGATGTCGAACATGTCGTAGATATATGGGGCAAAGCTGTTGACGTTCCCGTACTTGGCTTCATAATCGATAAAATACTGTTTCATGGCCTTGGGAACGCCCGGTCCTTCGGGGCCTATTCCCGTTTGAATTATACCTTCTATGTTTTCCCATCCCGCAATGGGGCCGAGCTGTGAAGGTTCAAGCATTCCGGAATGTATTATTCTGCCTTTGTATCCCATTTCCCGAGCCTGCTTGATAAGAAGCGCCGCTTCGCCCGGGGGGCTTCCGCCCATTGACAGAAAATCCGGGTTCTGGGAAAGGATGCGCGTTACCATCGCGGTAAAATCAGTGCTTCCTCTCTCAAAAAACTCACTTCCCAGCACCTTCATTCCCAGGGCGTGGCACGCGTCATTGTCGCCGTTGGTGGCTCCCCATCCTGTTGCGTCATTGGCGGCAATATGGATGAGTGTCTTGAGTTGCGGATGTTTATCCTTTACCCATTTGAAAAATGACGGCGCAAAATGGGTGGGGGGGACCATTGCCCTGAAGGTGTAATTCATGTTTCTAAGGATATCGGGCCCGGCATAGGTATCAATTATCATAACCATCTTTTGGGCCTCGGTTATAGGTTGGACGGCCTTTACCGCCGCAGTGCCAAGCGGTCCCACTATAAACTGGACCTTGTCCGTAAAAATCAGTTTGTTGATGGCCTTCACGGCCTCGGAACCTTTGTACTTGTCGTCTTCGTGGATGATCTTGAAAAGGTATTGCTGCCCTTTTATTGTCACTCCCCCTGCCTTGTTGCATTTGTCCATTGCCAGATCCAGGGCGTTTTTCGACCCTATGCCCCAGTAGGCTCCCCCTCCTGTCAATGGGTTGCTGTCTCCGATAAGAATGGTTTTCGGCTCGGCAGCCTGGGCAGGACTGAATAAAACAAACATCAGCCCGGCCAAAAATACAAAAGCAACAGAAAAACAAATCCCTCTCCCTCTCATTTTACCTCGCATAGCATCACCCTCCTTCACCTTGGTTAATAATTTAAAGACAAGACCTTTTGAATGACACCCATCTCTTCAGTTTTACTGCTTCTGGTAACCTTATTTTAACTTTCTGATATTAATAGGCATTATGTCTTTAATCTGTAAAATTAAAGGGCGTCCCATCGTGTAATGGAAGCACTATGTCTGCAATATTCTTGACCCTCAGGAGGCTTTCGTATGCCTCTGCAGCATCAACAAAAATCCCGGGCAGTTTGACCGGATACCCGCACATGGGCGATTTGTCTTTGTCTGATTCTTCCGGGAAAAAATTTTCCATGATGGTGCAAAAACCACTGATGACGGCCTTTCCTTTTTTGGTGGCCACAGAAACGGCCTGGCACCCGGGAGTATGTCCCGGCACCTTCAGAAGTTCGATTCCCGGAGCAAGGGTATAGTCTCCGTCAATGATCTTGAAATTAAGGTCTTTTATGAGGGATTCCCTGTAAATGCCCTTGAACGGTTCAAGGGGTTTTTTTGCAAAGGACAATTCGTCTTTCTGAACGATTACCGTAGCCCTGGAACATTTTCTTGTATTGTAACAATGATCGAAGTGCAGGTGGGTTTGTACGACAACATCCACTGAATCGGGGGTCATTCCGACCTTTTTAAGTGCTTCTTCAAAGCTCATATGGGAATTCACCTGGATGTTCTTAAATGCCGGGTGGTAGTTGTTGTAATCATCCGCCTCTATTGAAGTATCCACTATCAGAGAGAAATCCGTGCCCGTGATCACCCACATTATGAAAGGACGCAGGATTGATTGGCCGTATCCTTCAAGAAAGGTCATGACGCCCTTTTCACCTGTGTAACTTGATAAGACCATGGGCCTTATCTGATAGTAATTACCCATCTCTTATGTCTCCTTCTTTATCCCTCAGCCCGCGATGATTACATTTTCCTCCACTAAAACACTGCTTCGTCCTGTCACCCTGGGCCAGAAGTCACCTGCGGCACTCTGTCCTTCCGGCGTCCCAAAGGCCTTGCGCATATCTTCCTCGCTGTTCCACCATGTCTCCACGAGTCCCCAGAACTTTTCGTCCCCGGCCAGTTTTTTCTTGACCCTGTGTATGGCGTATTTTTTAAGGCCGTTCAGTTTTTTTATGTCCGGGACGTGGACCTCATTCCAGTACTTCCAGAATCCCTCAGGGTCTGTACCCTCCGGCAGTGAAAAAATGGAAATCATCTTGATCATAAAAACTCCTTTAAGAGACTTTACATCCCTGCGCTCCAATACAAACGGGATAAATCACTTTTCAAAAATCAACGAACGGGTCCAGTGTTCTGTTGATGTAAGAGGGCTCTCCGTCAAGATAACGTATTCCTCTCTTGAGCATGGTATCCAGAAAGAACGTCTTGAAATCCTTGAGGTGCAGCTCCATTTCCCGCCGAGCGGCTTGCGGGTCGTTGTTGAAAACAGCGTCCATGATTTTTCTGTGGGTTACAACATATTCATCTATGTGCAAAGGCAATGTAGAACCCTCAGAAATCAATCTGTATATTTTTTTTCTTAAGCCTGAAACTATGTCAATAAGGGTCTTGTTATCGGATTTTTCAACAAAAAAAGAGTGGAACAGGATATTGTTTCGCACATATCCATTATAGTCTTTTGCTTTAGCATTATCTTCCATATGAAACTGGAGGTTTTCAAGATAGACGACCTCCTCCCGGCTGACTCGTCGCCTTGCGACAATCTCCACTGCCAGACTTTCCAGTTGGCCGATTATCTCTATAACCTCCTGGATTTGCTTTGCTGAGGTTTTTTTTACGACGGCCCCGACGTTTTTCTTGAGGATTATATAGCCGTCCTTTTCAAGCTGGAGCAGCGCCTCTCTGATGGGTGTCCTGCTGACATTGAACTGCCTGGCCAGCTCCATTTCCAGAAGCTTTTCGCCTTCATTGATATTGCCCTCAAGAATGTCCCTGAGGATCTGTTTGTATATGGTTTCCCGGAACGGCCTTCTTGCTGGTCCCATATTTCACCACCCGACGCCTTTCGAATACCATATTGTATACAATAATGGATACATTGCTTCGTGTCAAGAAAATTTATGGAAACGCTGAATGATTAAAAAAGTCTGGTGTAAACGGGTATCCGGAAATTATTAAAATAAAAAAAGCAGCCACAGGCTGTGTCTGCTTTTTTGTTGCAATGACTTTTATTTAAAATTTATTTTTATGTAAACAATATAACCTTAACTTTTTATTCTAACTTTTAATCCTGCAATGCTTAACAACCCTAAACCCATAAGTAATAATGTCGCCGGTTCCGGTACAGTAGGGACTTTATCTGTAACAATTGTGAAAATCATATCTGTGTCGCTATAGTGACAGTTTGGATCAAATCCGATCCCGAACCTCGCATCGTTCAGATAATCGGTCAACAGCGCTATTTGCTCCAGTGTCAGGTCGTAATGATAGTTTTCTGCTGGGTTAATATAAGTCCCATTACTTCTATACCAGTTTTCGTCCCGGAAGGTATCCAGCAATGTTTTGGTTGGCCACCCGTAATAAGGGTTGTTCAAAAGGTAAATATTCATGTAATCGGGGTCGGGTTCTCTCCAGTTGTTTAAGGCAGTAATATCAAGATAGGCGCTGACGATTGTTTCGCCTTCCGGAATAAACCAACCTCCTTGATCAACTTTCCATAAATAATCTGTTCCATGCGCCAGGGATGTCAATGACGTATTGGTCCATGATTTTGTGGTTGCTTGGGCGACAAAGGGAAATGCAAGTATACCAACTAAGATTGCCATTAGAAATCTAGATGTTGCTTTCATTTCTTTCCTCCTGCACTAAGAAATTGATGCAAATTTAGGAATAGCAAAAAAAATGCCAAAGCCATTTTTTAGTGTATCTTTCTTATTTTATTGATTAAAATTTCAATATAAAGGAATGGAGAGCTGAATATTGTAAAATTTTACGACAACGTCGAACTTAAAATTCTTTTCTTTTATAAATTTGAAAGACTTTCTGATTAAAAGAGACCACAATTGCCGGACTGAGAAAGATATTGATGACCTTGTAAAATATACCGACAGGGGATGGCTTATCCCAATGAAAAAGGTTTAGTCGCAGATGCTCAGGGTTTGGCCTGCGCCGGTTCACGGCCTGGGGCCTCTATTCCGCGTCGCTCAAGGAGGGATCCCTCAAGCCTGTAAAGCCTTACAAGGGCCTTGAGATAGTCGGCCACGAACTTGATTTCTCTTATGCTGCTTGACAAAAGGTCTCTCTGTGCCTGGGACAGAAGAAAAGCAGTTGATCTTCCTACCCTCAGTTTTTCGGTCTCTATGCGCAGTTTCTCTTCCTGGAGTCTGCGGCTCGCCTCACCGGCAAGTATCTGCTCCCTTGCCCTCGTGACCTCGATATAAGCCGACCTCACTTCGAGCTCGATGAGTTGTTCGAGGTTGGAGAGGGCCTCAAGACCCTGATCCCTCCTGAGAAGCGATCTCCTGTAACCGCTTTCGGCATCCCTGTTTTTGACGGGATATATGAAGGACAACCCTGCGGAGAGATCATAATATTTATCGGAAATATTTCCGGCCGAGCCTCCAAATGAATCCGAATAGCCTGTCTTGCCGAGGGAAATAAAGAAATCCATCTTGGGGAGAAGGCCGTTTTTTGTCTTAACAATCTCAAGATTGTCGCTTTTGACTCCGAGTCGTGCCTGGTTGAGATCAGGTCTGAGCCTAAGGGCGACTGAAACATGGGACTCAACCGGATCAAGGAGTGCATTTTCAGGCAGAAGAGGCTCCTGCCTCAGCATCACCTCTTTTTCCCACAGCCCCGGTCCGGGCGGATTCATGAGCCTTAAAAGCTTTAGTCTTGCGGTGTCGGCCCTTCCTTTCGCCTCTATCAGTCCCTGTCGCTGCTCGGCAATCTCGGCCTGGGCCGCAGTGGTCTCGGTCTCTGCAATCCTTCCCACTGCAATGAGTTCCTCTATTTCGCGCAACTGGTGCTCCGCAACCAGGAGGGATTTTTCGAATATCTCGATCTGCTTGGCTGCAAGGGCATAGTCCCAGTAAGTCTCCTCCACGTCTCCCACAAGGGCCTCGGCGAATCCGCGGAATTCATACTCGGTTATGCGGGTTGCAAGCTGCGCCTGGTGGAGCCTTGCGAGGTTCACCTCTGTTCCTGCGCCCCGGAGAAGGGCCTGGGTCATGGAAAGGCCTATTCTGGAGGCATACCGGTCGCTGTAGAGATCAGAACGGCTTTTCTCCGCTGAAAGGTCCAGATCAACGGTTGTTCCGGTTGAAAAAAATTTGGATACCCCCGCCTGCGCACTTAAAAGATCTTCCGTATCCTCCTGTGTCCCGGCTGAGCCCCTGGACCTGAAAAGATCCTTTTGCCGGTCGTACCGGGCGCTTCCGGTCAGTAAAGGATCAAATATCGCCTGTTCCTGGTCTTCAAAGGTGCCGCTTATGGGCGCGTTGAATTGCTCTACCCTCAGGGAGCGGTTGTTTTTCAGGGAAATCAATATGGCGTTTTCTATGTCCACCACCAGGGGGTTCTGGGACGAAAGGGGTGGACTTTGAATTACTCCGGGTTCAGGATTTGCCCTCAGTTCATAAACACGGCCGGCCTTGAGCCGATCCTCGCCGGCTCCGGCCTCCATGAAAGAAAAAAGCCTGCTCAACGCCATGGCTAAGAGCATCACAGGCAAAGCTGTTTTTCTCATAGATCCGTCTCCGGTCCCGCTGCTGCCTCCCCTTGCTTTTCGAGCCTTGCTTTGAGGATAAAATACACCGTGGGCACAACAACAAGGGTGATCATTGTCGAGCTCATCAGGCCCCCGATCACAACCCTTGCCATGGGTGCCTGGGTCTCGCCTCCCTCTCCAAGCCCCAGGGCCAGGGGAACAAGGGCCAGTATGGTTGTAAGGGCCGTCATCAGAATGGGCCTGAGCCTCCTTCTTCCGGACTCCCTGACGGCTTCCTCCAGGGACATCCCCCGGCTTCTCAGCAGATTGCAGTGGTCCACCAGAAGGATCGCATTGTTTACGACTATTCCGCCCAGCATTATGCAGCCTATGTAAGATTGGACGTTAAATGTGGTGCGGGTCAAAAAAAGCACGAGAACGACCCCCACTGCCGCAAGGGGTACCGAACACATCACGATCAGCGGGTCAAGGAGAGACTCGTAGAGGGATGCCATGACCATGTAAACCATGATGAGGGCAAGGGTTATACTTATTAGCAGCTCGCGGAAGGCCTTTTGCTGTTCCTCATAATCTGAGCCGAAGGCGATGGTGAAATCCGCCGGAACCGGGATTTTCCTCATTTTAGAGCCGATGTCCTTGAGGATCGAGCCGAGGTCCCGGCCGGTGGTATTGGCCGAGACATAGACCACCCTTTCCTGGTCTTTTCTCTCTACAAAAACAGGCCCGGTCCTCGGTCTTATATCCAGGACGTTTCTGAGTACCACCGGATTCCCCTCGGAGTTGGTGACCGTAAGATCCAGGAGTTCTCTTATGTCCATCCGTTCTGCTTCTCTGAGTTTGACCAGGATGGTGTATTCCTTTCCCCCGTCCCGGAAGTTCCCGGCCTTTGAACCCGCCAGGATGGTCTGAAGGGTGTCGGCGATCTGGGAAACGGTCAGTTTCATGTCCGCGGCCTTTTCCCTGTCCACCATGATCAGCTCCTCGGGACTTCCGGACTGACGGCTGATCTGCACATCCGTTATCCCCTCCACCTCCTCCATGGCGGATTTGACCCTTTGCGCAAGGAGCTCGGCCGTGTCAAGATCATAACCCCTCACCTCCACCGAAACCGAATCCGTGCTCGTCTGTCCCATCCTCAGTATGAAGAGACCCTGTCCTGCCCTTGTCCGCACAAGGGTGCCAGGGATCTGGGAGAGTTTTTTCCGCAGGTGGGCCGCTATCTCCTCGCTCGAGCGTGTCCTCTCGGAAACCGGGGTAAGGGCTATGCGCATCTCTCCTGCGTGTGACCCCCTTGCGCGCCATGGGGTTCCTCCCATGAAGGTGACGGTGTTCCTGGCCTCCGGGATCTCCCGGGCGACTGTCTCCTCGATCCTGTTAAAGCTCTTTTCAAGAACATCAACCCGGGTCCCCACCTCCATCTCCGCCGCTATCCGCACCTCGCTTTCGTCGGCCTGGGGCATGAACTCGCTTCCCACCAGGGGAAAAAGCGCAAGGCTTCCTCCCAGGAGCAGGAAGGCCGAGATCAAAACCGTCTTTTTTCG
This sequence comes from Desulfobacteraceae bacterium, assembly GCA_003599015.1. Taxonomy (GTDB): domain Bacteria; phylum Desulfobacterota; class DSM-4660; order Desulfatiglandales; family Desulfatiglandaceae; genus CG2-30-51-40. The sequence goes on along the minus strand of QZIK01000146.1, from coordinate 1,098 downwards.
GGCAAGAGAGTATTCGAGGAAGCCCACATAGGCCTTCTCAATCACCCCGGGCAGCCTGCCGGCCATACGTGAAATCCGTGCCGTCAATCCATCTTTCACGGGATTTTTTGTCTCATTCGGCTTGAGTATAAGGGAGGAAAGCATGGGCACGAGTGTCAGGGCAGAGGCAAGGGAGCAGGCCAGTGCAAAGCTTACCACATAGGTGAACTGCTTGAACATCACACCCGACATGCCTCTCAAAAAGATCATGGGCAAAAAAACCACGACAGTGGTAAGGGTGCTTGCCACAATAGCAGAGGCAACCTCTTCGCCTCCTTCAACGGCGGCTTTGTGGGGGAGGGCGCCGGTCTCCTTGATGCGGGTTATGTTTTCAAGCACAACTATGGCGTTGTCAACCAGCATCCCGACCCCGAGGGCCAGTCCGCCCAGGGTCATGAGGTTCAACGTGAAGCCTCCGAAATACATGAGCATGAAGGTCGCTATTATGGAGATGGGGATGGCCGTTGCCACCACCGCCGTGCTTCTTACGCTTCTCAGGAAAACCAGGAGCACTGCCACCGCCAGGATGCCTCCGTAGAGGATGGAGGTGCCCACATTGTTGATGGAGCGTTTTATGTAATCGGATGTGTCAATTATGGAGGTGATATGTATCTGGGGAAAGTCTGCGTTGATTCTTTCTATCTCCCGCAGGACGGCCTTTGCCACCTCCACGGTATTGGTGCCGGATTGCTTTAGGACCGCGAGCCTTACGCCGGGCTTGCCGTTTATTCGAACGATCCTCCTGATCTTCTGCCAGGAGTCCTCAACCGATGCAATCTCCTTGAGTTGAATGGGCGCTCCGTCCCTCACCGCTACAACGGTTTCCCGCAGCTCGTGGAGGTCCGTGAATTCACCGGGGGTTCGGAGCATGACATCCATGGTTCCCCGCTCGATGTTTCCCGCCGGAACGTTCACGTTGCCTGCCTTTATCTTCTGGAGGATTTGATCCAGTGAAAGGCCCATGGCCTTAATCTTGTCCGAGGAGAGATTGACGTGGATCTCCCTGTCGAGGCCGCCGCTTATGTCAAGGGATGCCACCCCCGGAAGCCTTTCTATACG
>QZIK01000128.1 GCA_003599015.1 Desulfobacteraceae bacterium | reverse complement strand
CATAGGTGGGATAGGGCATGTCAATGAGTCTTGCAAGGGCGGGGAAAGCAACCTCGAAATAAGCATCCCCTTTAAGTGCCCAGCTCTTAAGATCTTTCAGACACTCCATAAGCCGTGAGTAATCCCATTTCCTTATACCGTCAAGAAGATATCCGTAAAGAAGATCATGCTGCTGGAGCTCGAAAAATCTCGGAATCTCAAATCTGCTTTCCTCCGCCTTCGGCATCAGATAGTAAACGCTGCCCGGAAGATATGGATGCCCGGGGGGGACAGATATCTCCCTGCCGAATTTATCAACACAGCTCAGTTTCCTTGTAAGAGGATCTTTATGTGAGGCATCAAGATTGAATATGAATGCCCCGCCGTCAGTGTGGCTCCCCCCCCTGGCGTTCCAGTACCTGTCAGCAACAGTCCCTACTCTGGGATCTTCTTCTGAGAGGCTTTTCAGTGTCGCATCTATCGCCTGTTTCTCGGAGCAGACAAGTCCGACCTGAACCTGACCCTCTTGCAGCGCAAATACCTGCGGTCTCAGCATGGATGTATCTGTTATCCCTATAAGTTGAAGTCTATTTGCATCAATATCATTTCTTGTAAGGATGAAAAACCACGGGCCGTCAGGAGAACCATGTACATGTGTTGCCTGTATCGCCCTGTAGATCTTTTGTTTGTCTCCAGGGAGCTGATCAAAATCCCTCTCCATAGTAGGTGCAAGTGCCTCGATAACATATTCAAGCGGATACCTGTAGGTGCGGCTGTAAAGATCAAACAAAAGCACTGCGACCTCGGTGTCGGTCAGAAAAAGTGGATAGATATTTCTTTGGCGCAAATATTCCGCTACCGAATGGTAGTTGGCAAAATCACCGTTGTGAACCAGGGCCTCATTAAGACCTATAAATGGGTGGGCGCCGGCAGGATGCCAGACCCTTCCCTTGGTGGGATACCTCTGGTGGGCAATCCAGATATGTGCCTTGAAGTCCTCCAATTTATAGTATTGAACCACCTGTTCGGCATAACCCACTATCTTGAGGATAAAAAAGTTTCTCCCGTGGGATAGCACAAAGGCCTGCTTCTTTCCGTAGGCATCATAAAAGGTCTTGTTGATTAAGAAGGTGTTCTGGTAGATGAATTCATCTTCCGCCTCCCGTCTGTCCAGCCCGTGAAGGGCCTTTTCCGCGATAAAGGCATCAAGCACGCCCTCCCTTACCCGCACCAAATATCGCAATACATCAGGCGGTCTGGTTTCAAGTCCTTTTATATCCCTGTAATCATCCACATGGGGAAGGCGTTCCTGGAGATCCACCCTGAAATAAGGTCTTATGAAGCTCTCCTCCAGCGCTTTGACAGACTCCTCTTCAAGGACAGCCACCTGCAGAATGTAGTCTTCCTCCAGGATCTCCCTCGTAACCCCCAGCATCCTGTGATCAAAGCCCATGGCCGCAATTCCTCCGCCGCGGCCGTTTCCCCTGTTGTGCATCTGTTTTGAAGGCTCGAATATATGTCTTCCCCTAACAGGGATGCTGCATGCAAGACCGGTTACGCCACAGCCCCCCTCCGCCTCTGTCCCGTAAAGGGCTTTTAAAGGGATGTCTTTTATGAGATCCGCCCTTGAAGTTAATATCTTTTTCAGAGTTTCTCTTCGCTGCATCGTATAAAGCTTCTCCAAAATATCTGGTTCTGTTCCCTTACACATATTTTCCTAATAAGGAGCAGAGACCCTTATTTAGCTGTAATCTATATGAGAAATACAAGCTGTATTTCCGACAAGATCTTTCAAGCTGGATATACTCAGTTTTTTTAAAATTCTTATCATCTCGCTTCGCCATGCCATAAACATATTTATTATCCGCTGAGCTCCCCATTCAAGGCCAACCAGGTCCATAAGTTCGGGGTCAGTAGTTGCAATACCCCTGGCGCATCCTCTTCCGCTTTCGCAGTTATGACACCTTATGCATTCAAGGGCCACCAGATCTGCAGTCCCTGTGCAAACCGCGTCAGCCCCCAGAGCTATAATCTTGACCACATCATGGGGCGTTCTTATCCCTCCGCTTGCCACAACCGTAATTTTATCGCGGACACCCTCCTCTGTAAGGAATCTGTGTACCTTTGGAACCGCATACTCTATTGGCATGGCTATGTTCTTCTTGGCTATATCAGGCGCCGCCCCGGTTCCCCCGTAGCTTCCGTCAAGATGGATAATATGCGCCCCGGCGTAGTAGCTCCCGACGGCAACCATATCCACATCCGTAGGCGTTGAAACCTTGACAGAGACGAGTGCCCTGGGGTTGACAGCCTTTATCCAGTCCACATGCTTTTTGTGATCCTCCACTGAATAAACACTGTGAAACGGGAAAGGCGAAAAAAGTGGATAACCGACCACCGCCTCACGCATCCGAGCCACGCCTGGGGTCACCTTGTCGCCGAGAAGATGGCCTCCAAGCCCCGGCTTTGCCCCTTGCGCATACTTGAACTCTACGATCTTGACCCGCTGGATCGTTTCCTCCCTTACACCGAAAAGACCCGTTGCCACCTGTGTTATCACATGTTCATCGTAAGGCTTCAGTTCATCCGGGTATCCTCCTTCTCCCGTGCAACAGAATGTCCCAAGGGCCTTAGCTGCCTTAACCCTGCTCAGCATGGTGTTGATGCTTACGGAGCCGTAACTCATTCCTCCGCCATAAAAGGGGACCTCGATTCTTATTCTATGGGCGTTATCTTCCCTCCTGTTCAGCTCTACTGCCAGGTCAGGCTCCAGGCCGTTGGAGTTGCAATCAACCCGGTCCTTCAATTTATTTGAAAACAGGATGCGCAGCTTGTCAAAACCTCCCCCTGAATTGCCTGTCCTGTATTCAAGCCCCTTTTCCGGGGGGCGTCCGAATTCTGCCATGTGCCAGGCGGAGACAAGAAGATCAGGCGACCATCTGTAGTCCCCCATCGTTTCAAAGTCCGGGTTTCTTCTCAGCGATAAAGCCTTTACCGGGCACACCTGGTGACACGGGTTTTCGCAATCGTAACCGACACACAGGTAATGGTTCCTCACAAGGGCCTTCCCTTTAACCATGGCATGAACGTCGCGGGTGCATGTCTCCAAACATTTCCCGCATGAGATGCAACCTTTGCTGCGGTTGAGACGATATTTTCCAATGGGGTTTCTGAAACGTGAAGGCGTCTTTATAACCTCAGGAAAAACAAAACCTCTTTCCCTATTCAAGTTCACAACCCTCCTCTGTCTTTCCCAGGTTAGCGAAGGTGCTCCTGTCGAGTTCCTCAAAGAACATAGCCCTGCCTGCCTCCCCTCTCAGGCGCCTTGCGTCCCTTATACCCATGGCACCCATTACCTCCAGAAGCTGGCTGTGCCATGCAGCCATGAGATTAACAACTCGCCGCGCCACCCATACCGGTTCTGCCTTGTCCATCTTCACGGGGCAGGGAAGCCCCTCACCGCATCTTCCGCAAAGGCGGCATTCAAGAGCAACTAAAATAGGGATATCCACAAAAACTGCGTCGGCTCCGCAGATAAGCGACTTGGGAACATGCTCGGCCATGGCCATGCCGCCGCTTGCCAGAAGGGTCACTGCGTCGCGAAGTCCTGCTTCAACAAGTCTGAGGTGCGTGGAGCGAATCCCATCCTTGATGCTCTTTGTTGGATCATCTAAAAAGCGCCCGTCGTCAGTCCCCTCAAGGTGTATGATGGACAGGCCTGCCTTAGCCAGGGCCAGCGCCCTATCATCCACTCCCCTGGATACGGGTATCCTCACGGATATAAACTCAGGTTCCTTTATAGTTTTTAACATCTCAGCGACTCTATGTGTGTCTTCTCTCATGATGAGTTCCATTATTTTTGTTCCAGGATAAGCTGAACACTTTAAGCTTTCTTCTTCAACAACGGGCATCAAGGAGGAAAGACAGGTCCCGGGCGCTGCATTTATATGCTCATTGCCAAGTGCCAGAAATATTCCCAGCCTTCTGGCAGCCACAGCCCAGCCGCTTATCAGGTTTGGGGTTATTCTTCCCACTGATGGAACTCGGAGCAAAACAGGAAGAGGCATGTCTATTACTTTTGGTGTCGGCACTTCGAGCGCACCTTCTATTCCGAAGGAAAGGTGTCGTGGAGTTCCTCCCAGATCAACTGCCGTGCTTATGTATTCTCTTCCATGAATGCCGTCTCTGGTTGGCCGCACAATCTCCGACATGTCCGTCCACATGGAGTCAAATCCCGCCCCGCTGAAGGGCCCCGGATATCCTGCCCCCGAAACAGGTATCTTCCCGGTCCTGGCCTGATACCATATCTTTGAGATTATCTCGGCGCTCCAGTATTCATCACCCAGGGCCTTGTATTCCGGGCTGACCGACTTATGGATGAGTTCCTTCGGACAACCCTGGACACATCTGAGGCAGTTCATGCACTGGTTGTCTACAGAATCAACCATCTGTAGAGCGTCAAGCCCTCGTTTTTCGTAAACCCTGTAGACACATCTCTTCTTTACGCAGACTGCGCACTTGAGACATCCCTCTTCCCATGCAATGATTCCTGATTTGGTTACCGTTTCAAACCTGTCGGGAGTTTGTCCGGCATGTATCATGTATTTGGCAGGCATGGCTCCCCCTTAATCAAGGCTAGGTCTTGGAAGAAGTCCTGCCCGGTCGAGGATCTCCCCCACTGCCTCTTCCCATTCTATTGCCATAACATGCACCCCTTTCACCCCGGCCAATTCCCTGAGCTCAGCTATTGTCTCAACACATATGCGGATGCCTTCCTCCCTCTGCCTTTCCTTTGGGACTCCCTCCATTCTCTTGATAATGGTCTGGGGCACGTCCATGCCCGCAACCCTGTCTTTCATGTATCTTGCCATGGCCGCTGATTTCAGCGGCGTTACTCCGCCTAGTATATAAACCCTTTCCGTAAGCCCCCTGTTCCTGGCAAGCTGGAGCCACTTCCGAAATCTATCCATGTTGTATATGCACTGAGTCTGAATGAATTCGGCGCCTGCCGATATCTTTTTGGCGAGCCGAGTTACTCTGAAGTCCATGGGGTCTGCAAATGGATTTGCCGCGGCTCCAATGAAAAGCCTTGGAGGTTTTGTCAGCGCCTCCCCGCCCAGGATAAGTCCGGAATCCCTCATGGCCCTTACAGCCTGCAAGAACTGCATGGAGTCCAGATCAAAGACTCCGAGGGCCTTCGGCTGGTTTCCAAAGCTCTGGTGATCCCCGGAGAGACAAAGCACATTTCTTATGCCAAGGGATGATGCACCAAGAATGTCTGATTGAAGCGCTATCCGATTCCTGTCCCTCACCACCATCTGAAGAACAGGATCAACACCGGCCTGCTTCAGGATGGCGCAGGCGGCAAGGCTTGACATCCTGACTATGGCGGTCTGATTGTCGGTGACATTAACCGAATCCGCCTTTTCCCTGAGCATCCCGGCCTTTTTAAGCACTGCGTCAGGGTCTGCACCCCTTGGCGGACCGCACTCGGCTGTTACCGCAAAAATCCCTTTTTCCAGTATACTTTTAAGCCTGCTTTCCTGGTTCACCTCTGCTGATCCTCCCTGACTATCTTTCTCGGACCTCTTCCCTGTTTTCTTGACCAGTCCTTGGGCGGAAAGACACTTTCAAGCCTTTCAAGACCGCCAGTTCTTGTCAGATTCTCTATTATCAACTGCCAGGCACAGGGCGTCTCAGGATCAACCTCACACCTTCCATCCCTTGAGCCCCCACAGGGACCGTTCATGAGCTGTTTTGAACATCTTGCCAGGGGACATACGCCGCCAAAGTAATAGAGCACGCAATCCCCGCACCCCAGGCAGTTTTCCAGCCATAGCCCCTGATCTTTTGTCTGGCCCAGGAATTCAGTATTTAAGGCCGGTATTACCGGAACCTCAGGGAAGATTTCCGCAACAGCCTGGACCCCCGCACCACATCCCAAAGATAACACAGCGTCATATAGGTGAATAATCCCATCCAGTTGTACGATGAAATCCCTGACACACTGCCGGTCGAGGTTCTTTTCCTGTATGAGGGTATCCTCCCTGTTCATCTTGGCGGCCATTCTGAGCGCCGAGGCAAGCATGGCAGTCTCCTTTTCCCCCCCAGCCGCACATTCGGCAACACATGAGCCGCACCCCAGGAGAAGGATCTTTTTGTAAGGCATGATCATATGCCTTATCTCTTCAATAGGTTTTTGTTCAGCAGTAATCATGCACCGATTCTCCTTTCAAGGAAAACCCCACGCCGGTTCCCGGCGGCATATCCTTTGGGTAAAGCACCGGAGAAGGACCGATTAAAGAGATCTTTTGAAGAAAACCTTCCGCCAAACCCATAAGGTCAAGGCTCTTGCCCGCAGTCCCTTCAACAATCAATATCCGTTCCCCCTCAAGGCCGATACTTTTAATGAGCTTGCGCGAAGTCTCAGCCCTTTTTCTTGCCCAAAGGTTTCCTTCGAAATTCAGGCAACCCCCGGGAGGGCAAGTCGCAACAATAGCTCCGTCCGCAAACTCCTCCAATGCCCTTAGCAGATGCACACCATCGATTCGGCCGCTGCACGGGATCGGAAAAAGACGCACGGCGCCTTTATGTTTTTTTTCTATTGCAAGCCGTTCCTCCCATCCCCCTTCGGGTATGTTTTGACAATAGAAAAAGGCAATCACCGGTCTCCATTTCAAGGTCATTACAATGCATTCCTCCTGTAAAAATTCCTCTCAGATTATAGGACAGTATAAGCGTTACAGTATCAACCACTTCTTTCTATTTCAAGTTTAATTTTGTTTTATTAATATCAATTAAAATATAGACTCAACTATTAGTATTACTAAACAGCCCGGGGCTATTCCTGGCTGGAGCAATATTGAGGGATTTATCAGTCTTATAATTGCAACTTATTTGAATTACATTAAAAAAATCTTATATTACCGCGCCGGCTTAACAGACGGGCAAAATTGAGCAGCCGAAGAAGGAGTGCGGCACATGCATACCAAGAACTTTTGGTTGACAACTGCCTTGATAGCGTATAGGGAAGCACTCCAAGAACTTTTTTTTGAAACAAATGGAGTTATGGACTTATGTTTTTTAATGTGCTTCTGTACGGATCCCTCCTGGTTTTTTTTGTGGGATTGGCTTACAAACTTATTACATGGTTTTCCTTACAGATCGCTGCCTCCCAGAAAGACTTCAAAACAGGACAACGTGTTGTCCAGTGTATCAAGGGGATTCTTGGAGCGGTCTTCAGCACCAGGATTCTCTCCCTTCTCAAGGCCTTTGTGGCGGATATCCTTGTTCAGAGAAGAATCCTAAAGGAGGACTCACTGCGGTGGGCAATGCATATGCTGATTTTCTGGGGATTCATGTTGCTCCTCCTTATGCACGGCCTTGAGAAATGGATATCAGAGCCTCTTTTCTCAGGATATGCCTCCACCGCCAACCCTTTCTTCTTTCTACGGGACATCTTTGCATTGATGGTGCTTGCAGGGGTCGGTCTGGCCTTATACAGGAGGTTTGTCCTCAAGGTTCCGCGTCTGAGGACCAAGGCGGCGGATCATTATGCGATCTGGATACTTGCAGTCATTATGTTTTCAGGAATTCTTCTCGAAGGCGCCAAAATACTTTCACACAGAGAATTCATGCGCATGGTTCAGGATTATGCGGATACAGACGATCCGGATGAAGTGAAGGCGCTCGAATCCTATTGGGTAGAGGCGATGGGCCTTTCTTCCCAAAGGGTTCATCCTCCCTTTTCTCCTGAAACCCTTAAAAAAGGCATGGAAATTCACGAAATGAGCTGCCAGAGCTGCCATGCATCATCGGCATGGGCTTTCACTGGATATGCCGCGTCTGCGATCATGCGACCATTGGCAAAAAAACTGGAGCAGGCAGGGACTGTTGATATCCTGTGGACCATTCATATACTGGCATGTTTCCTTGGACTGGCATACCTTCCTTTCAGCAAGATGTTTCACATCATCGCCAGCCCCATAAGCCTTCTGGTCAATTCCGTCATGGATCAGGAAAAGTCACACCCCGCAAACCTGGTGACCCGGCAGGTTATGGAACTGGATGCATGCACCCGTTGCGGGACGTGCAGTCTCAGGTGTTCTGCAGCGCCGGCCTCTCAATCCAGAGGCAATACCTTGATACTGCCTTCTGAAAAGCTCCAGTTTCTCAGAAAAATAACAGCAGGAAAGAAACTTTCAGAGATGGAACTTAAGGTCCTTCGCGAGGGAGTATATCTCTGCACCAGTTGTGAGCGATGCACGGTCGTCTGTCCGTCGGGAATAAACCTGAAGGCCCTATGGTCGAATGTCAGGGAAGACCTGATTGAACGTGAACCGCAAGGAGAAGCCCTTATGCTGTCCACCTTTTCCTTCGCAAGGGGATTGGACCGCTCAGGACCGGGGGATGTGCAGGAGGACAAACCCCTTAAGGATGCATGGCGTACGGTGATTGAAAAATGGCAGCCGACTGAACAAGGATCAGTTGTCACGCTGCCGGCAGGGCCGGTCTCAGAGGGAATTCTTTCCAGAGATTCGGGGACATTTGCATCGTGCTTTGGCTGCCAGAATTGCACAACTGTATGTCCCGTTGTGGGGATGTACGAAGATCCTGAAAGCAAGCTGGGGCTTCTGCCTCACCAGATAATGGCCAGTCTCAGCATGGGACTAGGCGATCTTGCCTGCAGCGCCGGGATGCTGTGGAGTTGCGTGACCTGTTACCAGTGCCAGGAACATTGCCCGCAGATGGTGGAGGTCGCAGATATCCTTTTCGAACTAAAGAATATCGCGATCAGGGGCCCGGAGAGGAGTCCTTCATCCTTTTCCGGTATGAATCAATCTGACCGACTGACGTAAAAGGACAGCAGGCAGGCAAAACCCAGGATTATTGAGAGAGGCACAGAAATGAAGTTTGCTATATTTTTAGGTTGTAATATCCCTGCCAGGGTTAAGCAGTACGAAAGTTCTTCAAGGGAGCTTCTGTCCAGACTGGGAATAGAGCTGGTGGACTGCAGGGAGTTTACCTGTTGCGGCTATCCCTTGAGAAATGTGGATTATAAGGCGTTTCTTTTATCGGCTGCCGGGAACCTGGCGTTTGCAGAAAGGAAAGGCCTTGACATCCTTGCCCTTTGCAAGTGCTGTTTCGGCTCTCTTAAGGAGGCACAGCACCGGCTTCGGGAAAATGAAAAATTACGCCATGAGATAAACGAGCTGCTAAAGGAATCCGGTCTGACCTATGAAGGCGGGAGCCAGGTCAAACACCTGCTTTCCGTTCTGCACCAGGATGTGGGATTGAATGCTCTTAAATCAGCCTGCACGGAGCGTTTCAAAAATCTCAAGATAGCAACCCATTATGGATGCCACGCCCTCAGACCAAGCAGGGTAACCACGTTTGACAACCCTGTGGCGCCCATTATTTTCGATGAACTTGTGGCGGCAACCGGCGCCGCCAGCTTGAAATGGCACGAGAAGCTCAATTGCTGCGGCGCACCGCTGATGGGAATCAATGACCGCCTTTCCATGGATCTCACACAAAAAAAACTGGACAGCGGCCTTCAGGCCGGCGCAGACTATCTCTGCACTGCCTGTCCCTGGTGTCAACTCCAGTTTGACCAGGTACAGAAAAGAATGATCAGCCTGAATGGCGGGAAAAAACCCTTGCCTTCAATTCTTTACCCACAGTTGCTGGGCCTGTGCATGGGCTTGGATCTGGAGACCCTTGGCCTGAATCAAAATCAACTTGAAATCAATAACATCGGATCTTTTCTGACTGAGGAGTAAGATATGTCAACAAATCACTCCGGCTCGGTCCTTGTAGTGGGGGGAGGCATCACAGGGATGCAGGCAGCCCTGGACACGGCCAATTCGGGGTTTTATGTCTATCTCATAGAGCGATCAAGTTCCATTGGCGGGATGATGTCCCAGTTGGACAAGACCTTCCCCACCAATGACTGCGCCATGTGAATTATTTCCCCAAAACTGGTCGAGGTCGGCCGGCACATCAACATCGAGTTGCTCACCCTAACAGAGGTGAAAGACATTTCAGGGGAAGCAGGGGATTTCCAGGTTACGCTGACTCAGCATCCGAGGTATGTGGATGTAGACAAATGCATCGCCTGCGGAGCGTGCGCTGAAAAGTGCCCGAAAAAGATCCCTAATTCATACGACTGCGGGCTTGGAAACCGTAAGGCCATTTATGTCAAGTACGCCCAGGCAGTGCCCCTCAAATACGCCATTGATCCTGAATATTGCATTAAATTGACAAAAGGCAAGTGCGGAAATTGTGAAAAAGTATGCCCCGCCGGCGCCATCCGCTATGATGACAAAGAAAAAATCATTTCACTGAAGGTCGGAGCGGTTATCCTGGCAGACGGAAGCGAGACCTACGACCCGACGAACCATGACACTTATGGATACCGGGAAAATCCCAACATTGTCACCAGCCTGGAATTTGAACGGATACTATCTGCAGCAGGGCCATACAGCGGACACATGGTAAGGCCCTCGGACAGGAAGGAACCGGAAAAGATAGCCTGGCTCCAATGCATAGGTTCTCGAGACGTGCATCTGGGGGCAAGGGGATACTGTTCGTCTGTATGCTGCACGTATGCTGTTAAAGAAGCCATGCTGGCCAAGGAACACGCCCATAAAGGCCTGGATGCAGCCGTCTTCTATATGGATATCCGCACTCACGGCAAGGATTTTGAGAGATACTACAACCGCGCCAAGAACGAACTGGGAGTCCGTTTCATAAAGTCCAGGGTTACCCGAATTCTCCCGGAGCCCGATACCGGCAGGAACATCATCAGGTATGTGGATGAAGGCGGGAGGAGGATAGAAGAGGCCTTTGACATGGTAGTTCTTTCCGTGGGACTTGGGGCGACAGCCCACGGCAAAGAGCTGGCAGAAAGGCTGGGAGTTGACCTGGATACCTATGGCTATCCGCTCACGAGCAGCTTTTCGCCCGTGCAGACATCGCGTCCCGGAATCTTCGTCTGCGGGGCCCGCCAGGCTCCAAAGGATATACCGAGCTCTGTAGTGGATTCAAGTGCCGCCGCAGGGGTGGTTGGAAGCCGGCTGGCTGAGATACGCTGGTCACAGACCAAAACTCAACCTGTTCAGGAGTCCCGGGACATAAGGGGAGAGCAGGTTCGAATAGGCGTTTTTGTCTGCAGATGCGGAACCAATATCGGAGGCATAGTGGATGTGCCTGCCGTTGTAGAATATGCCAGGAGCCTTCCAGGTGTTGCCTACGCGGAAGAAAACATGTTCAGCTGTTCCCAGGACACCCAGG
>QZIK01000065.1 GCA_003599015.1 Desulfobacteraceae bacterium | reverse complement strand
CCATGAGGTTGACCTTGGTATGGAGCCTGCCTGCCGTATCAATGATTACGACTTCGGTTTTTCTTGAAAGGGCGGCGCTCAGCCCGTCGAATACCACAGCCGAAGGATCTGCCCCTGTGCCCTGCTTTACAACCTCTGCCCCGGTGCGCTCCCCCCATACTGAAATCTGCTCCACCGCTGCAGCCCTGAAGGTATCGCCCGCAATCAGCATAACGGATTTGCCTTCTTTTATCATACGGTGGGCCGCCTTTCCGATGGTGGTTGTCTTTCCAACCCCGTTTATTCCCACTACCATGATGACCATGGGCTCGCCGGGCCCGGGTTGAGGTACGGGTAAAGAGGGAACACGCAGGTAATCCATGATCTCCTGTCTTATGGCTGACTTGAGAAGATCTGCATCCTTGAGCTCTTTTCTGGCCACCCTTTTTCTTACTGTCTCTATGAGGTGCTGGGTTGTGGCAACTCCTATGTCAGAGGTAAATAGGATCTCCTCAAGCTCATCCAATACCTCTTCCGTTATCTCCTTTTTTCCCAAGACAAGATTATCAAGCCTTCCGGCCAGCGCCGAGCGGGTCTTGGCGAGACCCTCACGCAGTCTCTGAAAAAGCCCTTTCTTTTCAGGTCCGGGAAGCTGGATTTCAGAGAGAGTTTCCATGCCCTGGGCCGATTGAGCCTTTGTGGGGGTGTTTTCCCGGCTGCTTTGCTCCGGGATGTTCCCCGGATCTTCCTGCGCCCGGGTTTTTTCTGCCCGGGCATCGTTGTTATCGGATTTTTTTTTGAACCATTTGAACATCTGTTTTTTCCCTGGAATAAAAATTTCTCGGCCGCCTCAATTGGCGCCTAGAGCCTGAGCCCCGCCGCGGGATGTTATCCCTTTCATATCCACACTGACTACCTTGGAGATTCCGATCTTTTCCATGGTAATACCGTAGAGGCGGTCCGTGATTTCCATACTCCTTCTTTTGTGGGTGACCATAATGATCTGGGAATTCCTCTTGATCTCCCGTAGCAGGTTGTTGAACCTGTCAACATTGGCCTCATCCAGCGGCGCATCCACCTCATCCAGAAGGCAGAAAGGAGACGGCCTGATCATATAAATGGAAAACAGGAGCGCCATCGCCACCAGGGCTTTTTCGCCTCCCGATAAAAGGCCCATGTGGCTGACCCTTTTTCCCGGAAGCTGGACCTGCACGAGGACCCCGCTTTCAAGGGGCGACGATTCATCCGTGAGAACAAGCCCCGCCGTACCTCCGTTAAAGAGAAGAGGGAACACCTCTTTTAGCTTGATGTCAACCTCTTTGAAGGTGCTTGTGAACTTTTCCACGGAGGTCTGATTGATTTTTCGAATAGCCACCCTCAGGCTTTCAATGGATTTAAGGAGGTCTTCCTTCTGGGCTTCCATGAACCGGCAGCGCTCTTCCAGGGCGGCATGCTCCTTTATTGCTGTCAGATTGACCTCTCCCAGCCTGCTCCTGAATTCTTTCTGCCTGTTAATTTCTTCATCCACGGAGGGCTGAGAGAAGTCTTCAATCAGATAGTCTCTGTATATTGCCTCCAGATTCAGGTCCCACTTTTCCCTTACCGATTCCCTGAGGGCGTCTGTCTTGAACTGGAGCTCGGCATGGGCCATCTTAATGTTGTTTATCTCCTCGCGGACAGCCTGAATTTCTGATCTTACCTTTTCGGCTGCCGATTCCTTTTCCTTGACAGAGGCTTGCAGTTCCTGCCTGGCGTGTTCGCACGAATGGAGGTCTTCCTCGGCTCCGCGGAGCCTTTCGAAGACCCCCGCAAGCTGTGTGCGTATCTCTTCGCTTTCCCTGCGGCACCTCAGACACCTGGTGCGGCAGTTCTCGATTTCCTCTTCAAGCGTCCCAAGGCGTTTGGTTGATTCATGGATGAAGCGCTCAATCCTTTCCGTCTCCCTTGTAAGGCCCTTTTGTTCCTCCCTTAAGGCGCTCTGGGATGCCTTGATCTTCCCCAACTCCTCGCGCAGCAGCTCATATTCGGACTCTGCCTCTTTAAGTTCTGCCTCCTTTGACTTGAGGAGGGTCTCCTTCTGTAAACGTCGTCCCTGGACCTCCTTAAGCTGCTCCTTTACCTTTGAAAGGGCTTCCCTGCTTTTTCCTTCTTCTTTGTCCTTTCTTGAGAGGTCATCCTTTACTCTTGCCGCCAATTTTTCATGCTGGTCCCATTCCTGGCCGATGCGTCTGAGGAGGTTGTCCAGCTGGTTTATTTCTTCCTGTGCCTTAAAGCGTTGCTCCGTCATCTCCTCCACTGTTTCCGAGCTCTGCTGAAGCCTGTCTTCCATCTCTTCCATTGAATCTCTGACCTCTGAGACCTTTTTTTCAAGAACGGTGATCTCCTTTTCCAGGGATTCCATTTCCCGGCGTCTTGAAAGAAGATTAAAGGAGGCCGCCCCCAGTCTGCCGCCTGTGATGACACCCTGGGCATCCACCATATCTCCTTCAATGGTGACGTAGGAGAATGTCTTTCCATCCTTATGCCACGCTGTGACGGCCTGATTGAGGGTTTCTGCAACCAGAACGGATCCGATAACGGCGCAAAGCGGTTTTTCATGGGTATCCTTTATATTAATCAGATCCCTCAGAAAAGGTAGACCCGATGCCGGGCTCCCTGGCTCTGAATGCCCACGGATCTGCGCTGCAGGAACAAAACTTCCCTTGCCCTTTCCTCTTTCCCTTAGGTAAGACACGGCCTTGCTGCCATCATCCTGGGACTCAACCATGATCCACTGAAGCTTATCCCCCAGTGCCGCCTCCGCTGCGCGTTCGTAACGTGAATCAACGCGGATGAAATCTGCTACAAGCCCCAGGATCTTTCCCTGTTTTGCCGGTTCAAAGTCGCCGGCCTTCATGATGGCCCTCACCCCTGCCCCGACTCCTTCGAAGTTTTCGGCCATGGTGCGAAGGCCGTTATATCTGGTCCTGCGCATCTGGAGATCCGTTTCGGCTTCCTTAAGTTCTCCTTCAATCCTCTTTCGGACCAGATCTATCTCAGAGCGTCTGGATTTCTCCTCCTCAAGAAGGCCGTCTATTTCCTGAAAACGCTCGGCGGATGCAGCACGGAGAACGGTTTTCCTTTCTGATGCGGCGGCAAGGGCATTTATTTTTGCATCAATTTCTTCAAGCTCCTTACTGAGGCGGGATCTGCTGTCCGACGACTGGCTGAGGAGCTTGTTGAGGTATCCTGATTCATGGGTGAGACCGGTCTCGTTGTTTATTTCAGCGGCAAGGGCATCGCGGACCTTTTCATATTCCTCCCGGAGGGATTGGGACATCTTTCGCCGGGATGTGATTCGCATCTCTCTCAGAGAGATCTCATTTTCAACCTCTGATGCCTTGTCCTTTGAAGAAGTAATCCGTTCCAGCAGGCGCCCCTTTTCAGCCTCCAGGTCCCTTATGCGCTCCTTTATCTCTTCTCTCTCCTTTCTGAGACGGTCCTCCAGTTGCTGCTGTATGCCTATCTCCTTTATGAGGGAGTCGGCTTCAGCCTCCTTTTTGTTCACTCTTTCCTTCAGATGTAGAAATGTCTGGCGGGCCTGGGACAAGGCCTTGTCCTTTTCTTCGGATTCCTGTTGAAGCGACTGTGCCTCCGAATGACAACGGGCAAGCAGGGCGGAGAGACCGGCTTCCTTTTCGGCCAGTTCCCCCGTGGATCTTGCCTTTTCTCCTGTCAATTCCAGCAACTTCTTATAGTTATTGGAGGAAAGGATCAATTCCAGGCGCCTTATCTCCTCCATTATGGCCTTGAATCGCTTTGCCTTGGCGGCCTGCCTCTTCATGGCGTTCATCTGCCGCCGCACCTCGCCCAGGACGTCTTCCACCCTCTGAAGGTTTTGTTCCGTGAGGGTGATCTTCTTTTGAGCCTCCTCCACCTTTTTTCTGTACTTTGTTATGCCGGCAGCCTCCTCCAGCATGGCCCTTGTCTCTTCGGGCCTCTGCTCCAGGATGGCGCCGATCTTTCCCTGCCCTATTACCGAGTAGGCCTTGTTGCCAAGGCCTGTATCCATGAAGATCTCCTGAATATCCTTTAATCTGCACTGGACGCTGTTGATAAGGTATTCGCTTTCTCCCGATCTGTAGAGGCGCCTTGTAACCGCAAGTTCTTCCTGGTTGGCAAGGGAAGATGGGAAAGAGCCGTCGCCGTTTTCAAATACAATGGTCACCTCCGCCATGCCGAGCTGCTTGAATTCCCCTGCGCCGTTAAAGATTACGTCCTGCATCTCGCGGCCCCTGAGCTGCTTTGCGCTCTGCTCACCGAGGACCCACCTTATGGCGTCAACAATATTGCTCTTACCGCATCCGTTGGGGCCCACGATGCCGCTTATGCCGCCGGGGAAGTTGAATTCAAGCCTGTCCATTATGGATTTAAAACCCAGGATGGAGAGCTTTTTTATTTTCATGGTCCTCCTGGAAACAGGGAAAAGAAAAGGGGTATTTGATCCGACAAATACCACAATAGGATGTCTTTGTAAAGGACAAATACCACATGATGTAGGTTTATTGTCTCCTACATCTACATCTAGAATCTTTTTGCATAAGAAGTGACGGTTTCGTAAAAAGTCCTGCTGCCGTCATCCCGGCGAAAGCCGGGGTCCGAAACATCTTGAAATAACTGGATTCCGGTTCCCGGATCAAGGTCCGGGACAGGCTTCACCGGAATGACAAATCTGGGGCTTTCTTGACTTTTACGAGTCCATCAGAAGTGGTTTCCGCCCTTAAAATGGATGTGATTTCCAGGAAATCAAACCTCGAGCATCTTCCCATGGTCAGGGGATCTTTTGCCGGAGCCTTGGGAAGGATTATTGATTTGACATGGCCAGTGCCGGCTCATTATCATCCTGTTGATTGGTTGCTGTGAGATAAGTTCCTTTTTTTTAGAGAAGAGGAAAAAGATCAATGATGGCTGCGCCCGGCCTGATATCTGTGAAAGCCCTGCTTGTGAGCCTTGTTCTCCTGTGGCCCCTGACATCCTCCGGCGGTCAGGGTGAAGGCAATGTGTCCATGTCTTTGATAAAGATTGCCGAGATGCAGGTGGAAAAGACAACGAGGTCCGGGAAGATCAAGGCGCAGGCCCATGTTGTTAAAAAGGGAGAGCATCTCTGGCAGATCCTCAGGAAAAAAGGGATACTGGACAGGCCCGACAGGGTTGCACTCTGTGAACTGACGAAGGAATTGAACAAGGGGATTCCGAACCTTGATATGCTGAGACCCGGCGACAGGCTCCTTATTCCGGTGGTTGATGCCTCTGAATCCTATGGCGGAAAGACCCCCGGAGTTGAAAAGCAAAAAGCGGAAAAAGGAGCCGGAGATGCAGGAAATAATGATCCTGACAACAGGGAGCAGTCGATCAGGAAAAACCCGCAGGAAAAGATTGAAGTCTTGAAGGTAAAAAAGGGGGATAGCCTCCTGGGTCTTATAGCCGCACGCATGAGTATGAAGCAGTCTCGACTTTATAATGAGTACCTGCCGAGGATTAAGGCCTTGAATCCCCATATCAAGGACATAAACCGCCTGACTCCCGGGCAGTTATTGCGGATTCCGGTTTTGGGCGGGTTGAAGGAGGATGCCGCAGGTGAAGCCGCTCAGGCATCGGTCCGCGACCAGGATCAGACCGGTTCGCCTTCTGCCGGAGAACTAAATGATAAGATTGCAGATTCCCTGGGGAGGCTTTTTTCTGCCCTGGGGGAAGAGTGGATAAACAAGGGCAAGCATTTTATCCCCCTCAAGTCCGCAGGGCAGGTTGATTTAGATGGAGAGCTTTTCCCCCTCCTTGCATGCTCCACAGGAATGATGGTGGTGGTGGACCTTCACAACAGGCTTCCTCCAAGGATTGCAGGACTAATAGAGGCAAGCTGGGGGAATTACAGGGTGGTCCACCTGGGTCGGATTGATTTTGCAACCTCGGTTGCAAGGATCATTAAGGCCTGCGGCTATGAAAAGGTATATGGAAAGGGTGAACACTTCAAGGTCCCGGGTGATCTGGAAATGTCCATCGCCGCAGACTGGATAGTCACCTGCCCGGACGATACTAGACAGGACGGAATGCATGCAATTGTCATAAGACTTCTTGATGGCGCATTGTCGCGTATGCCGGCAGGGCTTGTGGAATATCTGAGAGCGGCGGGGGTTAAGGTTATAGATTTTCCGGGTGGGGGAGAAAAAGCCCCGGAACAGGCTCAGGCTGAAGGGAGCCTTAAGGTTATAACCGGGGAACCTGAGGTCATTGTCGGGGAGGTTCTTTCCGTTGTCGGAAAAAGGTTTAGAGAAAGGGCTGCAATCCCTGTATCTCGGGGCAAAAAAGGTGAATTTTCCTTTACCGTTACGGCAGATTATCTGGTCAATGTGAGGAGTCGAGAGGCAATTATAGATATCTCAGGACTGGGACCGGATCTGATCGCATTTCTTAAGGAAAAGGGGTACGGATTTCTTTCCCTTTCCGGGGAGACAAGTGGTTTCGGCCTTCTTAAAAAGCTTCTTGAGTTTCTGGGGATTTCTTTCAGGGAAGCCCCTCAGAATCTTTTTCTGCTGCCCGGAGATGGGGTCAGAAATGTCAGGGTTACACTTAATGGAGTGGCCTTCAGTGATTACAGGGGCAGGTCTGTGCTGGTCACCTCAACCGATGTGCCGTACGGGATAGCAGTGCTCCTGGAGAAAAAAGGCTTAAGGATGGTGCAGATTTCCTCTCCCCAATGATGAAAGGGTCTTCCTCTCATGGGGAAGAGAAAGGAGACGGTTAATATGGAAAACAAGGCCGAGAGGCCGGAGGATCTATCAAATGAAGATCTGGCGCGGTTTATTTTGGACATGTTTCACCGCATCGCTGTTCATCATACCCTCTGGTACATGGAGGTTGAGCACCAGATGGGAATGGAAAAGGCACTCAAGACCATGGGGTCGGCGGTTGACCAAAGCCGCGAGATACAGTTGGCCAAGCTTGGAAAATTATTCGGTTTTTCACTTGTTGACGGGATACCGGAACCATTGCTGAGGCTCCCAAGGGAAAACCTTATGAGACTTGCCGACGATGTGGGCAAGAACTGGCTTGCCAATGACGGGGTCTGGTTCCAGGCCGTGGAGTTTGCCCACGGAATGAACGATGCCAAACGATGCAACGACTCCACCTGGGCGAGGTTTTCTCCATTTGAGGCCTGGTCCATAAGAAGGCTCCTGGGGCTTCCGGCCTACCCGGGCCTGGAGGGACTCAAGAAGGCATTGAGGTTCCGGATGTATGCAAGGGTGAATGTTCAAAGCATACTGGAGGAAGAAGACGGAAGCCTGGTCTTTCAGATGAATGACTGCCGTGTCCAGTCTGCAAGAAAGAGAAAGGGATTGCCTGATTATCCATGCAAATCGGTAGGCCTTGTGGAATACGGCTATTTTGCCGAGGCAATAGATCCGAGGATAACTACAGAGTGCATCGGATGCCCCCCTGACGACCATCCTGAGGACTGGTACTGCGCCTGGCGGTTTCGCCTGAAAAAGGATCAATAGGCGGACAATATCATTAAAACGATGAAACATTAAAGGATTATGAATCCGATCCAGGCATAGTTCCATTATGAACGATATCAAAGATCCCATGACCCGCGTGGGAGTCATATTTTCTTCGGGTTTTTTCGGATTTTTTGCCCATGCCGGATTTCTTGCTGCATTGAGAGAGATGGGGATAAGACCCTGTGCCTGGGCGGGATCCAGTTCGGGAGCCATTGTTGCGGCGTTTGCGGCATCTGGAATGGATGATAAAGGAATCAGGGACTATCTCTTTGGTGTGAGGAGAGAGGCCTTTTGGGACCCTTATCCCTGGTGGCAGGTTGCCGGTAAAGCACTGAAGGGGTTTAAGGGTCTTGATGGATATCTTCGGGGCGAGGCTTTCATGGGTTTGATGGAGGTATTGCCTGAGAAGACTTTTGAGGACTGCCCTCATCCCATTGCCATAGCTGCTACAAATCTGACCCAGAGAAGGGAGACAGTATTCACAAGCGGTGATCTCAGAAGGGCCGTATGCGCATCAAGCTCTGTGCCAATGCTTTTCAGGCCTGTTGAGATAGAGGGATGCCTTTATGTGGACGGAGGTGTGACCAGCAAGGCCCCTATTCTGGGACTTCTTTCCATTGCTAAGGTTGATATTGTTTTAATTCACTTTATTGCCTCAAGGGGTATTTCAGGGACCGGCAACGGGTTTTTGAAAAAGGCTTTTACCCCATGGCTTATTCACGATATGTCGGTGGACATAGCCAGGCTAGAGTCATACAGGCACCAAAAGAGCCTTGCAGAGAAAACGGGGGTCAGGGTGGTTGAGATATCAACGGGGGCACCCCCGGTAGGACCTAAGAGTCTGCATCTGGGCCCTTCCGCCTATGGGCATGCCAGAGTTGAGGCCGCAAGGATGCTTGGCGGGATCTGAGACGGCCCTGCTGATGATCCGTCCGAAAGTCTTTCAAATTGCAAGGGCACTAAATGAAATATAGCACCAGGGCGTTGGGCCTCCAGTATTTTCTCTATTTCGGGGTGATAGGGATTATCCTCCCGTATTTCAACCTTTACTGCTATCATCTTGGCCTGAACGGCGTGCAGATTGGAACCATTTCCGCTCTCAGATCGGCGGTAATGGTAGCCTTCACCATCCTCTGGGCCGCGGCGGCAGACCGTTACGGAATAAGAAAAGGGGTATTTGTCCTGTGCAATCTCTTGAGCGCCGCGGTATGGATATTGATGCTCCCTGCAAAAGACTACGGCATCATCCTTTTGATAACCGCGATTCACGCAGTCTTCCTGGGACCCGTCATAGCTTTTCTTGAGGCCTTTACCATGGATACCCTTGGAGAGGACAGGGGCAGATACGGCAGGATAAGGGCCTGGGGGTCGGTCGGTTTCATGGTCATGGTCATGGTAATGGGCAGGGTGGTGCAAATTTACTCCCTTTGGTTAATTGTGCCTGCAATACTTGGAGGTTTTCTCGCCCAGGCAGTAAATGCCTTCAGGATTCCATGCGGATCATCAAGCACAAATCTCCAACCTTCCGGAAGTGCAGGTGGTCTTATTAAGTCAAGGACCATCGTCTTTCTTGTGGTGGGATTTCTGATGGTTCTCAGCCATGGAGCTTATTATGGATTTTTTTCGATCCATCTTGAGCAAATAGGCTTTGGGAACCTTTTCATGGGGGTAAGCTGGGCTGTTGCAGTCGTTTCAGAGATAGCTGTAATGATCCTGGCCAAGCCGATGGTCAGGAGGTTTTCTCCGGAAAGGCTTCTCATGTTCTGCCTTATTGTTGCAGCGGGCAGATGGGCCGCCCTGGGCTGGTTCAATACCCCCGTCATTGTCTTGCTTTCTCAGCTTCTTCACGCCTTCACATATGCGGCATTTCACATAACCAGCGTAATTTATATGGATGAGCTCTCGCCCTCGGGGGCAAAGACCATGGGCCAGTCCATAAATAACTCAGTGCAGTATGGGCTGGGAATGATGGCCGGTTTCTTCTTGTCGGGATATCTCCTGGAGAAGGCGGGCGGCGGCATTGCCTTTCTTGTAAGCTCGGGCATGGCCATTGCGGCCTTCGCCATCATGGGGATTCACCTCCGGCTTTCGCGAGTTGGAAGAGGCCAGGGATATCGAGTTTCGCCCTGATCGTCGCCTTTTCCATTCCTAACCGGTGCCTCTTGCCTCAATGAGCACACAGTCTCAAGGCAGTGGTGGGACTTTGAGAAGGATGAGTCCATCTTGAAGAGAGGAAAGGCTAAGCCTGCCTGGAAAAAGCTATGCCGTTTTGAACGTATTTCATGATATCTCTACGGCTTATAACTCCAACTAGCTTTCCGTTTTTCCCAGGGCGTACAACCGGCAGGATGGCAAAATCTCCAGACGTTATCTTTTGTAAGGCATCAAGGAGTATTTCGTCTTCGGTTACGGTTACGGCATCCCTTGTGGCGATATCCCCTGCGGTCCGGGACATGTCGCCTTGAAGCATGGCCTCCTGGTAGTCGGAAAGGGATATTACCCCCACCAGGCAACCCTTATCGTCAGTGACGGGAAAGGTATTGAAAAGACTGCTGTGAATCAGGTCAGTAAGCTCCTGCATGCCTGCTGCAGCTGAAATCGCCTTTACCTCAGGATTCATTGCCTCTGCAACCCTTACTGATCTGATGTCGGATTCCTTTGAATCCACATGGTTCAGGGGGCGCATTTTCCCCGCCTTTATTTCTTTGAGCCTCTTGTTATAGTAGGCTATTACTTCGCGGCGATCCAGCATTCCGATAAGAGCGGTATGGTCTCCGTCTTTAACCACCGGGAGGCTGTTGATGTTTCTGATGGTGAATTTTCTCAGAACCTGGTTGAGATCTTCGGACGGAGTCGTAGAGATGATGTCCTGTCTTGCAATGTCCCTCATGCGAACCAGGGTTTTGATGTTTTCATCAAAAAGGAAACCTCTCACATCGTTTATGGAAAAAATGCCTTTGAGCTTTCCCGTTTTATCCACGACCGGAAAGTATTGTTGGTCGCTTGACTGAAAAACGGGAAGGAAGTCCGCAAAGCTCATCTCCTCCGGTACGGAGCTGACCTGCTTCAGGCTTTTGATAAGCTCCCGGACACGGATGGCCCCAAGTACATCAACAAAGAACTCTCCTCTATGGGCGTTTGAATCTATTCTGTTTCTTACCTGTTTGGAGAAAAGGGTCCATCTTTTTGAAAGAAGATACGCCAGCGAGCAGGCAAGAAGGCTTGGAAGCAGTAGATGATATGAATTGGTCATCTCGCTTACGAAGATGATTGTGGATATGGGTGTCCTGGATACCCCGGCAAAGAAGGAGGCCATTCCTACAACTACAAAGGCCCCCGGGTTTATAACTACTCCCGGCATCAGGTAATGGAAGATTCTCCCGACGGCACCGCCAAGAGAGCCCCCAATCACCAGGGCCGGGCCAAGGACTCCGCCGCTTCCTCCCGAGCCGATGGAAAAGGATGTGGTAAGTATCTTTCCAAAGGCAAGGGCCAGCAGAAACATTGTAGACAATTGATTGTCCAGGGCCATCTGGGCGTAACCGTATCCGAAGGAAAGGCTCTGAGGCAGAAAGAAACCGATTATGCCGGTGCACAGTCCTCCGAGGGCCGGCTTGAGATATTCCGGGATGCGGGTTCGGGTAAAGAGTGACTTCATGGTGTAGAAGGTTTTGACATATATGAATCCGGCCCCTGCTACCACAAAGGCCAAGACCGTGTATGGGCCCAATTCCAGAGGATTTGTAAAGGAGAAGTCCTTGGAATGGAAAAG
>QZIK01000074.1 GCA_003599015.1 Desulfobacteraceae bacterium | reverse complement strand
TGATCCGGATTGCCGCTTAGGAAAGATGAGGGACAGGGGCTCCTGTGTCGGAGGTTGCGTGGTTGACTGCAGCCAGTGCAGGGAGTGCCCGATAGCTCTGTGCGTTAAAGCCTGCCAAAAGGAAGGTAAGGATGCGGTGCGTCTCTGGCAGGCCAATAAAAATATAGATCTTGACGTAAAGAGCATCGTTGTTGCGGCTGGGATAATGGATGCAAAGCCGACTGCCGGGCTTCACGGTTATGGACTATATGACAACGTCATAACCAACATGCAGTTTGAGCGTCTTATGAATGCAGGAGGTCCGACTGCCGGGCAGATCATCAGGCCATCCGATGGAAAGCATGCCCACAGGATCGCCTGGTTTCAGTGCGCGGGGCGGGGCCTTTCCACAGGCCTTCCTTACTGTTCAAAGGTCTGCTGCATGATAGCGGCCAAACAGACCATAATAACCAAAGAGCATGACGCATCGGTTGAAACCGCCGTCTTCCACAACGACCTCAAGGCTTACGGAAAGGGCTTCTGGGGTTTTTATGAGAAGGCCAGGGAAAAAGGAGTGAGATACGTGCACGGGAGGCCCTTTGATGTAACCGAAGATTCGGTCACAAAGGACCTCAACATAAGATATGAGGATATGGACCAGGGCGAGCTTAAGACAGAGACCTTTGATCTGGTAGTGCTTTCCACCGGTCTTGTGCCCAGCGACAGGAACGAGCGCCTGGCAAAGGTTCTGGGAATAGAACTGGATCATCTTGGATTTTTCAAGGAAAAAGATCCCATGACCGCGCCTCTTGAGACCGGTGTGGAAGGAATCTATCTGTGCGGCGGGGCTACCGGCCCCATTGATATTGCAGAATCGGTTGTTCAGGCGGCTGCGGCCGGAATGAAGGCGATCCTGCGAAGGTGAGTGGGGGGGCATGTGTGATGTCTGAAGAAGTAAGGATAGGTGTTTTTATTTGTGATTGCGGATCAAACATAGCGGGTGTGGTTAACGTCCCCGCTGTTGTGGAATATGCGAGAGGCCTTCCCCATGTGGTTTTTGTGGATGAAGGCAGATGGTCCTGTTCCGTGGATGCCCTGAACACCATGAAGCAGTCCATAAAAGATAATCGCATAAACAGGGTGGTGATTGCATCCTGCACTCCCAGGACCCATGAGCCTCTGTTCAAGCAATCCGTGAAGGAGGCCGGACTAAATCCCTATCTCCTCGAGTTTGTGAGCATAAGGGAACAGGTGTCCTGGGTGCATATGGACATGCCTGAGGTGGCTACCGCAAAGGCCAAGGATCTTGTCAAGATGGGGGTTGCCAAGGCAGCCCTGCTTGAGGAGGGGGAAGAGATCAGGCTGCCGGTAAGGACGGAGTGTCTTGTGATAGGCGGCGGCGCCGCTGGAATGACGGCTGCCCTGCACATTGCCGATCAGGGATTTTCAGCGTTTATTGTGGAGAAGGCCCCTGATCTGGGTGGTATTCTCAACAGGGTCAATGTGGTTTCACACGACAGGCACTCCGTGACAGCGGCTGATCTTGTGAAGTCCAAAAAGGAGGCAGTGGAAAGCCATCCCAATATAAAAGTTTTCAAAAACACTATGATTGATTCGGTTGAAGGCTATATCGGGAACTATAAGGTGGCCCTCAGATCAAATGGTGATGGGACCCTGAAACGGCTTGATATTTCAACCATAATAGTTGCAAGCGGCATGAGGGAGATAGAACCCGCCGGCCTTTACGAATATGGAGTTGATCCGCGGGTTGTCACTCAACTTCAACTGGAGGAGCGCCTCAAGGGAGGCTCCTTGAAGGACCCGGGAGATGTGGTGATAATAAACTGCGTCAATTCAAAGAATGAAACCCGGGGATGCTGCACGGTGGGTTGCCCTGTGTCCGTTAAAAACGCCCTTGCCGTAAAGGAGATAAATCCTGATTCGAGGGTTTCTATACTTTACAGGGATCTGAGCATGGTAAGGGAGGAGCACTTCCAGCTTGACGCCGCAAAGGCCGCCGGAATCAAGTTCATACGGTTTCCGGACAGGAGCTATCCTGAACTTGTCAAAAAGAACGGCTCCCTTGTTTTAAATGTTCACGACCTCCTCTCCGGCAGGGATATGGCGATCCCCGCTGACCTCCTTGTTTTGACCACCGGATTCTGCGGGGATGAGTCTGTTGACGCCATAAAGGGGCAACTAAAGGTCTCCTCCAATAAGGATAATTTTTTCCAGGAGGCCCACGTGAAACTGGGGCCGGTTGATTTTCCCTCCGCAGGGATAGCGCTTTGCGGGTGCTCAAAATCGCCCAAGAGCTACAAGGAGAGCTGTGAAGAGGCTATGGCGGCTGCCATGAGGGTTTCCATTCCCATGAAAAGGGGATATGTGGAGGCCGAAGGCATTGTGGCCGACATTGACCTTGCCGACTGCAACAAGTGCGGGCTCTGCCACAAAAGGTGTCCATACAGCGCAATACAGGTCAACGAGGAAAAGGAGCCTTCCGTAATAAAGGCCCTTTGCAAGGGATGCGGCCTTTGTGCGGCTGATTGCCCGCAGGAGTGCATAAGCATCGTACATTACTCTGATCCCCAGATACTTGCGCAGGTTGATGCGGCGCTGGAACACGACCCGGAGAAAAAGATAGTTGGATTTGTATGCCACTGGTGCGCCCTGGGGGGAGTGGACATGGCAGGGGTAAGCAGACTTCAATACCCTCCATTCGGCCGGCTTATAAGAGTGATGTGTTCGGCACGCGTTTCAATAAAGATGATAGAGAGGGCCTTTGCCGGAGGCGCAGCCGGAGTGCTTGTGGCGGGATGCGAGTTTCCCACATGTCACTACATAACCGGCAATTATGCCGCCGAGACAAGGCTAAAGAGGGCGAAAAAGAAGCTTGCAAAACTGGGATACGATCCGGAAAGGCTATGGAATACCTGGTGCTCTGCCGCGGATGGCCCCAAATTTGCCGGGGTTATGCGGGACATGGCAAAGGCCTTGAAGCTTGAATGAGGGATTGAAGGATATGGACGTAAGAGCTCAATTAGCTGAAAAATTCGGCGATGTTACAATGTTCAGAACCTGTGAGCAGTGCGGCTGCTGCAGCTCCGCCTGCCCTATAACAGGCTTAAAGGGATTCAACGTCAGACGCATTGTGCGGCATGTGGAGCTTGATCTGGCAAAGGAGATCTCCGAAACTCCTTTCCCCTGGTACTGCACCGCCTGCGGTCGCTGTGAAACAGTGTGCCCGAACGGGATTGCGATCCTTGATATCATGAGACCACTGAGGGCCATGGCTCCCCAGGAATTTGTTCCGGATACGGAGGCGCCCTGCATGGCGGAATGCCCTGCCGGGATAGACGTGCCAGGCTATCTTAGACTTATAGCAGAGGGAAAACCGAGGGAAGCATGCTTGCTTATACTCGAAAAGGTTCCCTTTCCGGGGGTTCTTGGAAGGGTATGCACCCATCCCTGTGAGACAAAATGCAGGCGTGGGGAGGTAAACCAGCCTATTTCCATATGCGCCCTTAAGCGATATGCGGCAGATAAGGCCGGTGCCTTTTCAAGGGGTGATTTCAACATAGGCAAAGATACAGGTCTGAGGGTTGCCGTTGTGGGATCAGGGCCTGCAGGGCTTACGGCCGCCTTTTATCTCAGGAAAAAGGGCCATCAGGTTACAGTATTTGAAGAAAGAGAAAAGCCCGGGGGCATGATGAGATATGGTATTCCAGCCTATCGCCTCCCTGTTGATGTGCTTGAACGGGAGATTTCACAAATCCTTGACCTGGGAATAGAACTCAAGACCAATGTTCGCCTTGGTAAGGACCTCGGCCTTGATGATCTCAAGACCTTCAATGCAGTATTCCTGGCAATGGGGCTCCCCCTGAGCAGGCGCATTAAGATAGAGGGACAGGAACTGCCGGGTGTGATGTGGGGGCTTGATTTCCTCAGATCCGTAAGGGAGGGGAAAAATATAGAGCTTAATTCCAGGGTGTTGGTGGTAGGAGGCGGCAACGTGGCTGTTGACGTGGCCCTTACAGCCGTAAGACTCGGTGCCGGGGATGTAACAATGGCATGTCTTGAAAGGTTTGATGAGATGCCTGCAAATCCATGGGAAATAGAGATGGCAAGGGAAGAGGGGGTCAAGATCATGCCATCATGGGGCCCCGGAAGAATTCTGGGAGAAAACGGCATGGTCTCGGGCGTTGAGCTTATAAGGTGCGCATCGGTTTTTGATGAAAGAGGGAATTTTTGTCCTGCATTCGGAGATGAAACAATAACATTCCCGGCGGATCAAGTCATTCTGGCTATAGGTCAGGCTGCGGATCTTACCCCTCTTACCGGAAAGGACGGCGTGAGGGTTGAGAGAAATCTAATAATTGTTGACCCTGAGACGCAGGAGACAAATTTAAAGGGCGTGTTTGCAGGAGGAGATGGGGCAGGAGGGCCGGGAATCCTTGTCGGCGCCATAGCTGCCGGCAGGAGGGCGGCCGGCTCCATTGACAGGTACCTGGGAGGCGATGGCAGGGTGGATGACCCCTGCGCTGAGAGGGACTCATCCGGCTATGATGGAAAGAGAGATAAGGGGTTTGCGGATCTAACAAGGACATCGGTTCCGCACCTTTCTGTGAATGAGAGGATCAGAGGCTTTTCCGAGGTGGAGTTATGCCTGGCGGAAGATGATGCGGTGAGGGAGGCAAAAAGATGCCTTCAGTGCGACATGGAAAGGTCCCTGGCTCTTAGATTGAGGCAGACCTAGAAAGCGTTTTATAAAAAAACTCCTGATAATTGAACCCGGAGGCATAAGTCATGGCTGATTACACAATATCAGTTATTCCCGGAGACGGCATCGGAAAAGAGGTTGTGCCCGAGGGGATAAAGGTGCTTGAGGCCGCGGGGAAAAAATTCGGCATCAGCTTTGAATGGAAGACCTATCCCTGGGGGTGTGATTACTACAAATCCTACGGGAAGATGATGCCGGATGACGGTATTGAACGCCTCAGGGATTCCCACGCCGTATTTCTTGGAGCGGTGGGCTTTCCCGGAGTTCCGGATCATGTCTCCCTCTGGGGACTCCTTATTCCCATCAGAAGAAGGCTTGAGCAATACATAAATTTAAGGCCCGTGCGCATGCTTAAGGGCATGGTATCTCCGCTCAGAGGGAGAGGACCGGAGGACATAGACTTTGTTGTTGTCCGGGAAAACAATGAGGGAGAATACTCCGAGATAGGCGGCCGGCTTTACGCAGGAACTGATGCCGAGATGGCGGTGCAGGAATCCGTGTTCACTAAAAAGGGTGTGGACAGGGTCTTACGCTATGCATTTGAGCTCGCCCGCAGAAGGGAAAAAAAGCATGTCACCTCCGCCACCAAGTCAAACGGCATCATCCATACCATGCCTTTCTGGGACGAGCGTTTTAGAGACGTTTCAAAAGACTACCCTGATGTAAAGGCGGATCAGTATCACATCGACATACTGACCGCTCATTTTGTTCTTCACCCGGACAGGTTTGACGTGGTGGTTGGAAGCAACCTCTTCGGCGACATACTATCGGATCTCGGGCCTGCCGTTGCCGGAACCATAGGCTTTGCTCCTTCGGCCAACATAAATCCCGAAGGCGCATATCCATCCATGTTTGAACCCGTACACGGGTCCGCGCCGGATATTGCCGGAAAAGGCATTGCAAACCCTATAGCCCAGATCTGGTCCGGGGCGATGATGCTCGAACATCTGGGCCGCTTTGATGCGGCATCCACCATAGAGGGCGCTATCGAGAGATTCCTTTTGGAAAGCCCCATCAGGACCCCCGACATGGGGGGGAAATCCGGCACCCGCGAAGTCGGCTCCGCCATAGGGGACGCCCTTTAAATTTACAGTTTCTTTTGGTATCCTGTTTGCCTGTGAATATTTTCTATGAGGAGGATGTTTCCATGCTTAATAAAGCTGCTTTGTATTTTTGGTGGCTGCTTTGTTGTCTTTTTATTTCTCAGTTTTTTTTGCCGCCAGCCATGGCTGCTGATATCCCCACCGTGACGTTCATATTAGACTGCTCTGGAAGCATGGGTGTCAAGGCGGGTGATCAGACCAAGATGCAGGCTGCTAAGGAAGTCATGGAATACTCGGTCTCTGCATTGCCCGCCGAAGTGAATATTGGGCTCGCTGCCTATGGCCATCGCCGAAAAGGGGATTGTGCAGATTTGGATATGCTTGTCTCCCCAGGAAACAACGTTAAAGATGAGATTCTTTCAAAGGTTAGGAACTTGAAGCCCGTTGGTATGACGCCCATTGCCGCTTCCGTGGAGATGGTTTTAAATACTGCCGCCGCCAGAGACACGGAAGCTTTAGTGGTACTGATTTCAGACGGTGAAGAAACATGCCACAAAGATCCCTGCGGCGCAATTAAGGCGCTTAAGAACTCGGGCAAAAGGTTTATCCTGCACGTTGTCGGCTTTGGTATTACAAAGGATGAGGAAATGCAGCTCAGATGTCTTGCAGATGCGGGTGGGGGTAAATTTTTCCCTGCCGCTGACGCGAAAGGTCTTCTTGCAGCCCTGGAGTCAGTTAGAAAAGATGTTGAATTAAAGGTCGAGCAAGCAAAGACAAAGAAGGTAAGGGCTGCCTCAAGGCTTGGAAAACTGTCCGTAAAGCTCCCAGAGACGGCATTGCAGTCCATTGCCGGATTAAAAATCGTGCGGACAGATGACAACAAGGTCGTTAAAGAGGCCAAGGTCATAGATGAGATTCATCCGCTTTCTGCCGGCAACTACAGGCTTATCCTCGGATTCGCCAATCCTAATTACAAGCAGCCAACCGAAGTATCCATAGGGGAGGCGGAGGTAAAAGGAGGCGGTACGACCGAGATTTCACTGGGGGCCGTAGTGATCAATATGGCTCAGGGGCTTGGAAAGGCTGCATGGCGTGTGGGGCTTGTAAACGAGAAAACCGGCAAACCCTACCTCGAACTTGAATCCCACGGCAACGACTACTACCTCATGAAACCCAAGGCAGCGCCGGAGGGAATATATTCTCTGGCATTCACCTATGCTCGAAGCGAAAAACCCTGCATAGTGGCAAAGGGACTTACGGTTAAGCCTGGAAAGGAGACTGTTGCAACCCTTGATTCAGGGATTGCCCTTAAGAAGACACAAGCAAGTGTTCAGGGGTGGGATGTCATGTCAAGCGGGACATCTGAACCGGTTCTTGAGGTAAGACGAAGGTGGGATAATGACTATCCGTTGTGGGAGAGTTTTCCTCTCCCTCCTGGTACCTATGACATTACGGTCCATTTAAAGGGAATGAAGGAGCCCTTGCTTGCAGGTGAAGGTGTTGAGATTAAGAAGGGAGAGACGGTAGTTTTTGATTCAGGGCTGTAAAAGGAAAAGTTTATGCAGAGAAAAGCATAACGTGTTTACATTCATGGGGCTTTAGCGGGTCTTTTCAGCTTATAGGACTAGGTATTTTTTGATTACATCCTCATCTTTCCAGATGTCTGCCATTGTCCCGGAATGGGCGATACGTCCCTTTTCAAGGATGTAACCCCTGTCGCTCACCTTCCGGCAGAACTTCAGGTTCTGATCCGCCAAAAGAAGGGTCATGTTCTGCTCTCTTATCTTTTTAATGACCTCCGCAAGATTTTTGACAATAAGCGGAGCAAGACCTTCCGAAGGTTCATCCAGCAGAATCAATTCCGGGTTTGCCATCAACGCACGCCCAAGGCTCAGCATTTTCTTTTCACCACCGGAAAGATTTGCTCCCTTCTGTTTTTTCCTGGCATGAAGTACCGGGAAGAGATCCTCCACCCGTTCCCTGCTCCAGTATCCGGCATTTCTTGAAAGCCTGCGGGCAATTTCGAGGTTTTCTTCACAGGTCAAATCCGGAAATATGCGCAGATCATCGGGCATGTATGCAATACCCAGCCATGAAATTGCATATGCCGGTTTTCCGGTAAGTTCTTTCTCCTTGAACATGATGGAACCGGTTCTCGGGGGCGTAAGGCCCATAACCGACCGCAGAGTAGTAGTCTTGCCTACACCGTTACGGCCCAGAAGGGCCACCACCTCTCCTTTTTCAACTTCAAAGGATACATCCTGAAGGATATGGGATGCGCCGTAGAAAGTGTTTATATCCTTTGCCGCAAGGATCATTCATCCACCTCATCGCCCAGGTAAACCTCTCTTACCTTTGAGCTTTCACGAATCTGCTCCTTTGTGCCGTCTGCTATAATATCTCCGTGGTGGAGAACAACTATCCTGTCTGAAAGGGAAAAGACCACATCCATGTCGTGCTCTACTATGACAAAGGTTGTCTTTCCTTCCGCTGAAAGCCTTTTTATGCTGTCCAGGATCTTTGTCCGCTCCACCGGGTTCATCCCTGCCGTTGGTTCATCCAGGAAAAGAAGCTTCGGCCTTGCTGCAAGCGCTATTCCTATTTCGAGAAGTCTCTGGTCTCCATGGGAAAGAGCTGTTGCCCTGGATTCTGATGCATGGAGAAGCCCCACCCTGCTGAGTATTGCATTGGCCTCTTCCCTGGCAATCGTCTCCCCTCTGAGGGGGATAAGGAGCCGCCCCGCTCTTCCAAGCACAGCCAGAACAGGTATCTGTATGTTGTCAAATGCGGTAAGCTCCGGAAAGACATTTACAACCTGAAAGGAGCGGCAAAGCCCCATTTTTACCCTCCTGTGTATGGGAAGGCGGGTAATCTGCTGGCCCATGAAAAAAATCTCACCTGAATCGGGCTGGATAAGACCTGAAAGCATATTTATCAGGGTGGATTTGCCGGCACCATTAGGCCCTATTATGGAGGTTATGACACCGGCCTCGAACGTTAGATCCAGTGCGTTTGCCACCTGGACCCTGCCAAAGGCCTTCCTAAGCGCCCTTGTCTCAAGGAGTACCCGGTTCACGGTCTTCCTCCTTCCTTGCCGACCGCCGAAGGAGTCTTTCTTCCCAGCAATTCGGAGATGGCTCCCGCTATTCCTCCCCTAAAACCCATAATTATAACTAAAAGGATTATCCCGAACCAAAGCATCCAGTTTTGTGTGTATCTCTCTATAATTTCCCTTAGCACAACGAATACAAGGCTTCCAAAAAGAGGTCCGGTGAAGGTCTGGAGCCCACCAATAAGGCTTACGAGAACCGGTTCCGCCGAATGGGTCCAGTGTGCTGAAAAGGGGGTGGTATTGCTGTTGAGGAGGGTCCCCAGCGCACCTGCAAGCCCGGCAAATCCTCCTGAAATAACGAATGCTGCAAGACGATAGTTCTTAAGAGAGATGCCCGCGAACTCTATCCTTTTGTCGTTTTCCCTTATGCCGGCAAGAATCAGACCCAGGGGAGACTGCCGTATGACGTACACAAGTCCCAGAGACAGGAGAAAAAAAACAAGCACCAGGAAATAGTACTGTCCCGGCTTTACAAGAGGTATTGATGCGAACCCAAGAGAAATAGGTTCCCTTGCAATACCCACAAGCCCATCGTCGCCGCCCGTGATATCCCTCAGATTCCATAAAAGGGAGAAGACCATCATGCCGAAGGCGAGGGTGAGCATTGCAAAATATATCTCCGTGTGCCTTACGCAGAAAAACCCGATTATGACCGCTAGAACAAGCGCAAGCGCCACGCCCGCTGTAATACAAAGAAGAGGATGCTTTTGAACGTGCAGGAAAAAGAGCGCCGCCCCGTAAGCGCCCCCTGCGTAAAAGGCAGCGTGTCCGAAGGAAAGAAGGCCGGTCCTGCCAAGCAGTAGATTATAGCCCAGGGCAAAAATTCCAAGGATCATTACCCTCATTGCAATATAAACAACAAATCGGCTTCCAAAGATCCCTGTCAGGATGAGGGCTGCAAGGATAAGGAAGGCTAGTAAAGGTATTGCATATCGCCGCATTTACTTTGCCTCCCCGAAAAAACCCTGGGGCCTCCAAAGCAATACCCCGGCCATAAGTATGAATGTCAAAAACATATCAAATGTAGGAATGAAACGTGTACCGAAGGAGGAGAGAAGCCCTATGATCAATGCCCCGAAAAACGCCCCTTTCAGGCTTCCCAGCCCTCCTATTACAGCCACCACAAAAGCATCTATTATGATGACCTCCCCCATGCCCGGGGTAAGGAGCCCTACATAGGGAACCGCGAGACCTCCACCCAGGGCGCCGAGCCACGTACCCAGAACAAAGACAGACGTGTAAAGGGCCGGAACCCTCACTCCAATGGCCGCGGCCATTTCCCTGTCGGAAGAGGATGCCCTTATAATCCTTCCCCACCAGGTCCGCTCCAGGAAGGCCCACATCGCAAGCGCCACCAGGGGGCCTACGGCGATTATAAATAGGCTGTATGATGGAAAATTTCGTCCCAGGATTGGGAAAGACCCCGAAAGGCCCGGTACTGTGGGAGAGCCCAGTGACCCTGCCCCCCATATTATCTTTACCGCATCGTCAAATATGAGGACAAAGGCGAAGGTAAGCAGCAGCTGGTAAGGGAGCGCCAGATGGTAGACATGGCGAAGGAAAAACCTTTCAATAAGAAAACCGACAGCGCACACCGCAAGCGGACCCAGGATAAGCCCCAGCCAGAAATTATCACCCATCCGTGCCAGGATCCAGTAGCACAGATAGGCCCCAAGCATGTAAAAGGTTCCGTGGGCGAAGTTAAGGACCTTAAGTACCCCGAAGATTAGGGTAAGCCCGCTTGCCACCAGCCATATGAACATTCCTATGGACAGCCCTGCGAGACAGACATGGACTATTGATTCAAGCATATCTGGAGCTCTCTGTGCCTGCGAAGGTCCTAACCCCATAGGGAAGGACCTTCCAGACAGTTTATCAGAATGGTGGCTTTGTGCCAGGTCCCTGGAACGGAGGCCTGTTAAAGCATTCCTTTGCAGGAACCATTACCTGCTTTCCCATTATCTTGAATGGATAGGCCGCGTCAGCTTTGGTAAGACCCCAGGGGACATCGTACATGGCCTGATGGTCTTCCTTCCTGAAAACCCTTTTGCCTGCCGGGCTTTCAAGGGTCATGCCCTCCAATGCTGAAACAACCTTGGACGTATCCTTGGAACCGGCCGCCTCTACGGCCTTCTTGATCGCAAAGAGGGTTGAATAACCCGTCTCCGATACATAGGCGGGATAATGGTTCCATCGCTTCTTAAATGCCGCCACCCATGATTTGTTTCTTTCGTCCGCAGGGTAAAGGAAGAAATACCTTCCGGATATCCAGATATTGTCAGGCAGCTCCTGGCCAAGCCCCTCCAGCACATCCATTGCAGCCCCTACAGGGAACATTACATGCTTTATCTTCTGGAACATCCCGGCCTGGTTGGCCTGTTTTACAAACGTTATAAGCTCACCGGCCCATTCGGTTGAGTAAAGGCCCTCCGGCGCTGCATCCATGATGGTGTTTATGTGGGGTCTGAAATCGGTTGTTCCGAATGGAGCCCAGGATTCGGCAGTAAATGAAACGCCTGATTTGAGCTTCCCAAGTGTGTCCTTGAACATGTTCCAGCAGGTGAAGCCGTACTCGTACTTGGGGCTGATGGTGGCCCAGGTCTTGGCCGGCAGGTCCTTGGCCACGAAGGCGGCGGCG
>QZIK01000149.1 GCA_003599015.1 Desulfobacteraceae bacterium | reverse complement strand
CTGTAATGGGTTCGCCACTCATGACAATCTCCTTGGCCAACCCCACACCCACAAGGCGCGCCACCCGCTGGGTTCCGCCCCATCCGGGGATAAGGCCCAGATTGATCTCCGGGGTTCCGAACATGGCATTTTCAGAAGCAAATCTCATATCGCAGGACACGGCAAGTTCCGTTCCACCCCCAAGGGCCAGTCCGTTCACCGCGGCAATAACCGGCTTTCGCATCAGCTCGATGGCCCTGAAGGTCTCGTGGCCCAACTCAATGAATTCCATGACATCCGTAATGCATTTCTTCTGGTTGATCTCGGCAAGGTCCGCACCCGCAACAAAGGCCTTGTCCCCCGAGCCGGTCAGCACAAGCGCTTTTATATCGTCATCTTTCTTGACGCGATCGATTACTTGACCAAGCTCGAAAAAAGTCTGACTGTTCAAGGCGTTCATCGCCTTGGGCCGATTAAAGGTAATGGTTGCCACCCCATCTTCAACCTGAAATAACAGATTATTCAAATCCATTGGATTCCTCCTGCTGCTGGTTGTTTCTTCTTTCTAACTGGTGCGCTCTCCCACCTATCTTCACCCGAAGGCTTTGCGTAGTTCTGTATGCTGGTTGAAACCGTCTACACCTTGAATTTCTCCTCTTTCCAGTATTCCCCCCTGATCTTTTTCTTGTCCACCTTTCCGGAACCGACCATGGGTATTTCCTTAACAAAATCGATTCTTCTTGGCAGCTTGAAGGGCGCCATCTTATCGCGACAGTATTCCTTTATCTGATCTGCCAGCTGCTCCGTTCCTTCAACTCCCGGCCTTGTAACAATGACCGCTGTAACCCTCTCAGTATAGACCGGGTCCGGAGAACTCACAACCGCGCATTGCATTACCGCCGGGTGTTCAAGTAAAATATTTTCAACCTCGGCCGGATAAACGGTTTCCCCGCCCGTATTTATGATGTCTTTTGCCCGATCCGAAACGTAGATCCTTCCTTCCTCGTCCCTATAGCCGACATCTTCAGCGGTGAACCAATCTCCTGCAATAAGACTCTCCTTCGTTTTCTCCGGCTTTTTGTAATAACCATCGTGAACGCTCATTCCCCTTATGCAAAGCAAGCCCCATTCGTTTGGCCGTAGTTCCTTCCCGTTTCTGTCCAGGATTTTCACCTCGTGTCCCAGAGCGGCAAAACCGGAGCATCTCTCCAAATTCAGCACATCATCGTGAGCGGCCCAGGCAAAGAACGCTTCGGTACAAGAGTAGAGCTCGACCAATTTTGCATTGGGAAAATTCTTATGGATCTTTTGGCGCATTGGTGTAAGCCAGACCGAACCGCTGCTTACCCAATTTTCAATACCGGAAGTATCATGCTTACCGATGTCGGGATGGTTGCATATCATCTCTCCTATGGAAGCGATTGCCATCACCTTATTTATCTTTTCCTTTTCCAAGGCCTCCAGGAAGTCCCCGGGGTCCGGGATCATGGGTATATACCGGGTGGCTCCCGCAGCAAGAAACGGCCTTGTCGATACGCATCCGCCCCAATGATAGTTGGGGTACCACGCCCATATTCTGTCGCCAACTTTAGGAGAGAGCATATTCAATACACCCAACTCCCATGCAATTCCAGACGAATGGGTCCGTAGGGAGCCGCAAGGAGTCCCGGTGGTTCCAGAGGTATAAACCAGACTGTCCAAGTCGTTGTCTCTGACCTCGATTTCAGGGTCCCTGTCCGTGGCCCCTGCCAGGAGGGGTTCATAGGCAATCATGCCCTCAAGTTCATCCTGACCGAATACGATGTAATGCCTGACGTTTTTCAGGTTTTCCCGAATAGGTTTCACCCTGTCCACAAATGCAGGACTCACGAACAGCGCCACGGCATCCGAATCATTAAGGATGTATTCCGCTTCTCTGCCGACATATTGAGCATTTACAGGAGTCCAAACGGCGCCGATCTTTGAGGCTGCGTACCAGATTTCCACATGTTCCAGGCGGTCCTCAGTCCAAAAGGCAATCTTGTCCCCCTTTCGAACGCCGAGTTCAAGAAGCGCATTCGCGAGTCTGTTGGACCTCTCCCACAGCTCATGATAGGTTTGCTTCTTGTACCCGTGTCGCACATCCACCAAAGCCACCCTCCCCGGGTGGGCCAAGACGCTTCTTTTCAACAAGACGTGCTGCGTCAGGCGCCTTGTCCCCGTTAGATTGGTATTTCCCATGCGTTTTCCTCCTTCCCTCCAATGCCTTCCATCTATTTCTTCTTTGTATAATCATAGACACCCCGGCCGGTCTTCCTTCCCAGGCGCCCGGCCTTGACCATTTTAACCAAAAGAGGACATGGCCGGTACTTATCGCCTAATTGCCTATGCAGACTTTCAGTGCAGGCCAGCGCAATGTCCAATCCGGATGCGTCACAGGCTGCCAACGGACCAAGAGGCAGGCCCAGGCCAAGCTGGCATGCCTTATCTATTTCTTCAGCAGTGGCAACCCCTTCCTGAAGGAGATAAAAGGCCTCGTTGCCCAGGGGTACATACAACCGGTTGATAATAAAGGCGGGTGAATCACTGGAAGTGACGGTATCTTTTCCGCAGCTCTTGACAAACTCGATGGTCCGCTCGTGAGTGTCATCCGAGGTCTGCAAGGCCCTTACCAGTTCCACCAACGGGGTTAAGGCCGCCGGAATCAGAAAATGCGTACCGATGCAGTTTTGGGGCCTTGAAGTCACGGCCGCCATCTCGCTTATGCTGAGGGTGGATGTATTGGAGGCAAGAATAGCGCCTTCTTTGCAGACCTGATCCATCTCGGTGAAAAGCTGTTTTTTCAGGGCCATATCCTCAAACACCGCTTCAATGATAAAATCGGCCTCTGAAAAAGCCTTCTTCTTGTCCGTGGTGGTTTCAATCTTATCCAACGCCGTCTTCCCTTTGTCCGCGGTTATCTTCCCCTTTTTTTCGAGATATCCAAGGAATTGCTTTATTCCACCCAACCCTTTTTCAATCAATTGTTCATTCTGGTCAACCATGATGGTCCTGTAGCCGCCGGTGGCGCACACAATCCCGATCTGACTTCCCATCGTCCCCATGCCTATCACACAAACCGTTTCAATCTTCATCACTTTGTCCTCCTTTAAGCAGCGGTTTTTTCTCTCGAGAGAAACACAACATCCTGTGATTCCTCATAAGGTTAAAATCCATAGCATCCCTGTCCATTAAAACATGCCGTTACAATCCTAAATACGTTTTCCTGATGAGTTCGTCCGCAAGCAGATCATCGGCCCTGCCTTCTGCAATCACTTTCCCCCGTGACATCACGTAATTCCTGGTCGCAAGATCAAAAGCAAAACCGATATCCTGTTCACTCAGGAGGATGGTGATTCCCATCCCGTGCACTTGGTTGATGCGAGAGAAGAGGTCTTCCTTGACCAAAGGAGCAAGCCCGACCGACGGTTCATCGATTAAGAGGAACCGCGCCTGGGACATCAATGCCCTGGCAATGGAAAGCATGGTACGTTCACCCCCGGATAACGTCCCTGATACCTGTCCACGCCTCTTATCGAGCACGGGAAACAGTCCATATACTCTATCAATGGTCTCCTTTACCACACCCTTATCTTTGACGAGATAGGCGCCGGCCTCCAGATTCTCCAGCACGGTCATCTCTCTAAAGGGTCTTCCCCTTTCAGGACATAGGATAAGCCCCCTTTTGGCTATGTCGTGGGAAGGGAGACGCATCATCTCTTCTCCTCCAAATAAGACGCTCCCTTCAAGCGTGATTTTCCCAAGCGTCGTACCCTTCAGGGTATCCTTTTCCCATCGGATTAATCCTGCGAGGGCCCTCAACAAAGTGCTTTTCCCGGCGCCGTTGGGACCTACAAGGCTTACCAATTCTCCTTTATCAACATGAAAACTCACATCGTTCAACACCATTGCCCTGTCATAGAGCACTGTTATTCCGTTTACCTCAAGATACAAGCCGGCTCACCTCCTTTCCGATATAGGCTTTGATGACTTCCTTGTTGGCCACCACTTCTTCAGGGGTTCCCTCGGCAATAATAGCGCCGAAGTTGATCACAACGACACGATCTACTATCTTCATCAGTTCGGACAACTTATGCTCCACAATAAGCATGGCCG
This sequence comes from Desulfobacteraceae bacterium, assembly GCA_003599015.1. Classification (GTDB taxonomy): domain Bacteria; phylum Desulfobacterota; class DSM-4660; order Desulfatiglandales; family Desulfatiglandaceae; genus CG2-30-51-40. The sequence goes on along the minus strand of QZIK01000149.1, from coordinate 7,798 downwards.
GGCCTTCGCTGTGCAATCTCCCAAAACGCCCCCCCTTGTGCAGCCTCCTCAGAGACTTGGCCACAAGCGTTGTTTCTGCAGGGCTCAGACCTCCAAAGGGCTCATCAAGCAGAATAAGCTCCGGCTCGGTTGCTATTGCACGGGCAAGTTCGAGTCGCTTCAGGTCGCCATGGGATAAGACTGAAGCCGGCTCCAGCGCAAAATCAGCAATCCCACAAAACTCCAAAGCATCCCGGGCCCTCAGTTCAACCGTCTTAACCCACTCCCCCTTCCTTTTGGAGCGTGGGCAAAGGCATGGCACCATTACATTGGCAACCACCGGGAGGTTTCTGAAAGGCTTTACAACCTGAAATGTCGAAGCAAGACCCTTGTTGACGATTTGTGCAGTGGGCTTTCCTGTAATATCCTCGCCTTTGAAGCTGACCACTCCCGATGTCGGCTTCAGTATGCTTGTTATAAGGCGGATTATAGTTGTCTTACCTGCGCCGTTGGGACCTATCAACCCCACCACCTCATCTCTTCCAACCTTAAAGCTGACATCGGATACTGCCTTCAATCCTCCAAAATTCTTTGTCAGGCCTGTTACTTCCAAAAAAGGGGCGCTCATATCATAGTTCCTCTTCTCTCAGTTCTCTCCGTGAGACTTTGCCCACATCGGTCCTGGGGATTTCACCTACGAACTCAATAATCCTCGGGATCTTATAAGGGGTCAACTTATCCTTACAATAAGCAATAATATCCTCCTCCGATAGGTTGCCTCTTCCATCCGACTCCAATACCACCATGGCCTTGACATTTTCACCCACCTTGATATCCGGCACACCAATTACCCCCGCCTCCTTGATGAGAGGATGATTTCGCAATACCTCCTCCACTTCCCTCGCGTAGATTCGAAGCCCTTTATATTTAATAAGATCGCGCTTCCGATCATATATGTGGAAATAGCCGTCATCGTCCATCCTCCCCAGGTCGCCGGTCCTCCACCATTTTTGACCGTCTATCGTTGCAAGGCAATCCTCTGTGGCTTCAGGATTTTTCCAATACCCTTTACATACCTGGGAACAATCAAAACGTACGCAGATTTCCCCAAGTTCACCGAAGTCCATAAACTCGTCTTTTTCCGGATCCAATATACCCGCAATAGTACTGGGCAAGGGGATCCCGACCGTACCAATTTTTTGTTTTCCCAGGGGCGTTCCGTGGCTTAGAGCGAAGAGCTCCGTCTGTCCATATATGTCATGAAGCTGGGTGCCGGTTCTTGCTTCCCAGTCCCTGGCAGTTCTCTCATTGAGGGCATCAGCCCCCGAGGCAATAATCTTCAATCGCTTCCAGTCCACTCGATCGGTCTTTTCATAATCCTTCAGAAGTTCATACATGGCCGGGGCGCCCACGAACATGGTGGCTCCGTTTTTAGCGACCGCGCCCAAAACGTCATCAGGATCGGGATTCGTAATGACCACCAATGTAGCGCCTCGCATGATCCCGCTTAAAAGGGCCGTAAACTGCCCGCCGGCATGATAAAAGGGCATATAGGCCACGATCATCTCTTCGCCATCCTCCAAAAACGGGTAGAAGCTATGATACTGGATGTCGTTTGCGATTACCCCCCTGTGGGTGATCATCACACCCTTCGGCTGCCCCGTTGTTCCACCGGTGTATGGAAGGTTCATAACATCTTCTTCGGGATTGATGTCCACTTCCGGAGCATCGGGCGGATATTTCTTTATAAGCTCCTGCATCTGATAGAAACCTTTCTGAGAAAGCGTTTCCACAGAGGGTGCAGCCATTTTTTGATATACTCCCCGCAGCACACTCTTCCCCATTAGTTTTTTCAGCCTGGGAAGTGATTCGGAAATGTTGGTCAGGATGACGTTCTTAAGCTTAATGCCTGTTTTCTCAACGGCCTCATAAAGTATGTCCTGACAAATAATGGTCTCGGCCCCGCTGTCCTTCAGTTGGTGTTTGATTTCACTGGAAACGTAGACAGGACTCACCGGAGTCACAATAGCGCCCAGTTTGATCGTTGCATAAAAGGCAATAATATGTTCCGGGGAATTCAGCATAAGAAAAGCTACCACATCCCCCTTCTTTATTCCCAAACCGGACAGCGCCGTCGCAAACCGATCCACCTTTTCTCTCAGGTCCCCATAGGTTATCCTGGCCCCGTAAAATATAATAGCGGTTCTATCCCTCCATTTTTCCGTGCTATCATTAAATGCCTGAACAACTGATTTTCTCGGGACTTCTATATCTGCCGGAACGTCTTTGGGATAGAATCCCAACCAAGGTCTTTTTTCGTACACTGAATTGGCTTTCATTCACATAATCCTCCTCAATCACTTCTCCCTTTCCAGGCGCAAAGGCGCTCTGCATGTCCGACAATTGCGGCGCGTCGCAATGTTTACTACCTTGCACCTGCGGCACCTTATCTCGATCTTATCTAAAACCCATACGCTTATGCCCTCGGGCATGAAAAGAAGGATAAAGATCAAGACCAGAGACACAATAACAAACCGCAGAGCTTCTCCCCATTCATAAATCCGGAGATATTCCGTTAAAGGAAAGAGAATAAACACACCGACGATGGCGCCATAAATGGTTCCCATTCCGCCAAAAACCGCCCATAGCAAGGCCTGAACCGAGAAGAAAACTTCCAGGCTGGAAGGACCTGCGATCCTTATGAAGTGGATGTAAAGCCCACCGGCAACGCCCCCGAAGAACCCGCTAAAGGCGTAAGCCATAAGCTTGTATCTCACGGTATTGATCCCGGAGTTTCTTGCGGCAATTTCATCCTCACGAATTGCGTGAAAGACAACGCCCGTCCTCAGGACCTTGCTCCCTGCATCACTGAGTTTCCACATAATAAAGCCTGAAAATGCCATTATCAGGACCACCGTATAGTAGTCGCCCACCCTCGACCCGGACAGACGCGAGATACCTATAAGCCCCATCTCCCCGCCAAAAAAATCAGGAAAAACAAAAATAATGCCTGTAAGAATTACGGGATATGCCAGCGTCACCAATGACAGGTAAAAACCCCTTAGCCTGAGGGCCGGAATTCCGGCGAGAAGTCCAACTACAACGGCGCTCAGGCCGCCAAGGGGGATCGTGATCCAGGCCGGCAGGCCAAAATGGATGTTGATTAAGGCGGCAGTATAACCGGCACTTCCAAAGAAAAGGGCGTGGCCGAGGCTTACCTGGCCGGTAACCGCCAAAAGATCCCAACTGGCGGCAAAGATGGCGAAGATGCAGGCCATGATAAGGAACCTCAATGTGGAAGGGCTTGTCGTGATGAGAGGCAGCAGCAACAAAAAGGTGAAAAATACCACCGCAATGACCCTCCCGGGTATCGCAAGTATTTCACCCTTGAACCATTGATAGACCCACCTGATATAATCGATCATAGCCTCTCCTCCTCAAAAACCACGCCAAACAAGCCCTCAGGCCTTGCAATAAGAACCAAGACCATGGCGGCGAGAGAAACAGCGCCCCTTAAGAACGAGCCTCCGGGAACCGCCGTCACAACAATTGTCTCGGCAAAACCGAGGATTATTGCGCCGAAGACACTCCCCTTGATGCTTCCCAGCCCACCCAATACAACCGCAGCGAGAATCATTGTAAGTGGCAGCATCCACATACCGGGGTGAAGGGGTTCTAACGGGGCGGCGACCACTGCGGCGACAGCGGCCAGGCCCGCTGAAATGCCCATAGTAATCAGGCAGACCCGGCTTACATTTATACCCATAAGATTGGCTGTTTCGCTGTCCTGGGCAACAGCCCGAATCGCCTTCCCCAAGTTGGTTTTCGTGAGAAGCGCCCACAGGCCGAAAAGGGTTGCCAAACAACCCAAAACCGTAAAGAGATGCTGATACAATACAGCTACGCCGAGGATATCAATGGAACCTGTAACAAATGGCGCAATCCCGCGGTAATGGCCGGAAAGGGTCAACAATAAAATTTCCTGGCCTAACATTGCTACCGCGAGAGAGATAATCATGACCGCTGTTTGGTGAACCTTCACCCTGTCAAACAGTAATGCGTAACATATCAGCCCAAAGCCTATTGTCGCACCAACGCTCACGACTGCTGATAAGGCATAGGGAAAACCAAGCTGATTGGTTCCTACAAAGATAAGAAAGGCGGTTATCATATACAGGGCCGTATGGGCCATATTGAATATCTTCGCCACACCAAAGATTAGTGAAAACCCGACAGCGAGAACAGCATACGTTCCACTCGTGACCAATCCGTTTACCAAAATTCTCTCAAGCATATTACGTTCCCTGAAGATGTCTGTTTTTCATCTCTATATTCTGTCTGATTGCCGAGGGCGCCTGACTCCAAAATCAGGCATCACCTCCAATTCTTCCTTGTGTGTCTCCAAACCATCGGCTTACGCCCCGGCCCCGGCAATACAGACTTATCAATCCTCACTGTTTTCCGAATGAGAAGGACTATTTTTGCGCTTTCCAATACGTTACCATCCATGGCGGCAGTTCAAAGTCCTTGGTGCCCTCATACCTTAGCCCTTTATAATCCTTTTCTCCCAGCGTTACCGTCCCGCCATTGAGTAGCCACCCAGGTCACATACCCCGGACCGCATTTCAGGTCATGGGGCCATTTATGCCCTTTGGGATAGAAGGAAATCCTGCCCATGGCACCTCTATAATCCGTCTTCTCAAGCGCGGCGATCACCGCATCTGTCTCGAGGGTCCCGGCACGTTCCACAGCATCTTTTATTACATAAACCGCGTCGTAGGAATCCACTGTAGCGTAGAGGGGATTTTGCTTGGTCCTTTCCAGCACCTTATCATAGAAGGGAATTGTCTTCTCTGTGATCTCGACACGACCTATGCCATTCATAGTCGCCTCATAATCGCACATACCGTTTGTAGCTTGCCAATGTGGCGAAGACATGCCGGCAATATTAGCCCCTATTAAAGTTGCAGGTATCTTCAGTTCACCCCAAGCCTTGGACATGGTAATACCTACCGGACCGGAGACCATGCTGAAAATAATGTGGGGTCTCGCGGCCTTTATTGCGCTCATTTCAGCGGTCACATCAGATGCCGTTATCGAAACAACCCACTCGCCCACTGTCGTAAATTCGCTCTTTGGAACATCTTTTAGAGAGTTTTTCATGTTTGCTTCAGCCCAGAGCCCTGTTTGGCGAAACAGAGCGACCTTCGGTTTCTCTATTCCGAGCTCTTCCCTCACCTTTTCAATGGTCATCATCAACTCGTGCGCTGCAATTCTACCGGCAAATATGGTATTGGGAGGACCGCATCGAAAAAAATATTTGTATCTGTCATAATTCTTTGCCACTCGCAGACATTGCTCCTCATGGGATGAGCCGGGAGACAACCATATCTTCTTGTAATCCGCCATTACCTCCTGCAGGGCAAGCGCTGCTTCAGAGAACTGAATGCCGATAAGAAAGTCAACTTTATTTTCCGTAATCAGTCTCTCCATAGCACTTATTGCATCAGAAAGGCTAGAAAACTCATTGGAATCCGCCTTTGCCAGCTCAATGTTATACCTCTTTCCTTTTATTGCTATTCCCCCAGACTTGTTGATTTCCTCAGCAGCAATGGAGCATGCCGTCCAAATGTGTTCGCCCGTGATATATCTCATGGGGCCGATTACCCCGATCTTGATGGTCTGATCAGCACTGGCAGAACCCGCGGTGACCGAAATTAACATCACAAAAGATGCAATTACGAACTTCTTAATCTGACATCTAAAATTCCTCATGGTTACCCTCCTTGTCTTATTATTTCCTGTCTCCTCATTTTTCTGGGTTGATTGAAAAGATATCCTCGCTTATTCACCTCCTTTCACTGCCTTCGGTTTCAGAGGCGATGTCTAACTCGCCATATAGATCAGGTAAAATGGGGAAAAGCTCGTAGAGAAAAAACGTTCCCTATTTCTTGTTTTTCCAGTATTCAATCATCCAAGGTGGAAGCCTGTAATCCACGGTACCCTTATATCTCAACCCTTCCAAATCCTTCATCCCAAGCCTCGCTTTGCCATCCGGCCAGACCGTTGCGAGGTTACCGTCCCGCCACTGGGTGTCAACCCAGGTGACATATCCAGGCCCCCAGACCAGATCGTGGGGCCACTCGTGATTCTTGGGAAAAAACTTGATTCTGCCCATGGCGCCCCTATAGTCGGTCTTTTCCAAAGCGGCCAACACGGCATCGGTATCGAGCGACCCGGCCCGCTCTATCGCATCCTTGATGACATAGACTGCATCGTAGGCATCTACTGCAATATAGGTGGGATTCTGCTTGGTTTTGTCCACCATCTTATCATAGAAAGGAATGGTCTTCTCGGTAATTTCCACTCGGCCTATGGTCTGCATGGTCATCTCATAGTTGCACATGCCGTTTGTGGCCTGCCAGTGGGCCAGAGTCATACCGGGGATATCCACGCCTATCAGGGCCGCCGGTATCTTGAGTTCACCCCAGGTCCTCGCCATAGGGATACCTGCCGGGCCGGAAACGCAGTCGAGAATAATGTGTGCCCCGGCCGCCTTAATGGCGCTCATTTCAGCCGTTACGTCAGAGGCTGTCCGCGAGATTGCCCACTGACCTACTACCTCGAATTCCTCTTTCGGCACTTCTTTTACTGCGTTTTCTATGTTGGCCTCGGCCCACAGCCCTTTTTCGTTAAACAGCGCAACCTTCGGTTTCTTTACTCCCAGCTCTTCTCTCACCTTTTCGATGACCATCATCAGTTGGTGTGCCACTATGCGACCGGCGTACACCGTATTGGGCGGTCCGCATCGAAAAAAATATTTGTATTTCTCATAATTCTCTGCCAGTCGCTCACATGGCTTCACATGGGAGGAACCAGGGCACAACCAGATTTTCTTGTACTCAGCCATTACCTCCTGCATGGCAAGCACCGGTTCGGAGTTGAAACCTCCAATCAAAAAATCCACTTTATCGGAAGTAATGAGCCTTTCCATAGCGCTTACCGCGTCCGGCAGACTCAATATCTCGTTGGAATCCGCCTTTGCCACCTCTAAGGTGTATTTCTTTCCCTTTATCGTTACACCACCGGCCTTGTTTATTTCCTCGACAGCAAGAGTGCCACCCCATAAGATATGCTCGCCGGGCACAAATTTCATCGGTCCTATTAAACCGATTTTAATCGTCTGATCAGCGTAAGCATAGGTTCCCATAGACACAAATAGGATCAAAAAGGATGCGATTACCCATCTTCCGAAAATTCTCATTTTTCCCCTCCTTTTTTCTGATTGTTTGGCTAATTCACAAACGGCGATATCCTGATTCATTCACCTCCTTTCCTTGGTTTCAGGGACTATATCCCAATTCCTTCTGACGGGTTGCTCGGCCTTCACTTCCTGAATTTGGAAAAATCCGGGTTCCTCTTCTCCGCGAATGCGGCCAGACCCTCATGGGATTCGCCTGTTTCGTAATAAAGCTTGAGCGCGTGCATCGCCATATTGTCAATTCCGGCCACGTGATCCGTATCGGCATTAAAAGACGCCTTCAAATAGGCAAGGGCGTAGGGGGCCTTCTGGAGCAATTCTTTGCACCATTTGTCCACTTCACCCTCGAGATCGGACGCGGGCACAACCTTATTCACCAGCCCCATCTCAAGCGCCTCCTGAGCGCTGTACTGTTTGCACATGTACCATATCTCCCTGGCCTTCTTCTCTCCGACGATCCGCGCCAGAAATACGGTTCCAAAGCCCGCGTCAAAACTGCCTACCCTCGGACCGGCCTGACCGAAAATAGCCGTTTCCGATGCGATGGAGAGATCACAG
>QZIK01000012.1 GCA_003599015.1 Desulfobacteraceae bacterium | reverse complement strand
AATATGACCACGACCGACCCTACCTTTCCACGGACAGGACGGTCAGCCCTGACATAAATTCTTCCCTCAGCCCAGTTTCTGACTGTTTCCCTCAGGTCAATGCCGTCCAGAAGAGAGCTTGTAAACGGCTCAATCCTTGAATTCCCTTCCGCCTTGATCTCAAGGGCCCTTTTTTGGAGATAACGCCCATACCCTTCTATGACAACGTCCTCAGGGGGATAGGAGCATATGGCAAGCCCCTTGAATTTGCTGCGCCATTCGCCCGGATATTTCTCTCGTTTCCTTCTTTTTACAGGCACAGCCACAAGTCTTCTTCTCATGGCCTTGATGCGGCGGTGAAAGCGGATGCTCTTCTGATCCAGAAAAAGGTCCTCCCCGTCCAGGAAAAGAACCGGCAGGCCTGGGTTCTCACTCTGCCATGGGTATTCGCTTCCCTTATCCCATACCTCGTAGGCAAAGTTATCATCAGCAGCACCCCTGGCGGCAACCACCAGTTGAAAAAACCCCGGAGCGAGACCACCGCTCACAAGCGCATAGTTCCTTGCAAACTTGAAAAGTATCCGGCGCTGCATTGCAGTGAGCTTTTCTTTGCTGTTCTTCCAGTGGTTATCCTCCGCGGTTTTTATCAGGGCAGCGTTTAGATCAAGCCGGTCAATGAAGTCCAGCATTCCATCAGTCCTGGCTTTTTCATATGCGGCTATGAGAAAAGGCATTTCAGTCAGGACCTCACGGCTCGAATCCTGGTGAAGATGGGCAAGCCCCACTCCCTCCCGCCGGGTTCTGCCGATTACGCGCGTCTGAGGCCGATTGAGCATTTCAAGGAGTCCCGGGAGATGTGCGAGTCCTCCCACATGCATGATCCGCTGGCCGGTCCGGCTAAGCTTTTGCAACTCAAAGGCCATTGACTTCTCCCTCAAGACATCTTCGGGGAGAAGCGATGGAACGGCTACTGTTTTAAGGTAAGTTTGGCAGTAATTAAAATGTCCTATCCTCTTTATGGCATACGAGTCAGGCATGGAATTGATATCCAGCGGGTATTCATCCGTATCACGATCAATAAAATGAACCGGAATCCCCTTTTCTATTCCACACCTTATCGCCTCCACCTGGGGGTCGGTCGGTTCAATGGGAAGGTATATGAAGGTTCCATCCGTGTCCTCATAGAAGACTACCGAAATGAGCGGCAGGCGCTCAACGGCCTTGAGAATCTTCTCTTTCAGGGTTGCCGGGAATTCAACGGTCAATGCATCAGGTTGGAATTCTTGGAACTGCCTGTTCACCTCGACAGCGAACTCCATGCGATTATGCAGGACAGGAACCAGCCTTATGTCGTGCCATTGAAACCTATTGCTCATCTTCTATCTGATCAACCACTTCCGAGAAATATTCCGAGGCATTGGCATCCAGGATCATGGAGGCTGCTTCCTTAAGAAAGGATAGCACCTTTGCCTTTTGATCAGTGCAGGCGGTCTTGTCGGAGGAGATCCTTTTGAGTGCATAGCGGGCTATGTTGATTCCGTCCCTGACAGAGTAACGTTCATCTGCCTCATGGGAAGACTGAAGGAATTCAACGACATAATCAAGGATCTCCTCTTCGGCAAAGGGTAGGTTGCTCTGAAGTATCAGCAATTCCTCGTCTCTTTCGGGAAAATCTATGAATATCTGCGGCTGAAGCCTTGACTGGATGTAATCAGGCAGCTCAAAGGTACTGGCATCGTCGTTCATCGTGGTGCACAGCCTGAAATCCGCATGGGCCTTTATCTTTATACCGGCTACTATGGATTCAACATATCTGCGGCTGTCCATGAGAGGCGCAAGAGAGGCCCAGCTTTTTTCACTCATCCTGTTTCCCTCGTCTATGATTGCCACCCCGCCATTTATCATGGCTGAAACCACCGGACTTGCCATGTACTTTATTGTTCCGTGTTCACTTATCACAGGTGTGACTATAAGGTCTTCAGGCCTTGTGTCCATGGTTGCCTGAAAAAGGTATGCAGGTCGCTTCATTCTTTTGGCCGCATGATAGGCGAGGCTTGTCTTACCAACCCCGGGCTTACCCACAAGCCTTGGGTTCAACGGCATATCCTCAGGCCCGAGCACCAGCCATGCAGCCAGAACCTGGGAGACCAGTTCCTCCTGCCCTACCCACAAAAGAGGCACATCGTCAGGCTCGCACAGATGCAACTCAACGTTATCAATAACCACTTTTTCCATTCGTGGTGTTTACCTCCATGATCTCAGCGCCTGCCAGGCGCTCATCGTAAAAATTATACCTTAATGATAATGCTCCGGCTCAGGAATTGCAAAAATTCATATGTGCTCTTCTGGCCTCCTCAACAAATCTTTTGACCCTGGCCAGGTCCTTTTGGAATCTCACAGGTTTTCCGAAGACATCCCTTTGATTGGTGAGAGTGCAGCTGTCCACACCTGCAGGTCTCACTGCCCGAATGGAATCATACACGTTTTCAGGAGAAAGACCCCCTGCAAGGATAACAGGCAGTCTGCTTTGCTCCACCAATTTTTTCGAAAGGCCCTTGTCAGCGGTCCTGCCTGTTATTCCAATAAAACCCTCAACCGGTTCTTTGCCTAACCATGTGTCGATAAGGAAGACGGTGCTCACAGGCTCAAAAAATTTTGCGATTTCAAGTGTCGGAAATCCTCGTGCGGACACCTCGACTGGAACCGGAATGGAGCGCATAATTTCCAGGGCAGGGAAACGCTCCTTGAGTGAAGCGTCCCTTTCTATCAATCTGGAAGCAGGCAGGGCATTGCCAAGCGAGTCTGTAAGGCTCTCGCATAAATGGAGATAGTTCGGTTTGTAAAAATCCACTACCCTTGAGAGCTGATCCAGATCTCCGAAAAGAGGAATAAGACTGCTCTTTGCCCCAACCTCTCTTGAAATTTTAACCACTTCCAGGAGCTCAGGTTTCCGCCACTCCACTGAAGAAAGAACAACGCTTCCAATATGATTTACCCCCAGGGAGACACACTTCTCCGCCTCCCATGGGGATTGTATCTCATAGATCTGAACGATCATTTTATTCTCTGTTCACTCTCGCCAGGGTCTCTTCTATCTCCTGTATCAGAGGGCCTCCTTCCCTCCAAAGCGTGCAGCTGTTTGTAAGCTGCTTAAGGCCCGGAAATTCCTTAAGGGACTTGGGAACAGGAGACGGCGTCCTTGAGTTTGCGGTCCAGAATCCATGAAGCGCAGCCGGCGCCATGGCCACGATAAGATAGGCAAGGTGGGTACAACCTTTAATCCCTCCGAGTCTTTTCCGGACCTCTTCAGTAAATCCCGCCACAACTGGAAGTCCCACTATCTTTTCAATGGAAGACAGGGTCGTGGGACACAATTCATGGGGAATATTTATCATCTCAGCCTCTGCCTCCAGGATGGAAAGTGGCCGGCCTCCGAGCCTGACCCGTACAGTTAGCTCGTGAACCACACCTGGAGGCCGTTTCAACCCATCCCAGCGATATCCTTCCATCAATCTCCTGTCCGTAAGTTTACCCTCCACAATTACCTCGCCATCCTTTAGAGGGTATGTGTGAAATTCCACTTTTCTTTCATGGACAGGTGCTTCTTTTATAAGATCTTTCAATCGGTTCAAAATTCTTATACCTCACAAAAGCCCCTTGAGGGCCTCCAGTTCTTCTTTCATATATTTAATGCGGTTCAGTTCCTCTTCGCCGGGTCTGCGTGCATCTGGCTCTGACTTGATAACCTTTTTCAACGATTTGATCTCATTTTCAACATCCAGTATGGCATTCAGGATCACGGTCCTGTAATCAGGCTCCTCCTCCGCCTGTGGTTTTTCATAGGTTACCTCGCGCGGCTTTAAAATGAGTTTTTCCTTCCATCTGGGTATATGAACTGAGAGGTGGAAACGATTCTCAATCTCCTTTGCCAGAATCTCGCTGGACTTTGCCTCTCCGTGTACAAGAAAGACCCTGGGGCTGGACTCAAAATTCGATACCCAGTCCAGGAGATCATCCTGGTCTGCATGGGCTGAAAACCCACCAATAGTGAATACCTTTGAGCGGACTGCCACCATCTCCCCGAAATTACGGATCTGCTTTGCTCCGTCTATTATCCTTCGGCCGGTGGTGCCTTCCGCCTGAAATCCTACAAAGACTATGCTTGATCCCTCCCGCCACAGGTTGTGCTTAAGGTGGTGCTTGATTCTGCCGGCCGTGCACATGCCATTGCCGGCTATAACTATTGCGGGTCCGCCCTTTTCATTTATGGCTATGGATTCCCTTGTGGAGAGTGTAAAACGGAGATTGGGCATGTGGAAAGGGTCATAGCCCTGGTCAACAATGGCCTTGGCCTCTTCATCATAGTATTTTTTGTTCTTCCTGAAGATCTCCGTGGCCTTTATTGCAAGCGGGCTGTCCAAGTAAATAGGGATATCAGGGAGCTGGCCCAGCCGGTGGAACTCCGCCAGGACGTAGAGGATCTCCTGTGTCCTTTCGACAGCAAATGCAGGTATCAGGGTCTTTTCACCTTTGGCTACGCTGAAGCGGATGGCCTCAAGGAGTTCCTTTTTGCTTTCCTCAAAGGAACGGTGTCTTCTATTGCCATATGTTGACTCCAAAAAGAGGTAATCCGCATCGAAAACCTCATGGGGATTCTGGACAATTAACTGGTCTTTCTTTCCCAGATCCCCGGAAAAGACTATCTTAACTGTCTCTCCCCCCTCCTCCAACCAGAGCTCCAATATGGATGACCCAAGAATATGGCCTGCGTTTCTAAGCCTTGCCTTTACTCCCTGCTCTATGTTTATAAGCTGATCTCTTTCGACCGGAGACAAAAGCTTGAGACTCGTCTCGGCGTCCCTGGCGGTATAGAGAGGCATGACTTCGCCCTTTCCCTGCCTGCGGTTCTTCCTCGTCTCCCAATCGGCATCCATCTCCTGAATGTGGGCTGCGTCAAGAAGCATTATCTCGCAGAGCTCAGCCGTAGGAGGAGAGGTAATTATTCTTCCTTTGAAACCGTCTTTTACCAGCTTGGGAATGCGGCCGCTATGGTCAATGTGGGCGTGGGTAAGAAAAAGGGTGTCCACGTTCTGAGGATCAAATCCCCATGGCTCCCAGTTGCGTCTCTCAATGGCGCCTCCACCCTGAAAAAGACCGCAGTCAATCAGCATTCTCTTTCCTGAAGGGCTTTCAATCAAATAGTTTGAGCCCGTAACAGATCCGGCACCGCCAAGACATGTGACTCTTATCATTCCAACCTCCTTTCCATGCAAACATTGAGAGGATAACTATATGTCTTTCCCTCATATGTCTTTAGTACAATATCATTGTCCCTCTTCTCCACAATATATTCCGGAAGGAACGGGACCTTTCCGCCCCCACCTGGAAGGTCAACGGCAAAATGGGGAAGGCACATACCCGATGTATGCCCCTGCAGAAAGCGCATTATGTCAAGACCCGTTTGAAGAGGCGTCCAGAAATGGGATGTCCCTTTAGCAAGATCGGCCTGAAAAAGATAGTAGGGCCTTACACGAATTTTTAACAATCCCTGCATCAGCTCCCTGATTATGTACGGATCATCATTTATGCCCTTTAAAAGTACTGTCTGACATCCAAGTGGAATTCCTGCGTCTGCAAGCCTGCCGCACGCACGGACTGTCGCACGCGTCAGTTCCCTGGGGTGATTAAAATGGGTATGGATATAGAGCGGATTAAATTTTTTGAGGATCCTGGCAAGATCCTTGGTAACCCTGTGGGGGAGCGTACACGGCACCCTTGTGCCTATACGAACTACCTCCACGTGGGAGATGGAGCGAATCTCCGAAAGTATCCGGCCAAGCTCCTCGTCTTCGAGAAGAAAAGGGTCTCCCCCTGAAAGGAGAACATCCCTTATCTCCTTGTGTCCCCTGATGTAGGAAAGTCCTTCTCTGATGGTTTCATTGGATACCACACCCGGCCTTCCAACCTTTCTACGCCTGTTGCAGAACCTGCAATAAACCGCGCACCGATTAGACACAAGGAAAAGGACGCGATCAGGGTAACGGTGGGTGAGACCCGGGACAGGAGAATGCCCTTCTTCTAAGAGAGGATCATCCAGGCCTTCGTCATTTAATTCCTTGAGATCAGGAACGCATTGTCTGTAAATCGGATCACCCTTATTTTGTATAAGGGCAAGGTAATAAGGATTGATGCGCATGGGAAAAAGCGACGTAACCCTTTCAAGCTCATCCTGACCTGCACATAAACTGGCAGGAAGATCAAATGGATCTTCAATAGACTCCGAAATCATCCTGCGCCAAAGTTCTTTTCCTTTTCCCCCTGCTGATTTCAGCTCTTCATGCCTCATTATTATCTATTAAGTAATATCTTCTAAAATCAATTTATAATATGCCATGCTTTTTCACCGACCAGTTCCGGGAGATGATGCGCCCTAACCTTAGAGGATGCAAGATGCTTTTTCAAGTTACGGTTTTTTTTCACTTGAACGCCCGTCTCATTACGCATACATATATCCCATGAAGAGGAGGGCTCCACATGGAGAAGCATCAAAAGTTTTCCTTATGGTATGTATTGTTAGGTGTCTGGCTGGTACTCATCGCCCAGCAATACATTACATCTTTCATGGCAGTAAAGGTCATTCCCTATAGTGAGTTTCTTAAGCTTTTGAGGGAAAACAGGGTAACAGAGGTTGCAATCACAGCCAATAGAATCCAGGGCAAGGTAAGCACTGATGTGGACGGACTTATCAAAGGAGAGACCTTCAGGACATTGAGGGTTGATCCGGAGATATCAAGCCTTCTTGAGCAGTATAAGGTCGAATTTAAAGGGGAGATAGAGTCCACCTTTCTGAAGGACCTCTTTTCCTGGATCGCTCCAATGCTTGTGTTTGTTGGAATCTGGTATTTTTTAATAAGAAGGATGGCCGGGCAGCAACCCGGCTTTATGAGTCTCGGGAAGAACAAGGCAAAAATCTACATGGAAAACGAACTCAATGTAAGATTTGATGATGTTGCCGGTGTTGATGAGGCCAAACAGGAACTCGTTGAGGTGATTGAATTCCTTAGAGAACCTGCCAGATTCACGGAACTTGGAGGAAAGATGCCGAAAGGCGTTCTCCTGATAGGTCCTCCAGGGACAGGAAAGACCCTGCTGGCCAAGGCCGTTGCAGGAGAAAGCGGGGTGCCTTTCTTCAGCATGAGCGGCTCTGAGTTTGTGGAGATGTTCGTGGGACTCGGGGCCGCAAGGGTACGCGATCTCTTCACACAGGCAAAACAGAAGGCCCCCTGCATCATATTCATTGATGAGTTGGATGCACTTGGAAAGGCGAGAGGTTTCGGAGCAATGGGAGGACATGACGAACGCGAGCAGACATTGAATCAGCTCCTGGTTGAGATGGACGGTTTTGACCCGAGGGCCGGGGTGATCCTCATGGCGGCAACCAACAGACCTGAGATACTTGATCCGGCACTTCTTCGACCCGGCAGATTCGACAGGCACATACTGGTGGATCGACCTGACAAAAAGGGCAGGGAAGCAATACTGAGGGTACATCTAAAGGGAGTAGTCACAGAACAGGATATTGACATTGAAAAAATTGCCAATATGACGCCGGGCATGGTGGGAGCAGACCTTGCAAACGTGGTCAATGAGGCCGCACTTCTTGCCGCACGAAGGAAAAAGAAAAAAGTTGGAACGGCCGAGTTTGAAGAGGCAGTTGAAAGAATCATAGGCGGCCTTGAAAAGAAAAATCGGGTTATAAACAGGCAGGAACGCGAGATAGTGGCACATCACGAACTGGGGCATGCCATTGTAGCACTGATGCTACCCGGCACTGATCCGGTTCAGAAGATTTCAATAATACCAAGGGGCATCGCTGCACTTGGCTACACCATGCAGGTCCCGACGGAAGACCGTTTCCTTATGCGAAAAGCTGAACTCCTCAACAAGATAGCGACCCTGCTCGGAGGCCGTGCGGCAGAAGAAATTGTCTTTGGTGATGTATCAACCGGAGCCCATAACGACCTGGCAAAGGCTACTGATATAGCAAGGGGGATGGTCACTGAATACGGAATGAGCAGCAAGTTGGGGCACGTTTATATGGCTCCTGAGAAAAGGGCCCCATTCATGGAAAACCCTTTCCAGGCAAAGGGAGAATACAGTGAGGCTACAGCCCAGCTCATAGATATTGAGGTAAGGTCAATAATTGAAGAGCAGTACGGCGTAGCCTCAGAGATACTGAACGATAAAAAAGAGGTTCTCTCAAGGGGAGCCGCGCTCCTCCTGGAAAAAGAAAAGATAGACGGGGAGGAGCTCAAGGCACTCCTTGCCTGATCGGAACTCATCGTGCGGCAGCAATTCCGGCCGCCTTTTCAGGAGTGGTTATGAGAAGTTCCATATCCTCACCATGCATTGCTACGGAAACAACCCCGATGTTGTTGTCCCTGTCCTCAAAAAGGTTCCTTTTGGCCTTTCCCGGCTGAAAGGTGGCGCTGGAAAATCCGGGCGAATCCGGATCAGCATCCATAATTACGGATGTGCCTGAGCCTTCCATAGCAGCGGGATCTACTTTGAGAATAAGGAGCCCCTTATCTGGCAAAACTCGATCATAGCCTATTTGCTGCCTGTTTTCCAATAAATAATAACGGTTACCTCTAAGAGGAATCTTTACAGCCAATTTACTGCCTCCCTTTGCCAGGGGGGCCAGGGTTACCTTTTTCTCTTCACCTGGTCTGACAATTACAACCTGATCCTCGGTTATCCAGCCCAGGCGAATCTTTGTGAACGAGGAAATCCCTGGAGGAGGCAGATCCCTCTTAATGAGGTGGGAAGACATCACATCCCAAGACCCCATATAGACAGTGCAATCCGTCCATTTCATTCTTGCAGATGCGTCAGCCTGACGCTCGAAGTCATACAGTCATGGCACAAGTCTTTGATTATCATGGACTCCGCCCAGCGCGTGAAAAAAGTCATGGGCGAACATGCCCAGGTGGGCGTTTTCCGTTCCAACGAATACCCCTCCTGAAAACTCCTTGCCTCCCTTTGAGCGAAGCGTCACGTATCCTGGATTTCTCCTTACACCGGTAAGCATGCCGGGGTTGGCACAATAGCAGACCATTCCGTAGCCTTTATCTGAAGTCGTAAACACCCCCGGCACGACAAGCATGTGCTGGTATTCAAAGAAATCCACATCCTTTTCAAGACCGGTAAGGGTGTCCTCAACAAGCTTCCTGACTCTGTTGCGGTCCACTTTGAAATTGCTGGAACTGACCCGATATTCGGAAAGGGTATCGGGAAGCGAAATCCATCCCGTCATGTCAGCCTTGATCCACGCCCTACCATAGGATTGAGATTTGACATAATCGTTGAGCCTGACTACGGCTTTTGTTCTGATCTGGTCAAGTGTAAGCTGTGGTCTTGCGTCGGGAAAACGCACAGGAACAACTAGAAGGCGAATCTCCCCCTGGGCCTGCATGGACTGCGGACCCAGGATATCCGATATCTTCGGCACCGCACCCTTGAAAGAAAAAGTTGCATCCCGTGCCGTCCTTGAGTCTGATCCGGTCTGGCAGGCAAGGATAAACAAAAGCATAAAAAGCCACACGCATCTTTTCATAAACCCACCTCATCTGCCGGCAATTGCCTGGCAACGCCGACCTCAACGAGGTTGCAGTGAAACGCACAGCTTTCACCCATGTCAGTGAGGCACTGACTGGTAAGCTGATTGATGCCGAGGTTCCCCTTCATGAACCTCGGCCAATAAAGGCCTTCAATTACAGTCACTCCAAGGCCTGTCCTGTCAGTCACATCTGCATTCAGAAAACACTCACCCCGGTCATTCCATACCCTTACCTCCATACCGCTTTTTATTCCCCTCTGCTCTGCATCGCGAGGGTGTATCATCAAGGATGGCATTCCGGCCTGCTCTCTCAGGTCTTCTATCTCATTAAAGGTTGAATTGAGAAACTGATGTCTGGGAGGAGTAATAAGCTGGAGAGGGTATTTGCCCATCCCCTCCACATCAAGGCTGGGAGTCCCATCGGGCAAAGGATCGAGCCCCTGATCCGCCAGGGTCTGGGAATATATCTCCACCTTCCCTGAAGGAGTCTTGAAGCCCCCTTCGAGTGGATTTTCAGGCACCCTCAAGCGAACCGGTCTTCCCGTCCGGAGTTCTTCATAGTTTATTCCCCTCAGGTAAGGCGAATCAGTTTTGAGCATTTCCCTTATTATCGCTTCTTCGGTCATTTTAAAACAGTCATCGGAGAATCCCATCCTGCCCGCAAGCGCCTTAAATATCTCAAGGGTCGGCCGGGCCTCTCCAACCGGCTCAATTACGGGGTTGGCCATCTGCAGGTAATAGTGGCCGTAACTCCTGTAAAGATCCGTTGATTCAAGAAAGCTTGCCCCCGGAAGCACCAGGTCGGCATAAAGGGCTGTCTCTGTGAGAAGATGCTCCTGAACAACTGTAAAAAGGTCTTCCCTTGAAAGGCCTTTCATCACCATTGCCGACTGGGGGGCAACAACGGCGGGGTTGCTGTGATAAACATGCATTGCCATGACGGGAGGATCGTCAAGTCTTAAAAGGGCATTGCCCAGCTCCACCATGTTTACTGACCGAACGCCCTGGGGTCCAAGATCCTCTCTCGTAAGAGGTTTCAGATTCAGATCAAATGCCGCAGAAGTTGATCTGGTAATTCCACCGCCCTTCTTTTTTGTTGCCCCTATCAGCGCCGGAAGCACAGCTATCGTTCGAACGGCCATGCCGCCCCTCAACTGCCTGCCGGGGCCCCAGCCAAGCCTTATGTATGGTGCCCTTGCCTTTCCATAAAGACGCGCTATCTCCCTTATAGCTGACTCCGGTATTGCCGTTAAACCTTTTACTTTCGCAGGGGTATAGTCCGCAAGTCTGGGTTTGAGCCTTTCGAACCCAACTGTATGGGTCTTAATAAAATCCTTATCAATGAGCCCTTCCTCCACAAGGACGCTCATGATTGACATGGCCAGCGCCGCATCGGTTCCAGGCCTTAGCTGGATATGGATGTCCGCCTGCCTTGCCGTCCTGTTTCTGTAAGGATCTATTACTGCAATGATTGCTCCTCTTCTCCTTGCCTCAAGGAAAAACGGCCATGCATGCATGTTGGTTGAAATGGTATTGCTTCCCCATATAATAATGAGATCTGAATGTACCGTGCTTTCTATATCTGTTGTGGGAATCCTGCCAAAGGTTACTGCAAATCCTGCCTCAACCGCAGAGCTGCAGATAGTCCGCTTGAGCCGTGTGGCTCCAAGTCTGTGAAAAAATGCGTGGCCTCCATGAAAATGAACAAGGCCCATGGTCCCTGCATAAGAATAAGGGAGTATTGCCTCGGGACCATACTTATGTGCAATTTCCATGTATCGTTGAGCTATTTCATCCAGGGCCTCATCCCAGGAGATCGGGGCGAACCTTCCTTCCCCCTTTTTTCCTGTGCGTCTGAGCGGCCTTGTCACCCTCAGGGGCGAATAGATCCTTTCGGGATAATGGGCGACCTTGACACAAACTGCTCCACGGGTAAATGGGTGATCTGGGTCTCCCCTTACAGAAACAACCCGACCTCCTTCACGCCCCACGAGCAGACCGCAGGTATCGGGGCAATCATGGGGGCAAACGGAACGAAGAAATTCCATCTCTATCCTCCAGAGCCTTTATGCCTTATCAAGGATAAGCAAGCCAACCAGGAAAGAGCCTTTATAATGCCATGGCTCACCATTTGTAATATGTCTTATCTCTGCCCGGAGACTCTTGGTTATGTTGGATTTGAATTCATCCCTTGAATAACATTTTAGCTCAAGCATCTGGCCTTCTCTAAGGTGCTTGAGGATAGGGGAACCATCCCTTACTATGATGCACATGCCCTTGCTGGAAATATCCTTTAGCGCGAACTGGTAAATCGGCAGAGGCGGTCC
>QZIK01000148.1 GCA_003599015.1 Desulfobacteraceae bacterium | reverse complement strand
CAAGGTGGCCCGCACCATCGCAGATTTGGACGGCGAGGAAAGGATCAACCCAGCCCATATTGCCGAAGCCATCCAGTACCGGAGCCTGGACCGGAAGTTTTAAAGGTCGAGACATGAAACATTTTTTGGTAGTAGAAATTTAAGTGAGCGAAAGATAAGGTGCAATTATGTATCCAGGTTGAATGGCCTCATCGTGATGATTGTAAAGTATTACGCTTTGCGAGGTAATGATATGGCATTAAAATTGGAAATTCCGGGTAAAGGAATAGTTAAGCTAACGAAAATCGTTTTAGATTTAAATGGCACCCTAACAGTGGATGGAAAATTACACGAAAAAACCCTTTCCTTGTTAAATAAAGCTGCAGACATTCTAGAAGTTTACATCTTAACTGCTGATACACTTGGATCAGCCATTCAAATCGGTCAGGAGATCAACGTAAATGTTCAGATAGTTTCTGGTGAGAGCACTTCTGCTGCCAAGGCTGATTTTGTAGAGCTTTCATGTACGACACTGTGGAGAGCATACGCTCTGCCGCTAAATGTATCACGCTTTAATTTGATCTTTCGACCGGCATTTTCGGGGCATTTCAATTTTTTGATAGCAGGTTTTGGGTCAAACAAAAAGAGCGTGTTAAACGTGTTAAATATGAGAACAATTAACCGGAAGCGGTGGGTGAACTGTTACGCAGCGGTAAGATATTGTTGTTAAGTCATTGTTTGCTTAACGCCAACAGTAAAATCAAGGGGGCAGCCCTGCACGGCCCTGTCCTGAAGCCTGTTGTCCGGCACATTCTCCAGCAGGAAACAGGCATCATGCAGTTGCCTTGTCCCGAACATTCCTTTGCCGGTGGGGCGCGCTGGGGACAGTCTAAAGACCAGTACGATAATCCGTTTTATCGCCGTCACTGTAGTATAATCCTTGGCCCGGTAATAGATCAGCTGATGGACTATCACCAGCAGGGCTATAAGCTCATCGGTGTGTTAGGGATCAAAGGAAGTCCTTCCTGTGGAATCCACTATACCTACCGGGCAAAATGGGGAGGTGAGATAATACCGCATTCAGGTGATAATTGCTTGCCCTCAGGATCTCTGGTAAAGGAACCCGGGGTGTTTTTGGAAATCTTCCAGGAAAAGCTGGCAGAAGCAGGTCTCAAAATTCCTTTTTTCGAGGTTGCGGAGGACGACCTGGAGGGCACACTGAAATCTTTAAAAGAGTTTATGAGCCGGTTTGCCTGAAACAACTCAACTTTTTTCGTGATACAAAATAAACGAGGTGAGCTCTAATGGATAAACGCTTGAAATTAGCTATGATCGTTGTTGGGATTGGCATTAATATCATCGGTGGCACTCTGGCATCGGCGTTGAAACTGCCCCTGTTTTTAGACACAATTGGAACGATGTTGTCCGCTGTCCTGCTCGGTCCCTGGCCCGGAGCGCTGACCGGTTTGCTGAGCAACGTTTTTCAAGGAATCATTTCCGGTCCAACCACTATTCCCTTTGGTATTGTTAATGCTGTTATCGGATTGATTGTGGGTGCCATTGCACTGAAAAGGGCTTTGAAGATTATTTTACCCCCCTTCTCATCGGGGTCATCCTGGCAGTAGTCGCTCCCTTGATTGGAACACCGATTGCCGTTTACCTCTTTGGCGGCCTGACAGGGGGCGGGGTGGATATCCTTTACGGCATCATCCTGGGCAGCACAGACAGGATTTTCTCCAGTGCATTTTTAGCTCGTATTCCTACCAATTTAATTGATAAAGCCCTTTCTGCCTACCTGGTCATGTTAATTTTCCGCAGCCTACCGCTACAATGGAAGACGATTGCTTCCGGCAAGAAAACCCGGGATGCCTAGGCAGAGAAATTCAACCCGGGGCTTGAAATTGAAACCGGTCGTATTCTCCGCATCGCTTGAACAATTTGTTAAATGCAGTCTTAGGGAGACGAAAGATGGAGAGTTTGTATGCAGCAAAAGGAAGCGGTTTCTGGTATCGGGTGCCCGTTAGGATTAAGCTGTTTTCTTTATTCTTTTTTATGATGGGATTGCTTGCTCTTCTCCCTGTTTATAATACTTTTCCACAGCTTGTTGAATCCTGCCAATGAGACTTTATGGGGAAGGCTGGGATGGGAGGGATTTATTTACGGCAGTATTGTAGCCCTGCGCCTGACAGGCATTGTGGCCCTGGCACAACTCTTTCTGATGACTACGCTTCCGCAGGAAATATTTCGTCTTTTCAGCAGCTGGCATAGAGATCTGGGCCTGATAATGCTCTTGCTGCTGGACTTGTTGCCCGTACTCCTTGAAGAAATGGAAATTACAGCGCAGGCACAGCAAACGAGGGGACTTAGCTGGAACAACCTGGTATCTAAAATCAGGGCCTACCTGGCCATGATTATACCGGTCGTTATCAAGTCCCTCAACAGGGCACATGGTATGGCTTATTTGCTCTACCTTCGCGGCTACGGCGAAGACGTACAAAAACAGCCTGCAGGAGATACTTTTTTACCCATCCGGGCAAAAAAGGGTTATCGCTGGCTTGCCGCCGTGTCAGTAAGCTTTTTTATTGTAAACCTGGCTTTACTGATACAGTATAGACTGTTGTAGCTAGGGCTCAAGTTGAAAGAGGACGGATATAAAGTGATCTCAGTCCAAAACCTTACCGTGACTTACCCCTGGAGTAACCAGCCAGCCCTAAAAAAGGTATCACTTCAACTATCACGGGGAGAAATAGGCCTTTTGCTGGGGCACAACGGCAGCGGCAAATCCACGCTGCTGCACTGCCTGAGCGGCCTGATCCCACGTATGCAGCCGGCAAGAATTGAGGGAGAGTGCGGGGTAAGCCAAAAAACGGGAACCGTCTTACAGGATAGCGATATTTTTCTTTTACCCACTGTAGCCGAAGAACTGGAGTTTCACCTGTACAACCAGGGATGGCCCGCAAAAAACGTCGTTTCAGATTACAACAACTTGCCTCCCTGTTTCAACTGGGTCCGTTAATGAGCAGGCCTGTTCATACCCTTTCCGGTGGAGAACGGCAGCGTCTGACACTGGCCGCAGCAATGGCCCTCGACCCTCCCATTTTACTGCTTGATGAACCATTGGCCCAGATGGATTCTGATTTTACAGCAAAATTTATCTCCCTACTAAAAGAACTGGCTTCAAAAGGCACCTGTATCCTGATTGCAGCTGCTTCCAGTCATTTATATGCAGCTCTTGAAACCAGGTGCTTTTTAATGGTAAAGGGGGAGATTTACTGGCAGGGTTCCAGGCAAGATTTTCAGAAGCGATGGGAAGAAGCCAAAAGTCTGGGTATTGACGTAGACGGCAGTAGTTTTTTAAAAAACTGCTTGGGGAAAAGTCCCGAAAGAAAAGAAAAAGGAAGCCCCCTGCCTGTAATGACTATGAATAATGTTTTCTATTCCTACGGGCAGGGTTTTTTACTGGATAACATCAGTTTATCGATAAGGGCGGGCGAAATTGTGGCTTTGACCGGGCCTAACGGGTCGGGTAAAAGCACGCTGCTAAAGCTTGCCGCCGGTATCCTGCAGCCGAAAAAAGGCGAGGTTTGCATCCTTGGTAAATGTATTAAGGGGCTATCCATTGCCCAGGCCACCGCCGGGAGCGGCTTTTTGTTTCAGAACCCGGATCATCAGATTTTTCAAGATAAGGTCATAAAAGAAGTGGCCTGGGGGCTGAAAATGCGAAAGATTAACCCCTCGCTTATTGCGGCCCGTGTTGAGAAATGGCTGAAACGCCTGCAGATAGAGTATCTGGCGGAAGAACATCCTTACTCTCTGACAAAAACCGACAGGCAGTGGGTGGCCTTGGCCGGCGTCCTGGCCCAGGAACAACCCCTTTTGCTTTTGGACGAACCTACCCATGGCATGGACTGTGTCTCTGCGGGCAGGTTTATGGAGGTGATGGCGGAGTTGGTTGCAGCAAACACCGCTGTTTTTATGGTTACCCATCATCGCGAACTGGCAGAGCATTGCGCCCACCGGATCTTTTATATGGAAAAGGGCAGGTGCCTGGTTAAGTAACAGGTGCCCGCGTATTCATTGATATTAAGCGGCTTGTACTCCATTCATCTTAACCGGGACGAACCGGCTTTTTTCTTTTACCGGTTTTATAATTTTTCTATTTACATCATGGGCATTATTTATATTAACTATTAGACAGGGAAAAAAGCTTCATGTAAACTAGGGAACGGCCGAGCAGTCATGGGAATTGTCTGGATAGTATATGCTTCACCGCTTTTCTTTTTAGCTGCATTTTTTTGTACTTTGGCCATAGCAGGTCGGGGTACGAGTATGCATTTTCATGGGTATCCATCTTCAGAGCTGCCCCCTTCCCGGTTTGTCGAGGTGAGAGACGATGTCGAATGATGCCGGTCAAGAAAAGAGAATCCCCTATATCAGGCTGAGAAATATCAAAAAGTCCTTCGGGCATGTTATTGCCCTGGACGGTGTTGATCTGGATATATACTCCGGCGAAGTCATGGCGTTGGTTGGCGATAACGGGGCTGGCAAATCCACCCTGATCAAAATCATATCCGGAGTATTAAATCCGGACGAGGGCGAACTGTCTTTGAATGGGAAGACTTTTAAGCACCTGACGCCGTCTAAAGCTATAGAGCTGGGTATATCTACCGTCTACCAGGACCTGGCGCTGGTGGACTGCCGCGATGCGGCCAGCAACATCTTCCTGGGAAGAGAACCCTTGAAGGCTGCTTTTTTTGTGGACAAGAAGAGAATGAACAGGGAGAGCGAAGAGCTGTTAAGGAGGCTGAAAGTTTCCATCCCCTCTGTCACCACGCCTGTGGAATTTTTATCGGGCGGCCAGAGACAGGGGGTTGCAGTAGCCAGGAGCATCAAGCTGCAGGGCAGGATGATTACTTTTGATGAACCCACTGCCGCCATGGGTGTAAGTGAATCGGCCAGGGTCTTAAAGTTAATCCGCAGCCTGGGGGACGAGGGGTTTGCCGTGCTTGTAATCAGCCACAACCTTCACCACGTTTTTAGCATTGCGGACCGAATCTGCGTTATCAGAAACGGGCGGCTGGTGAAGGATTTTCGCACGGAAAACACCAACCCCGACCAGGTGGTTGGTTTTATCACCGGCTCCAACCGGTATAGCGGAGAATACAAAGAAGAAAACATAACGGCTTAGCGATGTGGAGAAACACGGAAATGAAGAGGACTAAAATCAAGCTGTTACCGGGCAACATTTTTCCTCAACTGCTCTTAATCCTGGTGCTGCTGGCCATGGTTATCTTTCTAAGTGTCGCCTCTCCTTTTTTCCTTACCTGGGATAACCTCCGCAATGTTTTCGACCACAGTTCCCTTTACATTATCCTGGCGCTGGGCATGACATTCGTCATCTCATCCGGCGGCATAGACCTTTCCGTGGGAGCAGTGGCTGCTTTAAGCGGTGTCTGTATGGCTCTTGCTATGCAGGGCGGCCTGGGAGTTGGTATATCTATTCTCATCGGTCTGGCAGTTGGTGGATTGGTGGGTGCTGCAAACGGCAGCGTCATCTCCCTTCTCAGAATCAACCCTTTCATTGTTACCCTGGGCTTTATGTCCCTGGCCAGAGGACTGGCGCTAATCATTACCGGCGGTATTCCCATCTACGGTTTTCCGAGGGCCTTTACCTGGTGGGGAAGCGGCCATATCGGGCCGTTAAATCCACCCATGCTTCTGGCAGCTTTTATGGCGGTCCTCGCCGCACTGGTCCTGAACATGAGCAGGTTTGGTTACTATACCCTGGCCCTGGGCGGAAATGAGGAGGCGCTACGCCGCAGCGGGGTTTCCATACATTTGTACAAAATCATGGTTTATCTGCTCTGCGGGGTAACGGCAGCTCTGGGGGGGCTGGTCGTTACCGCCAGGCTGAATACAGCGGAACCCCTGGCCGGCTGGATGCTGGAGCTGGACTCCATCGCCGCGGTGGTGCTGGGCGGGACCAGCATGAAAGGCGGAAGGGGGAGTATTGCCGGTACGTTAATCGCGTGTTTGCTGCTGGGAATACTGCGCAACGGGCTGGTCATCCTCAGCATACCATCCTATTACCAGCAGTTGCTTATCGGTATGATCATCCTCTCGGCAGTAATTTTTGCCGAGGTTAGATCCAGGAAAGGCCTGGCCAGTACGCATAAGAAAGAAAGGAGTACAGCTGTATGAAAGAAAAGATGAAAAGAATGCTTGCCTTTATGTTGCTGTTTTCCCTGGTTGCTTTCGCAGCCGGATGTGGCTCTCCCGCTTCTCCACCCGCCAGTGGAGAAAAAACCGGCACCGGTGCGGCTGAAGAAGTAAAAGAAGACGATGATGAAGTTGAAAAAACAGCTGCTGGTCCTGCCATGAACCCCAAAGCACAAGAGATGGAGCAGGTCTTAATGGAGCAACTTGCCCCCCTACCCGAGTTCAATACCGGCGAAAAAATAGGGGTCCTGATCATTACCCTGGCCAATCCTTTTTGGGTAGCCATGAAAGAAGGTTACGAACAGGCGGGCGCAGAACTGGGGATCGAAGTTACAGTCATGGCTGCGCCCACGGAGGGAGATACCAAATCGCAGCTGGAGACTCTGGATGCTATAGTGGCCAGGGATTATGCAGCTATCGTGGCCTCTCCCATCGAGCCTTTTAACCTGGTGCCGGGAGTGGTTAGAGCTAACAAGAAGGGCATCAAGGTCATTAACCTGGGCCCGCCTATCAGCAAGGAAGCGTTGAAGGAAGCCGGCGGCTGGCTGGACGGCAGGATAACCGTTGATTACGAGGAGCAGGGCGCCATGGCCGCAGAATATATCGTGGAAAAACTGGGGCCGGCTGGAGGCAAGGTGGCTATTATCCAGGGCATTCCGGGGGCGGGACAGAGCGAGGGGCGGACCGCGGGTGCAAAAAAGGTGTTCGAGGCAGCCGAAAACGTGGAGATCGTCAGTATCCAGCCCGGCAACTGGGATCGTAACACCGCTTATAATATTGCCTCCAACATTCTGCAAGCCCACCCGGATATCAGGGCCATTTTTTGCTGCAACGACGTTATGGCCCTCGCGGCGGCGGACGCCCTGGAAGCCGCCGGTAAGCGCGAAGGTGTGATCATTTTCGGTGTCGATTTCATTTCCGAGGCCCATGAGGCCATTAAGGAAGGAAAACTGGACGGCAGCATCGCCTATTCCATCAGGGTTTACTCGAAAGCAGCTCTGATCCTGGCCTTGAAGACCGTGCAGGGACACGCTATTCCCGACGAAGTCTTTTCCCCGCTGGCCCTGGTAAGCAAAGAAAATGTTGCCGAATTTGAAGGATGGGAATAAGGGAATAGTTTTATGGATATCAGAGGCGAATTAGAAAGGATCGCTTCAACAGAGGGTATAGCGTTACTTGGCGTTGCCCCGGTAGAGCGCTTTGACGGTGCCCCTTCCGGGCACCATCCCCGGGACTTTCTGGAGAAGGCCAGAAATGTAGTGGTTATCGGGGTCCCTATACCGGAAGGGGTGCTCTACCGCGAGGAGATGATGAAAGGATCGCCGGCCGTACCGGAAGAAGAGCGCCTTGAGCTTCTCCAGAACTATTTCTATTATACTTCAGGGTTTGAGATTATCAATACCCGCCTGGAACAGCTTTCTTTGCGCCTGGGTCTCTTGTTCCAGGAACAGGGCTATCGAACGCTGTTTTTTACGCCAACTTTCGGCAAGCAGTACAACAATTATTATGAAAAGTATGGTGTTGCCCCTTTTTCGCATCGCCATGCCGCGGTCCGCGCCGGACTGGGTGAATTCGGGTTAAACAACCTGGTTGTCAATCCAAAATACGGCCCGCGGGTACGCTACAACAGCATCGTAACGGCAGCAGAACTTCCTGCCACGCCCCTCCTGGAGGAAAAAGCCTGTCTGGGGACCTCTTGCGCTAGATGCCTTAAAGAATGCCCAGGTAATGCCATCGCTGAAGGAAACATCCTGCGGAAAACCCAAATGCCTGACGAGAATATCGTCTGGCTCGACCCCGTCAGCAGAACCGACCATACCCTTTGCAGAAAAAGCCAGGAAAAAGTTTTCTGCCGGGGCCGTTGCCTGGCGATATGCCCGGCAGGTATGTTAAAAACGTAATTATATAATCAGCAGATAGTCCGCCGTTGTGAGGAGGGGTATTGAAATAAAACAGATCGTTGATTTTCCGATCCATCATAAAGCTCCTATCCTGGTGGAGACGGCTCTGCTGGGTCGTGGCCTGGCCTCCCTGAAGGATGAACTTCTGCTCTACCTCTGGCCCGCTGCCGCGGAGGTGGAGCTGCTATGGCTGGAAGAAGGCAAACTGCGGGCAGGGTTGCTGCCCCGCTTTTTGGAAGTAAGGGGAAAAGAGTGGCCACGTATTAACGGCACAACACTGGCGGAAGCGGCTGCCTGCGGCGCGGGCGGCTTTCTCACCGCTTCTGCCCTGCTATGCGCGGCTGCGGCGCTGCCGGGAAAGGAGCGATGCCTTGTTGTGACTGCAGGGATAGGCGGGGTGCGCCAGGGGATTGTCTCCGATGATCTGCACGAACTGCCCCGCAGCGCGGACCTGCTCCTCGCCTCTGCCTTCAAAGATGCGTTGGAACAGGGGGCCAGCCTGGCCTTTTTACGTAAAAGGGGAGTACGTCTCCTTGGCTGGAGGCGTGATTACCTTGACGGCTTTCTTTTCCGCGAACCTCCCGGCGCCCTTGATGCCGCCCTGCTTACAGAGGCGGAAGCAGCGAGACTCTCTTGCCGTGAGGAAGGCAAAAGCGCAGTGCTCTTTAATCCCCTGCCCCTTTCCCTGCGCCTGGAAGGACGGGAAGAGATGCTGGCGACAGCGCTGCAGCGGGGCGAAGAAGCCCAAAGGGCGGGCCTTGACTTTCATCCCGCGGTCAACGCAGCCCTGGACCTGGCCAGTGGGGGATACGCCTCCCTGCTGCAGCTCCTGGCACTGATCGCCAATATCCACCTGGCCTGCCGTCTGCGTGCTCTCTGGGAAGGAGGGGACAACCTTGCGGGAGGTTAACGGTGTTAACGGGGTTTATGTACAGGTCCGGGAGGTACTGGAAGAATTAACCGCCCTGGCACCGCCCCGGCCCGGAGCAATTTTTGTTGTTTCTTGCAGCATCAGCAGAGTGGAGGGGCATCGCGCCGATACCACAGGGGACCCGGAACTGGCCCGGGCCATTTGCCGCGCCCTCTGGCAGCATAAGCCTCCCCAGGCTTGGCTGGCGGTGCAGTGCTGTGAGCACCTAAACAGGGCCCTGATTATCGAGAGGGAGCTGTTGCGGCAAAAAGAGCTGGATGAGGTCAGTGTCCTACCCGTTGCGGAAGCAGGAGGGACATTTGCCGCCGTCGCCTATGAGTACTTCCATGACCCGGTGGTGGTGGAAGCGGTGCGTGGGGAGCTGGGGCTGGATATCGGCCTTACCATGATCGGCATGCATCTCAAGCCCGTGGTCTTTCCCCTGCTCCTGAGCAGGGAGTACATCGGTGGGGCAAGGGTTGTAGCCGCCCGCTCCCGCCCCAAGCTGATCGGCGGGGAACGGGCCAGGTACAAAAAGAAAGGAGACCAAACTCCGTGAGCAAAAAAGTATTGGGTTTAGGCGCGGCTGCCATGGATATTGTGCTGCAGTGCGGTTCCCTACCGCGGGAAGACGGCTTTGCTTTTATCTACGAAGAACAGTTATTGCCGGGGGGAAGCTGTGCCAACGTACTCGTCGCCCTGGCGCGCCTTGGCACGCCAGCTTTCCTGGTGGCCGCTTTGGGCGATGATCATTACGGCGTGGTTTTTAAAGATGAGCTGTCCCGGGTCGGTGTGGATACGTCGAACATCAAGATCAGAGCCAACGGCACCACTCTCCACACCTATGTGACGGTGGATGGACGCGGCGCCCGCTCCATCTTCGTCAATCCCGGGGACAGCCTCCTCTCCCTACAGGCGGCAGATGTAAACGGGTCCATGCTGGAGGGGATAGGGGTTTTTTATACCGATATGTTCCCAGGGCAGCCGGCGCTAAAGCTGGCCCGCCTGGCCCGGGAACGGGAAATACCAGTTGTTTTTGCCCTGGAATGTGCCCCCTCTTTCATGGAGTTGTGCGGTATCGTCAGGGAAGAGATCGAGGAGATGCTCTCCTGCTGCAGCCTGTTTTGCGGCGGCAGGGAAGCGCTGCAGGAGCTGGCCGGGGAAACTGACCCCTGGCAGGCTGCAGACCGGCTATATCACAATTATCGGCCGCCCCTGGGTTTAATCGCCACCCTGGGGGAGACGGGGGCAATCTGGGTGACGGAGACAGAGACGATCCACGTGCCAGCCTTTGCGGTGAAAGCGGTGGACACCACCGGCGCCGGAGACGCTTTTGCCGGCGGTCTGATTCATGCTTATTTTTTCCGGGGAGAGGGGCAAAAGGCCTCCCTGCAATTTGCCTCCGCCTGTGCCGCCCTCAAATGCACCCGTTTGGGAGCGAGGCTGCAGGCAGGAGAAGAACAGGTGCGGGCTTTTCTGCAGGAACATAAGTAAGGATAAAAATTAAATTTAAGGGGGATCAAGATGTTAAACAAATTATTTTCCTACAAGCTCGTTGCCGTAATGCTGACAGTCTTTCTCCTGGCTGTCCCTTTGCTGGGCTGCGCCGGCGATGCGGGGAGAAAAGGCGGTGAAGAAAAGGGAGCGCCTCCAGAGGCCAGTGCCGGTTATGAGGAGGCGGAAGCAAGGCTGCTGGAACTACTGGCCCCTCTGCCGCAAGCTGGCGGAGATTACAAGATTGCCGCCCTGCTGATTACGCTGGCCAATCCCTTCTGGATTACGATGAAGGAAGGTTATGAGGCAGCAGCCCGGGAATACGGCGTCCACGTGGATGTGCTCTCCGCGCCCAAGGAAGACGACGTCAATTCCCAGCTTGAAGCGCTGCAGACGGTGCTGGCTAAGGACTATGATGCCGTCGCCCTTTCCGCGATCACTCCTTATAACTTGGTGCCCGGCGTCGCCGAGGCCACGCGCAAAGGCATCCCCGTCATCGCGGTGGGGACCAGCGTGGATGCGGAGGCGGCCGAGGCGGCCGGCGCCCGCATCGAAGCCTTTATTACTTCTGATTTTGCCAAGCAGGGTGAGATCGGGGCCCAGTACATTATCGACAAAATTGGTTCCGGTAAGGTAGCTGTTATTGAGGGTCTGCCGGGTGCGGCCCAGGGCGAAGCACGGAAAAACGGGGCACGCCAGGCTTTTGAAAATGATAACAATATTGAGCTTGTCTCCGTGCAGCCGATTGGCAAGTCGGGTGAGGCGATCCGTCAGCGCCAACTCGCGATGTTGGGCGTTTCGCCAAATAAGATAGGCGAGAGCCAGACAGAGTCCGCAGGTAAGCCACGAGAGGTCCGAGTAGCTGAGCCACAGGAAGGAACGGATGGTTGGCATGATTCGTGGTCCTTCTTCCAATATGTGTCAGTTCGATCAGAGCAGCCCAAGCTTGGTTTCCATTTTCTCCCCCAGGGAGACGGAAATTATGGATACCTAAGCTTTGAGAAGGGTGCTGCGCTTAACCGAATGTGATTTGTAAAGACATATTTGATAATGACATCCAAAAGACAAAGAAATCAAGCACTATTAAAATTAGTCCTTGTAATTCTAAAGCCTAATTGTATGGGTGATTTTGCCGTATATATAAAAGTGCGCGTCTTTTTTATTGGCTGGCCAATATTGATTAATTATTCTCTTTACAACATAGCAATGCTCGCGCTAGATCTCGTTAAAAATATGAAATTACTTAGCGCATCTTGCGCTAACCTGTAATCATCAACTCCAGAAGCCAAATCACAAAAAGAACAAAAGCACCAATTATGAGCATGCGCGAAATTAAAGCTGGGCTAGTCATCATAATGGGCTCGCTTGGGCTATAGTGCTTCATAACCTCCACAATCTTGTCTCGCTGTCCTAAATAAATGGCAGGGATAATTAAAGGCCAAGTACGTTTGCGCTTTGGATCTGGCTTATAGAGAATAATAATTAGTTCTTTGCTCAAATAAAGACTTACTACCTGATTCCAATTTACTGTTTTAC
>QZIK01000049.1 GCA_003599015.1 Desulfobacteraceae bacterium | reverse complement strand
TCAGGGCTGATTTCAAGGAGGGAAGATTGACACTCAAGGTCATGGGGAAGGACTTCAGCGTGGATTCAAAGGGCAATCTCTTTTCTGACATCCACATAAACCCATGGATAGCTGTGCCATTCCTGAGCTACGTACTCTTCGGCAAAGGAGTTGAGCCCAAAGGAGAGTGGGTATCCTTCAGGGAACTTAAGGACGGCAGGGAACGATACGCCCTTTTCCACAAAAGGTGTGAAGACGCGCTTAAAAAGGTGGCAGACGTCTATACGGAGCTTTTTGACGATATGGTCCATCTGTTTGGGGGAACCAGGGTTGCTCCACAGTTCCAATCTGACATCTCCGTGGTCCTGCACCCCCTTCCGCTCGTACCGATGATGGTCTGCTACTGGAAAACCGATGAAGGTATGCAATCCTCCATAAATGTCTTCTTTGACAGGACAGCCGATGAAAACCTGGACATAGGCTCTGTTTTTTCTCTGGGAGTGGGGTTTTCCCAGATGGCCACCAAGATAGCTATAACGCACGGATATGCAGGCTAAGATGCAGACAAAGACCTTGGGAATCCGGCCCCACAATATGCTTCGTGCGGAATCAGAGTTGTCCCATGTAATTAAGAGGGTGTTTCAGCCGCCCAGGAGCAGCCCCAGAGACAACAGGATGCTGAAGATGAGTGTCAGTCTGGCGGTTCCAGCGAGGCTGCTGTTGAGGGATGCCCCGGTGAGAATCCAGAGGGATCGAGAGAGCAAAGCGGCCATGGGTGCCGAAAGAAAGGGAAGAAGTCCCCAGGAGGAGAGCATACCGAATAGCCATTGCAACAGAATCAGACCATAAGCAGCCCCCACCAGGCAAAGAAACTCAACCCTGCTCTTCCGAGGCCCAAGCGTGACCGCCAGGGTGCGCTTCCCCACCTTGCCGTCTGTGGGGATGTCCCTGAGGTTGTTGACCACCAGGATAGCAGCTACCAGGAACCCCACGGAGATAGATAGAAGCACAGGCAGAAGGCTTAGATAAAGGGCCTGCACATAATATGTGCCGCACACCGCCACCGGGCCGAAAAATAAAAATGAAAACAAATCCCCCAGACCGTGGCTTGCCAGCGGATAAGGACCGCCGCTGTAAAGCAGTGACGCCAGGATTGCTGTGCAGCCGATTGCCAACACAGGCCAGCCGGCCACCATGGTCAGGTAGATCCCGATCGCTACCGCAAGCAGAAAGGTCACTGCCATGCCAATCCTCACACTCTCTGGGGCGATGAGTCCCGCCTGAGTCACCCTCACCGGACCGATCCTTTCCCCGGTGTCCACTCCCTTTATGTGGTCGAAGTAGTCGTTGGCCAGATTTACCCCTATCTGTATAAGCAGGGCGCCGCACAGGCAGGCAATCGCAGGAAGAAGGCGGAAGCTCCGGTAGTACGCGGCAGCAGCGCTCCCAACCAGAACCGGAGAAACCGCGGCAGGCAGAGTACGGAGCCGTACCGCCATCAGCCAGACTTTCAATCCGCCCATCATAGTTCCCTCAGATGCATTTGAAGAAAAGACAATGAATTCAGAAGACAGTCTCCCCTTAGCCAAGGTCAACATAGATATGACGGTTGAGGCGGAGTTCCAGGGTCTCAACAACCAGATAAAGGACAACCCCCAGAAGCCCCATGGCCAGAATCCCTGCGTACATCTCAGGGTAACGGAGCACCTGATAAGTCTCCACCACAATGTAGTAACCCAGTCCCCAGTTGGTAAGGGACTGCTCTGCAATAAAAAGAACGGCGATAGCAGTCCCAACTGAAACCCTTATGGCTGTCAGAACCGCAGGTACGCATGCGGGCAGATATACGTATCTGAAAATAGCCCTTCTTCCCGCCCCCAGGGAACGCACGGAAAGGATCAGTTCCGGGTGAAGACCGGAAGCCTCGTCCCTCACAACCACCAGGATCTGGAAAAACAGAATCAAGGCAATTAGCATAACCTTGGAAAGATCCGTGATGCCCATGAGCAAGTAGATCACAGGCAGAAGGACGATCTTGGGGATGGGGTAAAGGATGGCCACCAGGGGTGAAACCATTCGGTCCAGGCGCCTGAACTGGCCCAGGGCCAGCCCGGCAGGCACTGCGGCCGCCACCGCCAGGACCACGGCACCCAGCACCCGTCCCGCACTTGCAAGAAGGTGGAGACCCAGCTCCCCGGGAAGTTTGCTGAAAAACAAAGGCAGAACGCCGACAGGGGAGGGCAGGATGGGTCTACTGGCTATCCATGCCAGTATCTGCCATAGCACCAGGAACATGGCCAGGCCCAGCAGTATGCCGGCCGGCCTCGACTGTGTTTTCAACCGTTACCTCCCAGCATGAGTCTAAGTGTATTGAAAAGCTGCTGGAACTCCTTTTTAGACCGGATGTCCTCGCCGCCTGCCAGCGGGTTTTCCATTACCCTCGCCTTACGGTTACATCCTGTCTGCAAAACCAGAATGTGATCGCCCGTCAAGAGTGCCTCCTCGATGTCATGGGTCACGAGGACATTGGTAGTGCAGAACTCGCGGTGGTATATCCGCATGGTCTTTTGGAGGTCTTCCCGGATCGCAGCGTCAAGCGCGGAAAAGGGCTCATCCATGAGCAGCAGATCCGGATCCAGAGACAGGGTCCTTGCAATGGCGGTCCTCTGGCGCTGGCCCCTGGATAGCTGCGATGGAAATTTGTTTCGCACTGACGCAATTTGAAGTCTCTCCAGCCATTGATCCACCTTTTTGGTCACCTTATCTTTCCCCAACCTTGTACCCGAAGGGCTGTGCTTGCCATCCGGGCCGTAGAAATCCCTGATGACCCACCCAAGACGCGCATTTTCCTCCACCGTGGACCAGGGAAGGAGTCCGTGATCCTGAAGCACCAGGCCGGTCCCAGGTCTGGGGCGCAGGATGGGGCTTCCCTCAATACGGATCTCTCCAGAAGCTGGCACAAGAAGCCCCGCCAGAAGATAGAGGAATGTGGTCTTGCCGCACCCCGACGGTCCTATGACCGCCCAAGCCTCCCCTTGTTGTATCGAAAGGTCGAATCCCTCGAAGAGAGGAGCTTGGCCGGCATAAGCAAATCCAAGGGTTCGTATCTCTATCATTTGACCGAACCTGTTTCAAGAAACTCGGCCGTCACGGAGTCCTTGTATGATAAGCGGCCTTCCAGGAGATTCCTCTCCCGCATCCACATAAGGACGTCCTCCCATTGCTCCCTGGACGGCACCCCATTTCGGGGATAAGGGGGGATCCTGTAGGCGGTGCGAACATTTTCCGGCATGGGAATCTTCTCCAGCAGCACAGGCCTTGTTTCCTCTGGATTTTTGTTGATCCGGGCAGCCGCCTCATCCCAGGCGCTCAAGAAACGGCGCACCTCATCGCCCTTCTCTTCCAGGGATCGGACGTTGAAGGCCAGCACGCTCACGCCATATCGTGGGAACTCAGAATCGGCCATCACCTCCATAGCGCCCGCCTCCATTGCGCTCCTGGCCAGAGGATCTGGCAGCACGGCCGCCTTCACCTTACCCTGCATGAGGAGTTGAAAGCGCTCAGGGATGACGGGCACGGAAAGCTTCACGATCCGCTCCTGCGGCAGGCCTTTCGCCGCCATGAGACGGTCCGTCACATACTCTACTACTGTGTTCCTTGCCAGGCCGATCCCCACCCCCTTGAGATCGGCCGGGGACCGGATCATGCTCCCAGGGGAGGAAAGGATACGGAAAAGCGGGAAGTCTGGATAAGCGACCCGGGCTAATCTGACGATGCGAACCAGGGGGCCTCGGCGGTTGAAGGCGGCGGTGGTGTTTATCTCCGTAAGCATGCCGTCTATCTGCCCGGACTGCATCAGCTGGTCCCTTTCAATGGCACTCGCAACCGGAACGGCCTCAACATCCACCCCGCACCTGTTAAAGTAACCCATAGCCTCAGCCACGTGGAAGGGCAGGACATCCAGAATGGGCAGCAAAGCAACCCTGAGCTTTGCATCACTAAGGCCGCCCTCCGCCTGCGCAAACGACAGGCATCCAATCAAAGTCCATGTCAGGACCGCCGCCCGAATCAACCATACAGTGGACCCTGCAAATCGTCTCATTTACTAATTCCTCAATAAAATCCATTTTCAGGAAACTAAAAATAATCGATATATCCTATCGGTCTTTACCCTGCAACATCCTTTTCGGTGTTCCCGCAACACAGGGGGGCATACGATGAATTGAAACACCTCTTGATAGCTGAGCTGATTGGGCTATGCGGAGAAATTTCGACTGAGTTTATGTTTTTGTATCTTATAGCGTAGGACCCTCTCGCTTATGCCCAGCCGTTCCGCAGCCCGTGTCTGAACCCAGTCCGTCTCGATCAGGGCAGCTCGTATAATGGCCTTCTCCATGTTATCCAACCGCTCCGTGAGGCTACCCTGCGTTGTCAGTTGGTGGGTCTGTATCTCCTCGGGCAGATCAGCTGGCGTTATAAGATTGCCTCGGATCATGGTGACGCTGCGTTGAACCACATGCTCGAGCTCACGGACATTTCCAGGAAAAGGATATTTCACTATCATATCAATGGCATCAGATGAGAAACGCACTGAGCTTTTCCCGTACCTTTCCAGGAAAAAGGAAACAAGCTGAGGGATATCCTCTTTCCTTTGCCTGAGCGGCGGCATCCTGACTTCCAGAACCTTTATCCGATAGTAAAGGTCCTGTCTGAAACGGGAATCATCTGCCAGATGCTTAAGATCCTTATTGGTTGCCGATAATATCCTTACATTCACCGGAATGCTTTTTTCACTGCCGACCCTTGATATTCTACCTTCCTGGATTACCCTGAGCAGCTTCGGCTGAAGGTGGATGGGCATTTCCCCGATCTCGTCAAGAAAAAGCGTACCTCCGCTGGCAAGTTCAAAACGTCCTTTTCTTTCTCCTACGGCGCCTGTAAATGCACCCTTTTCATGTCCGAAGAGTTCACTCTCAAAAAGGCTTTCAGGAACGGCAGCGCAGTTTAGATCAACGAAGGGATGATTCTTCCTTGCGCTCAACAGATGAATAAGCCTTGCTATGACCTCTTTACCTGTCCCTGTCTCACCCTGTATAAGAACCGGCCATTCCGTTTCGGCAACCCTGCGGACCGCTGAAATAACCTTTCTCATTGCAGGGCTATTCGAGATTATCTTGAGAGGAAGAGGCTGTTCATTCATTCTCTTTTCAACTGCCTTCAAGTCTTCATCAATGCCTATATCGGTCTTGAGGGCATCGATTTTATCAAGGAGAAGCTTCAGGTCCACCGGCTTTTCAAGAAACTCGTCGGCACCGTCCTTCATTGCAACTACCGCGGTGTTGACATCGGCATAGGCTGTAATCATTATGATCCGCGCCATCGGGTTTGCAGCCTTCATGCGTTTCAGCACCTCGGCTCCGCTCTGACCCGGCATTCGCTGGTCAAGCAACACCACCTGAATCGCTTCCCTTATAAAAACATTAAGTCCTTCCTCGCCATTTGCCGCTTTAAACACCTTCAGCCCCTGGTTCTCAAGAAACCCGGATAAAAGCTCCCTCTGAATGGGGTCGTCATCAACCACAAGTATATTCATTAAGCTACCTTAAAAGCTGAAAGAAAAGACTTATCTGCCCCCCTCCACAAGGGGAGAAAAAAGACTATCTCCAGTTGTTCAGGACCCGGAATGCGAAGACTTATCCTACCATTATGAGCAAAGATGATACGATGGGATATCGCAAGCCCCAGACCTGTTCCATCCGCCTTTGTTGTAAAATATGGTTCGAGGATGCGCTCAAGGTCCTGCGGCGGAAGCTTGAATCCTCCATTTCTTATGGAAAAGAACCCCTCTTTGCGCTCCTTCCCTGTAACCACTTCAACGAACCCACCTCCGGGCTGGGCTTCTATGGCGTTTTTTATCAGATTTTCAATTACCTGTCCAAGGAGGGAAGCGTCCCCGGAAACCGGTTCCAAGAGACGGAAATCCAGCGTTATCTTAATGCCGGTCTCCTCAAGACGGCCTCTGTATAACTCCAGGGCATTTTCTGCCAGACCGGTCAAGGATACTCCAGCCAACTGGGGCTTAGGTGACCTCACATATCGCAAAAGGCCGCTGACAGCATCGTTTGCCCGCACCACCGCGCTCGACATAAGATCCATGAGACGCATGTTTTCAGAGGAAAGCAAAGGCGATTCCACCTGCATCCTCTGAAGTCCCATGGTAACGGCATTCAAGGAATTTCTTATCTCATGGCTTATTGAAGCGGCAGCCCTTCCCAGGGACGCATCCTCCCTCTCTTTGGAAAGCTCTCTTTCAAAGGCCATAACCCTTGCCAAACGCATTCTTTGTTCCCTGTAAAGCAAAAAGGAAAGTATTCCTCCAAATAAGGCCAGGGCGGAACTGAAAGATATGAAGTCTCTCCAGAGCCTGCGGGTGGAAACCGTAAGATAATTAGCGTCAATACCTACAAGAAGAGATGCGGACAAAATGGGTAGTTTCACTTCCATCACCCCCCCTCCGGATTTCTTATCTTCAATAAGACCGACAGCATAAGGCGCCGCCCTGGCGTCAATTCCTTCAGCCTCAACTACCCTTACATATGCCATACCGGGCATTCCCGACAGTACCTCGGCAACCCTGGCAAGCCCCATTTCATCCTGCAGGGCTTCCAGGCGAAAGGCATCTGCGCCTATCGCCACGCAGGGGGCATTTCCATCGTCAGGCAATATGAGAAGATACAGATGTTCATTTCCTTTATGTTCAAGCACAGGCGTCTCATGGCATACAGGCTCCTCCTTAAGCCATCCCTGAGGGCCGTCAATCGTCTGACCAGACGACCTCATAATCTTAATGCCCCTGAGACCGGCCTCCCTGGCAAAGGCCTCCAGCTCTTTAGCTGAAAACGGTTCAATTTGTTCAAGATAATTAACAAAACGAGCAGTATTCAAAAGGAGGCCCTTAAGGATATCTTCCGTTGCATTCTTTGTGAGTACCGCCGCCTCTGCGTTACGCTGGATCACCCCTGCAACCATCCTGGCGTGGGCCAATGCGTGTTGCTCCATGACATATCTGGACTGGTGTATCTGCCAGAGGTAGTAAGCGGCAGATGCCGCAAAGAAAAGGCCAAAAGCCAGAAGATTACCAAGCCACAGGGGAAAAGTTTTCTTATCTGCCACCTCTCCCTCCATGGCCACCAAAGCCGCCTCCGGATCCATACCCTCTTCCGCCAAGCCTTTTTCTTACTCCGGTGGGATCCGTATGATGGCCGAATCCTCCTGATGCGGTCCGCAGGGAACTTGCACTGAAAAGGCCGTTCACAGAATCCTTCGTTCCCCAGATTCTTACCAGGTCCCCCACCGTAAGCCCGCCAGGAATAACGCCGTCTTTAAGACTTACGACAAGCTCTTCTTCCTCGCCGACAGGTTCAACGGTAACCGTTCCCTTATCAGGATCAATTGATACCACACGTCCCACCAGAGCCTCTTCAGCAAGGACACCTGAAAAAGGGACTATGGTAAGGAAGGCCAATATGACCAGGATACTCCGCACTGAACAACGCCCTGACTGTATGATTCTCCTTCTACTGAAGAATCGTTACGGCTCAAACCGGCCTCAATAAAAAAGGCCCATGCCCCCAAAAGACGACTCAACCTCAATACCACTGACCCGGTGTTGTCAGTGCGCGATTCGTCAAACCATGATCCTTTCAAGGAGACGGTGATTTCTCCTACCCATACATCCTTTGCTCGGGCCTCTATGGTTATCCCCAACTCGGCCTGATCGCGGGACTCGGACCCCAGGGAAGAGCTGAGTCCGGCATATGCGAGGTACAGGTCGCAGATTACGGACTTTGATAAGGCCAAATCAAGATCCGCAGCCAGACTGACCAGCCGGTCGTCCCTGGCCGGGTAAACAACTGACGAAT
Organism: Desulfobacteraceae bacterium; assembly: GCA_003599015.1. Lineage (GTDB taxonomy): Bacteria > Desulfobacterota > DSM-4660 > Desulfatiglandales > Desulfatiglandaceae > CG2-30-51-40. The sequence continues at coordinate 4,157 of QZIK01000049.1, read as the reverse complement.
AAGCCTGGTCGTCTGGTCCCTGTCCATGGGGACTTCCGTTACCTCCATGCGGTCCGGACTGACCTGGACCGTTTCCACTGGAAGAAGCCAGGCGGCCGAGTCCCCCTCTTCCACCGGGTGAAGCCGCTACAGTCCTCCCTCCGTAAACGGATGAGTCATTCATGTAATCAAGCCATCTCACACCAGGGTGAAAAAAAAGCGTTGCCTTCGGGCTGATTACCCAGGCAAGACCGAGACCAATAAAAAATTCGTTTCTTTCATCCTCCTCTACGAGTTGATCCCTGTAGAGAGCGGCACCAGCCATGGCTGATGGTATGAGCCTTCCCCTGAGCAGAGGAAAGGAAAGCTCATACCCGGCTTCAAGCCGGTAATTGTCCCCCAGGGAAAAATGATCGCGGTACCGGGCAGAGGCCTTCAGACCCATACTTAGCGGTTCAGGGGAGGGCAATGCCTGGAAAAGCCCTAAACCATAACCTGCGAAGGCAGAGCCTTCTGATTCTTCAGACAGAGCGGGATTGTTATCGTATCCGGCGGAGCAGTTAATGGAGAGCTCTGCTGCCTCCAGGGGACAGACATGAAATATTGCAAGCATTATCAGGACAAAGGGGATCTTCAGGCTTTCTTTGGCCAATATTCCTGAAGTTCCCCTTTGCACTCTCTATTCTCCGCACTTTTTCATCTTATTTTCATTGAGCTTCGGCTGCCGCCAGAGCGGAAGTCCTGTCTCAGGATCACGAAGCTGAATATAGCTATCGGATAAGGTTATATCAAAGGCGATATTGAGTTCAAGCCCGTTGTAATTAACCGTATAGCCTGTGACCTTAATTTCATCTCCTACAGCTGGCCTGTCAAGATCCATAGCATCCCAGTAACGCTGGGGGCCGATTCCGTAAATAACTATCTCTTGGCCGTCAACGTCAAGAACTAATCCCTGCCCGGGTATGCAGGCAGTCACTAGCCCTTCGTGATCAAACGGCTCACCGTTAAGGATGTCATGTATCGGTGCCGGCCCTGTTCCGTCCATGACCCCCTTGCCGTTTCCTGCCACGGCCCAGACGGGGCTAAAAACCAACATCGCAAGAACCATAAGTTTAACTGCAAGACCTTTTTTAATCATTATGTAATCCTCCTTTTCATAATCTATTTTTTATTCTTATCCACGCCGACCTTTGCCCCTTCCGTGTCCCTGACCGCTTCCATCGCAATCACCTGATCCCCTGCCATTACCGGATCCAGTCCGAACTGGCTGATTGATCCGATCATTGTCCGATGCTTGGTGAAGCCGCACCCGGCTTCTGGTATGCACCTGGCTTTGGGACGACTTGTTATTGCTGTCTCTGTAATGCCAGTTCTCTGTCTTTGCATCTCCAGGGCCAGGATTATCAAGCCCATCCGCAGCAAAAGCAGAAACAGCCACCATGCCCAGGAAAAAAACTGATGACCCGAGGGGCATCCATTTTGTCTTCAACCTTACGCTCACCTCCTTTCTTTCCTCTCTATATTTGTTTGATATACTTGCAACTTATCCTATTCAACATTAGTGCCAAACTCAACATATTGAATTTTATGAAATTATATTAATTAGAGAATGTGATTGCTTCGACAATCAAAGAGATGTTCGACAGATTTGTCGAAAAGCTGCGAGTAAATAAAACGTTGAATTATTGGATCGAGAATTGGGCCTGAATAACTATTCAAATTGATTCATTTAAAGATGATGAAAGGTTAATTTCATCATAGTGGCATCTTGGAGCCTCATGGCTAGCCAGGTACTTCCTTTGCCTAATGAGATTTTGTTAAAATACCGAAGAATGTATTTTTAAGTAAGGCAAAAAAGAATACGCAACATCATGCTATTTTGAGTGATTTTTTTATCTTTTCAATAGGCTGCTCTCAAATATATGCGTACAATAGTTCCTTCACCTGGCGCGGATTCAACATCAACATGCCCTTCGTGATTTTTAACAATACCGTAAACTGCAGCCATACCGAGACCTCTTCCCTGAAATTTGGTGCTGAAAAAGGGCTCAAAGATCCTGGCCAGTGTCTCTGAATCCATCCCTTTCCCACTGTCCCGGACCGCCACGCAAACATATCGGCCAGGACTGAGACCTTGATCCAGAAAGGCCTTGTCTTCCTTTATCTCGAAATTTCTGCAACGCACCATAATACGGCCGTCACCCTCTATTGCCTCTGATGCATTGGCCAGCACTGCTGAAATGACCATCTGGATCTGTGTAATATCAACTCTAACGCTCCAGAGCCCTTCGGGGATTTCCTTTTCCAGCCTGATGGGAGGCTTTATTATGTGACTTACAAGTCGCAAAGATGCCTCCATGAGTTCCGCCGCCGGGATCTCTATTATCTTGTACATTCCTCCCCTTGCATAGGCCAGAAGCTGGGCAGCAAGCCCAGCCATCCTTTCATTCATCGTCTTGATATTCTTAAGGTAGCCTGTCTGTTTTTCTGAGAGCGGCTGTGCCATCCTCATTGCCTCCAAACTCAGGCCGACAACGCTTAGTGCATTATTGAACTGATGGGCTACTCCACCCGCCAGGGTAGCAATTGCTTCCATCCTCTTAGCATCAAGAAGCCTTTTTTCAAGCTCTCTTTTCTCTTTCTCCGCCCTTCTTCGTTCCCTTATATCTCGGCTGACCCCAAGGAGTTCGACAGGTTTACCCTCCGCATCGCGGATAAAGGTGACAGTCACTTCGGCCAGACTGTAGGATCCGTCCTTGCAAATCTGTTCAACCTCTATGGTTCTAGACCTTAAAGGGTCAACCCCGGGAGACCCATCCCTCTCAAATTCCTCCACAAGGGTCTCTCTCACCTCTTTCAATGACCGAGGGGATAATGTCTCCTCCATGGTCAAGTCCATGGCTTCACGCTGGGCATAGCCGCGCATCTTCAACACAGAAGGGCTTATATAGGTGTACCTCAATGTCTCAAGGTCCAATGTCCATATAATATCAGAGACATTGTCCGCAAGAAGCCTGTACCTCGCCTCGGATTCCCTGGCTAGTCTTTCTGCCTCTCTTCGGGACCCTACTTCATGTTCAAGCCTCTTCCTTGCCTCAATAAGACGATCTTTTTCCTCCGCAAGAAATCGGGATATATCTCTCTCCTTTTTTGCCGCGAATTCAATGCCACGGACCAGAACCGCACTCGAAATCGCAACAATAAGGTTGAGCAATATAAAATTACCGCCTGCTGAAAACGCCCTGATACCGCTCAGGTAATAGGGCAAATTCTCTCCCATGGAACCGTTTTGGTAAAGAAACCCCAGGAAGGCCAGTGTAACAAGGTTTAACAGGACGGCCAAAAGTCCGGCATTCAGGCCCAGAAGGAGTCCTGCCATGGCCCCAAATGTAAAAAGCCACGCAGGTCCTCCACTCAAAAGTCCCGCATTTAGAACAACACCCAGGCCAACTCCGTAAAAACCCATTACAACCACCGTGGCCCTTATTCTGTAAGGAATTTTTCTTACAAACAAAAGGATAAGCCCTAAACATAAGGCGGCAACATCTAGGAGCAGGAGAAGCCAAAGTTTTTCCTTTATAGCCAGGATAAACGAGGGCACCGCCGCAAGACTGGAGAGCAATACGGCCGTGCCGACAACTGCCAGAAGTATACGTTCCCTCCAATAGATAAGACCGTGCTCAGGAAAAACGCCTCTTTTTGCGCACTCCTTTGTCAGGAGTCCGGAAAGCCTCCCATTCAAGGGAAACATGACCCTAGTTCCTCCAATTCCTTGATCTGACATTTTCTTCCGACCCTGACCAGCGGCACCTCATGGGAAGTCACCTTTCAGGCACGGTCTGATTGACCGGAATATTCCTACCCTTGTGCGCCGAATATCTTTTTGAATCTTTCAAGCTGCTTTCTGGGAGTAACGGCAGGCCGCTCATAAATTGGCATATCCCTTTCTATCCCAAAGAGATACTTAGCTATTCCTTTAAGAGATTCAAGATCATAGCGTGACATCATGGTGATAGTTTCCATCTGAGGAGATCCCCCGCCGTGAAGGCCCGCCACCTGGTTTACCCCTGCGAGTTCCGATACCACGAGATTTTCTATGCCCCTGAAACAGCGATGCTGGGCTTCGGCTGAGACGTCGGGATTTCTCATCATGTATTTATTTGCTAGAGCCCCTGTCT
>QZIK01000108.1 GCA_003599015.1 Desulfobacteraceae bacterium | reverse complement strand
TGTAATGGCCCAGCTTGACAAGACCTTTCCAACCAATGACTGCGCCATGTGAATTATCTCGCCCAAGCTGGTCGAGGTCGGCCGGCACACCAACATAGAACTTCTAACCTGTTCCAGCATAGAAGGAATTGAAGGCGAAGAAGGGAACCTGGAGGTTGCTGTAAGAAGAACCCCCAGATATATAGATCCTTCCCGCTGCACGGCGTGCGGGGATTGCGCCCAGGTATGCCCTGTGGTGAGGCCCAGCGAGTATGACGAGGGGCTGGCGATTAGAAAGGCTACCTTTAAACCCTACGCCCAGGCCATACCTGGAAGCTTTGCCATTGAGAAGCTGGATACCGCCCCCTGCCGGATGGCATGTCCTGCACATCTCAATGTTCAGGGTTATGTACAGATGGTCAAGCAGGGGAAATACAGGGAGGCCATTGAGATCATAATGAAGGATCTCCCTTTCCCCGGGGTCCTGGGAAGGGTTTGCCCTCACCGCTGCGAAAAGAGCTGCCGGCGCCTTGAAGTAGATGAATCCATCTCAATAAAGGAACTGAAGCGCGTAGCGGCAGACCACGTGAACCTGAGCGATCTCCCCGTCCCTGAAATAACCCCGAAGAAAGGACATGTAGCCGTAATAGGATCAGGACCTGCAGGTCTTACTGCGGCGTATTTCCTGGCTCTCGAAGGATACCGTGTAACCGTCTATGAGGCAATGCCCGAGGCGGGAGGCATGATGCGCTACGGTATCCCTGAACACCGCCTTCCCAGAAGCGTCCTTGACGCCGAGATCAATAACCTTTCCCGCTTCGGAGTAACCATTCAAACTAATGTTAAGCTGGGAAAAGATATCACCCTGGAGGATCTCCAGAAACATGGAGCCAGCGCCGTATTTTTAGCCATCGGGGCATGGAAGGGCCTCAGGATGCGTATAGCAGGAGAGGAGAGCCGGGGGGTTATAGATGTAATAACGTTTCTGAGAGAAGTCCACCTCGGGAACCTGGCCTCAGTGAAAGGCAGGGTCGTGGTAATCGGGGGAGGACATTCCGCTCTCGATGCAGCCAGGGTCGCCCTGCGGCTGGGGGCCGGAGAAGCCCATATCATCTACAGACGATCAAGGGCAGAGATGCTTGCCGAACCAGAAGAGGTAGAGGAGGCCGAAAAAGAAGGTGTCAAGATTCATTTCCTGGTTGCTCCCCTTAAAATCACCAGTGACGGCGGCAAGGTTTCAGGAATAGAATGCATAAGGACAAAACTCTCAGAGCTCGATTCCACGGGAAGACGAAAACCGATTCCCATAGAGGGATCAGAATTCTTTATCGAGGCGGAACACATCATACCTGCCGTCGGCCAGGAGCCGGACCTGGCAGCCATTGGCGATGACCATGGACTTGAGATATCCCGCTGGAACACCCTGGTTGTAAACCCTGAGACACTTCAGACCAACAGGGATGGGATCTTTGCAGGAGGTGATCTTATCACAGGCCCTGCGACCGTAATTGAAGCCGTTGAAGCCGGAAAACGTGCTGCAACTTATATCTCCAAGTACCTTCAAGGTGAGACTCTCCCGACAGAATGGGAGGAAGGCCCCCCCATGGGCGACCACTGGCTTTCAATCCCAAAGGAAGAACCCGTAAAGCACAGAATGCGCGCCCCTACTTTGCCTCCGGAGCAAAGGCTTTCAGGTTTCAATGAGGTAAACCTCTGTGCCGGCGAAAAAGAGGCATCCCGGGAGGCGGAACGCTGCCTCAACTGCGGAGGGTGCTGCGAATGTTACCAGTGCGTGACTGCCTGCAAGGCCCAGGCCGTCACCCTTGAGACCCACTCAGAGAAGGGCGAACTTCTGACCATCAGGGCAGGGTCCGTTATCCTGGCGCCGGGCTTTGAGGCATTTGACCCCGGCAAATACCAGACATACCGCTATGCAGGCTTCCCCAATGTTGTAACCAGCATGGAGTTTGAGAGGATACTCAGTTCCACTGGTCCTTATCAGGGGCATCTCAAGCGGCCTTCCGACGGAAGGCATCCCCACAAGATTGCATGGCTCCAATGCGTCGGGTCAAGGGATATCAATCAGTGCGATCATTCCTACTGTTCCTCCGTGTGCTGCATGTACGCCACCAAGGAAGCGGTGATCGCAAAGGAACATGCCGGCGGAGACCTGGATACAGCAATCTTTTTCATGGATATGCGTACCTATGGAAAGGACTTTGAAGCCTATTACAACCGTGCCAAGAATGAAATGGGGGTAAGGTATATTCGATCGAGGATTCACTCGATAGAAGAGAGTGGCGCAACCAATGATCTGGTAATCAGATATGCCGATGAAGATGGAACGCCCAGGGAAGAGATTTTTGACATCGTTGTTCTTTCTGTCGGGCTCGAGACCCCGCAGTCTTTGAAGGATCTTGCGGAACGACTTGATATAAGACTGGACAAAGACGGTTTTGTAGAAACAGCAAGCTTCTCCCCGGTTGCGACGTCCAGGTCCGGGGTGTATGTGTGCGGCGCCTTTCAGGAGCCAAAGGATATCCCCTACTCTGTAATGGAGGCGAGCGCAGCGGCCTGCGATGTCAAGGCAAAGCTTTCTTCGGCCCGGGGAAGCCTTGTAAAGGAAAGGATATATCCCCAGGAAAGGGACGTCTCCCATGAAGAGCCGAGGATAGGCGTCTTTGTATGCAACTGCGGAACCAACATTGGCGGAATAGTCAACGTACCAGAGGTTGCAAAATACGCAAGATCCATTCCCGGCGTAGCCTATGTGGAGGAAAACCTCTTTACCTGTTCCCAGGATACCCAGGACAAGATGAAAGAGGTGATCCAGAGGGAAAGACTCAACAGAGTTGTGGTGGCGGCCTGCACACCCAGGACCCACGAACCGCTTTTCCAGGAAACAATGAGGGATGCAGGGCTCAACAAATACCTCTTTGAAATGGCAAACATCCGAAACCAGTGCTCCTGGGTCCACAGCAGGGAAAAGGAAGAGGCGACACGGAAGGCCATGGACCTTGTCAGAATGGCAGTTGCAAGGGCAAGACTCATAAGCCCGCTTCCACAGCCCACCATAGGCGTTGACAGCCGCGCATTAGTTATCGGCGGAGGAATCGCAGGAATGACCGCAGCCCTTTCCCTTGCCGATCAGGGATACAGGACCTTTCTGGTTGAAAAGGAAAAGGAACTGGGAGGCAATGCCAGGCGTCTTGCTTCAACCTGGAGAGGAGAAGAAATAAACCTAGCCCTTTCCGAGATTATAGCCGGCGTCAAGAACCATCCTCTTATTGATCTTTACACAGATGCCGAAGTAAGGCAGAGCAGCGGTTTTGTGGGAAATTTCGACACCGTCATAGGCCATGAAGGAAAGGAAGTAAAGATCCGCCACGGGGCGGTGGTAATGGCGGTGGGCGGTGAGGAATCCAAGCCCCGAGAATATCTCTACGGGGAAGACCCAAGGATTATGACCCACCTTGAGCTTGACGGAGCCGTCACGGGCAGAGATAAACTCATATCCGGTATCCGATCAGCAGTCTTCATACAGTGTGTCGGGTCCAGGGAGCCAGGCAGACCTTACTGTTCAAAGGTCTGCTGCACCCACAGCATCAAATCTGCCCTTGAGCTCAAGGAACTGAATCCGGAGATGGACATTTACATTCTCTACAGGGACATCAGGACCTACGGTCAGAGAGAAGCCCTTTACAGAGACGCCAGAGCCAAAGGGATAATATTCATAAGATACGGCGTAACTGATAAGCCCGAGGTACAGAAAGAAGCATCCGAGCTTTTTGTAACAGTGAAAGATCATATACTGGGTCGGAAGATAAGGCTCCGCGCTGACCTTGTTGCTCTTGCCTCGGCCATAGTGCCGGCGGATAACGGCGCCCTGGCGCAGATATTCAAGCTGCCCCTCAATCAGGACGGATTTTTCATGGAGGCCCATGCAAAGCTTAGGCCTGTGGAGTTCGCAACCGATGGAATTTTCCTGGCCGGAATGGCCCATTATCCCAAGCCCATTGAGGAAAGCATAGCACAGGCAAAGGCTGCGGCATCAAGGGCCTCGGTCGTGCTCTCCAAGAGGGAGCTTACGGTTGAGGGCGTGGTTTCCCATGTAACGGAAATCATGTGCAGAGGCTGCGGCAAATGCGTTGAGGTATGCCCCTATAATGCCGTCTCCCTTGTTGAAAGGAAAGGCGGCCGGACGGTTGCCTTTGTTCAGGAGGCACTCTGCAAGGGATGCGGATCATGTGCCGTTGCCTGCCCGACAGGAGCAGCCAGCATATTTCACTTTGACGACCAGGAGGTCCTCACCATGGTGCGGGCGGCGCTTCAACAGGTTATTTGAGGCCCTTTTTAAAAAGTACGGAGGAGTTCATCAGCATGAACCAGGAGTTCAGCCCAAAGATAGTAACCTTCGCATGCAACTGGTGCGCCTATTCAGCAGCGGACCTTGCAGGCGTTAGCAGATTTCAGTATCCTCCCAACATGAGAATTATCAGGGTGATGTGCTCAGGAAGGATAAATCCCAATTTCATACTCAAGGCCTTTGAGCAGGGGGCCGACGGCGTCCTTGTGGCAGGCTGACACATTGGAGATTGTCATTACCTGGACGGTAATGTAAAGGCCGAAAAAATGTTTGCAATGACCAGGGAACTGGCTGCGATACTGGGAATAGACCCCTCCAGATTGAGGCTGGAATGGATCTCCTCTGCCGAGGGAACCAGGTTCGCCCAGGTAGCAACTGAATTCACTGAACGAGTAAAGGCCATAGGCCCCTCGCCCATTCGCAAGGCGGCTTGAGCGATGAAACTCCAGAACGAGGCGAGACAATGACTGCAATTGCCCAACTCATAGACGCAACAAAGACATATTACTGTCTGGACTGTGGAGTATGCACGGGAAGCTGTCCCGTTGCCAGGGTCTTCAGCGACTTTTCACCAAGGCAGATAATAGAAAGATCCCTGTACGGTCTGGAGGAGCCATCCGACGGCACCATCTGGAGCTGCCTTACATGCGCCCAATGCAGCGTGCGTTGCCCGGCCAATATTGATTTCCCCGAATTCGTCCGTCTCATGAGAGATGAGGCCCATCAGATGGGATTTGAAGGAGTGCCGGCTCATAATGGAATGCTTCAGACCATAACCTCCATCCAGACCGGCAACGTCCGCCAAAACAGGACATCCTGGCTGGAAGGACTCAAGACCGCTGAAAAAGGCGAAACCTTTTATTTTGTCGGATGCAGACCTTATTTTGACGTTGTCTTCAGGGACATAAACGCAGGCTCCATAAAAGGTGCGCGCAGCGTTGTCGGCATCCTGAATGCCATGGGGGAAATCCCCGTTGTAAGCAATAACGAACGTTGCTGCGGTCATGACGCCCTTTGGAACGGAGATGAAGAAAAATTCAAGATGCTGGCCGGAAAAAATCTTGATCTGATTCGCTCTTCCGGCGCAAAGAGGGTCGTCTTCAGTTGTCCGGAAGGCTATCTAACATTTAAGAAATACTATCCAAAATATTTCGGAGACCTGGGTTTTGAGCCGGTACATATCCTTGAGCTTTTGAATGAAAAGATTGCTCAAGGATCCATTCATCTTGCCGAATCCAGGGCCATTGTCACTTATCATGATCCTTGCAGGCTGGGAAGGCTTGCAGGGATTTACGATGAACCGCGTTCTCTGATAAAGGCCATGCCGGGGGTAGAATTAACCGAGATGCCAAGATCAAGAGAAAACGGGATCTGCTGCGGCACAACAGGCTGGATGAACTGTTCAAGCTGCTCCAAGGCGATCCAGCTTGAAAGGCTTAAAGAGGCCGCAGACACCGGAGCAGACACTCTTGTAACTGCATGCCCCAAGTGTCAGATCCATTTCCGGTGCGCAAAGTCCGCCTTTGGCCTGGAAATTGAGATTGTGGATCTCTATGACATGATAGCAGATAGGATAAAGAGCGGCACAGGCCCGGCCTGAGAAGATTTTTATAGTAAACCCAAGGAGTTTCAGGACTGAAGGATTAGAGATTATGAGCAAAGACGTCCTTGTTATTGGTGGTGGAATAGCCGGGATCCAGGCTTCCCTTGATCTTGCCGATATGGGAATCAAGGTTCACCTGGTGGAAAGACTTCCCAGTATAGGCGGGAAGATGGCCCAGCTTGACAAGACATTCCCGACCAACGATTGCGCCATCTGAATACTTTCGCCCAAGATGCTGGATGTCGGTCGACATCCCAACATTAGGCTCCTGGCCTACAGCGAATTGGAAAAGATAGAAGGCGAAGCGGGCAATTTCAAGGCAACCGTCCGCAGAAAGGCCCGGTATGTGGAGGAAGACAAGTGCACAGGGTGCGGCGCCTGCAAAGAGAAATGCCCCACTGTGGTGCCGGACTCTTTCAACGAAGGTCTAGGCACCAGGAAGGCCATCTACAGTTATTTTGCCCAGGGCATACCTTCAACCCACACCATTGATCCAGACCACTGCCGCCAGCTTAACGGGAAGAAATGCGGCGTGTGCGCCAAGACATGCCAGGCAAAGGCCATCAACTTTGAACAAAAGGACAGAATCGTCGAGATACAGGTCGGCTCCATAATCGTGGCGGCAGGCTATGACGTCTTTGATCCGAAGAGTATCCCGGAATACCGCTATGGCGAGATACCCAATGTGGTTACAGCCATTGAATTTGAACGGCTTCTAAGCGCCAGCGGCCCCACCTCCGGACACCTGGACCGGCCTTCGGACAGGGCACTGGAGGCCGAACTGGAGGAGGTGGAAAAAAAGGTTGAGAGATCCAGGAAGGCACTGGATAAATACGAAGAAAAATACGGAGAAAAATCAATTGATTTCATAACTAAATTCCGAGCAGGCCAGTACGGGGACGATTCCGACAAGGCCAAGTGGGCCGAGAAATACGAAGAATTCCTCCCTCTTGAGAAATCTTATGAAGACCTGAAACAAAAGGTTTCAGGCATCACCGTTGCCAAGAGGCTTGCCTTTGTTCAGTGCGTGGGATCAAGGGACTTCCGGTTCTACCCCTTCTGCTCGGGATACTGCTGCATGCACTCCATCAAGGAGGCCATTATCGCCCACGAGCATGAAAGGGAGACCGCCTCCACTATATTCGGGATGGACATCAGGGCTGTCGGAAAGGGTTTTGAAGAATACAAGATCCGTGGAGGCAATCATTCCAATATCACCTATGTTCGGGGTCGTGTAGCGGAGATCACGGAAGGCCCGGGCCGCAATCCCGTAGTGACTTACGAAGACACAAAGGAAAGAAAGGTAAAAAGCCAGGAATTCGACATGGTAATTCTGGCCACGGCCTGCGCCCCCACCAGGGGGATAGCCGAACTTGCAAAGACCCTGGGGGTGGAACTCGATAAATACAACTTTATTAAGACCAGTCCGCTTTCCCCTGTGGACACAACCGTACCTGGGATCTTTGTGTGTGGATGCGCCCAGGCGCCAATGGATGTCCCGGAGTCTGTCGCCCAGGCATCCAGCGCCGCCGCAAGGGCTGCAGAGATAGCATTCCAATCGGATTTAGAAAAGGAGAGAGCCGTTGCCTGCTAACAAGAGTGACGATATCAGAATAGGTGTCTTTATCTGCCATTGCGGGTCCAATATCGCAGGATATCTGGACATGGAGGCATTGGGCAGCTATGCCGAATCACTCCCCCACGTTGCGTTCGTACAAAGGAATCTATACACCTGCTCGGAGGGAGGCATCAACGAGATAAAAAAGGCGATAGGTGAGAAAAACCTTAACAGGGTGGTGGTTGCCTCCTGTACCCCAAGGACCCATGAACCCCTGTTCAGAAGTTCCTGCGCCGAGGCCGGGCTGAATCCCTATCTCTTTGAGATGGTGAACATCCGGGACCAGTGTTCCTGGGTTCACATGCAGGAAAGAGAAGACGGAACCAGCAAGGCCAAGGACCTTATACGCATGGGAGTTGCAAAGGCTGCACTTCTTGAGCCCCAGAATCCCATCATGAGCGAGGTCACACCCAGGGCCATGATAATCGGCGGAGGGATTGCAGGCATGACTGCTGCTCTGGCCCTAGCTAATCGCGGCTACGAAGTGGTGGTTGTCGAAAGATCTGACAGGCTGGGAGGAATGCTTCTCAACCTCAATAAACTAGGGCCTTCCATGGCCGATGCGGCGGAGCTTGCAGAAAAAACCGTTAAGGCCGTTTCCTGCCACCCCAAAATTACTGTCTTCACCGGATCAAGTGTTACAGGGGTGCAGGGCTTCATAGGAAAGTACAGCGCGGACATCGAAACTCCCGCAGGCGCCAAAAAAATTGACCTTGGAGTCATAATTGTCGCAACAGGAGCAAGGAATTTAGTTCCGGCAGGCCTTTTCCAATATGAGGGAGAAAAGATAGTCACTCAGCTTGAACTTGAGACAAGGCTGAAGAAGGGTCTGGCTTCTTCGCTCAAAGACTTTGTCATGATCCAGTGCGTGGGAGCGAGGAACGAAGAGAGACCTTACTGCTCAAGGATCTGCTGTCAGACTGCGGTAAAGAATGCCCTCCTGATAAGAGAGCAGGCCCCCGGGTCAAAGGTGACTATCCTGTACAGGGACATGCAGATGTACGGTGTTGAAAACGAGGAGATGTTCAGGGATTCTAAGGCAAGGGGGATCCGTTACGTCAACTATGACCCTGAAAAACCGCCCCGCGTGGAAGGGAGTTCGGTTGTGGTCTACAATGCCCTTCTGGGAAGGGAGATGAAGCTTCCGTTTGATCTCCTGGCGCTCTCGACCCCTCTTCTCTCCCAGGAAGATTCCGATGAGACGGGAAAACTTCTCAGGGTCCCTGTGGATGAAAACGGATTTTTCCTGGAGGGACACGTAAAGCTCAAGCCTCTTGATTTTGCCACAGACGGAGTTTTTCTGTGCGGGAGCGCCAGGTTTCCCGCCAACGTCAGGGAGGCAGTAGCCCAGGGACTGGGCGCTGCATCAAGGGCTTCGATACCCCTTTCAAAGGGGTCTGTGGTGGTTGAGCCGATCATATCCGTTCTGGCCAACGAGGATGCATGCAGGGGATGCGGCCTGTGCGTGGCGCTTTGTCCTTATGGAGCCCTTGAAATACACAAAACCGAAAAAGGCAGAAAGGTAAGGGTGATAGACGTGGCATGCAAGGGATGCGGAGTATGTGCCGCAACATGCTACCAGCATGCCCTTACCATTAATTCTTTTACCGACGATCAGATCGAGGCACAGATCGGAGCGTTTTTGGGTTAAGGCTACATTCCGCCGAAGCAGGCAGGAGTGCTTTTCAGGAGTTTCTGCCTTCCCGGTGCGAAGATTGATTCTGAGTTTAAGGAGGTTTCCCGTGGGCGATTTTGCTCCCAAGATACTTACCTTCTGCTGCACCTGGTGAGGGTACTCGGCAGCGGACCTGGCTGGAGTTTCCAGACTACAATACACCCCCGACATAAAGATCGTGCGCATCATGTGCACAGGCCGAATTGACCCCGCTTTGGCGGCCAAGGCATTCAGAAAAGGACTTGACGGAATGCTGGTGGTAGGCTGCTATTTTGGAGACTGTCATTACATAAGCGGCAATTACCAGGCCAAGGCAAAGCTCGATATGGCAAGAAAGCTTTTTGCTCATATCGGACTCAATCCGGAGCGTCTGGCCTTCAGGCAGTGCTCTTCAGGCGAGGCATCCGTATTCGTAAAGATTGTGGGCGAATTCACAGAAAAAATTAAGGAGCTCGGCCCCCTCGGTGCAGGGGCGGATCGCTTTGAGGCTTCAAAGCTCACAAAAAAAATGGATATTGCCGAGGCAGTGCTTGCAGGGGAAAAGATCCGCTGGGTGATCGGGAAACGGACTCCATTCCTGCAGACCGGCAACATGTACGGAGAGATCTTTACGGAACACGAGTTCAACCGCGCAATAGACATGATAATTGTGGAGGAAACCGAGGTCCAGGAGATCCTCGCAGGATTAAGGGAAGGAGCCAAATCGGTAAAAGATCTCGCCGCTTCGCTCTCCATGCCGGTTGAAAAGGTCTTCCGGCATATTCTGGCCCTCAAGCGAAGGGGATTTGTAGCATTGAAAAGGATTGCCGGAAGGAGTCCTCTATATACACTCGTTCCTCAAGAGGTATGACAAAGTGGAAAGCAGAAAAGTATTAGTCGTCGGAGGAGGCCTTGAGGGGGTAAACACCGCCCTACAGAGAGCGCAGGCCGGCGCAAATGTTACAATCGTCGAAAAGTTCCCAACCCTTGGAGCCGAGCGCATACCCAGGGACAGGCTTATTACGCCAGATAACGCCTTCGTCAATCCGGACCTTGAGAAGGTGAGGAAAAACAGCTCAATTGATATCCTCACCTACAGCGAAATCAAGAGACTCCGCAAGGAAAACGGCAAGATCAAGGCGCGTATCCTGAAAAGAAGCCTCAGGGTTGACAACAGCAAGTGCACTGATTGCAAGGCCTGCATACGGGTGTGCCCGGTCAACATGTTTGATGATTTCAATGAAGGCCTGGGCTTCAGGACAGCCGTTGACTACTTCAATCCTGCAACCGGCCAATATAATATCTTCAAGGAAGATATGCCCGTCTGTCAAAGGACATGCCCCGCAAACCTCGATATACGCTCCTACGTGGGCCTCATAGCGGATGGGAAACACCTTGAATCCCTTGCAGTGATTAGAGACAGGCTGCCCCTTCCGGGGAGCATAGGCCGCGTATGCCCCCACCCCTGCGAGACGGCCTGCAACAGGCAATATCTGGATCAGCCGATAAGCATATGCTTTCTTAAACGCTATGTTGCCGATGTGGAAATCGACAGAGTCATAGAGCCGTCCTATGAAACCCCTTCAAGCAAATACCCTGAAAAAATTGCTGTTATAGGGGCAGGGCCCGCCGGACTTACATGCGCCTATGACCTTGCACGCCTCGGATACAAAGACATAGAGATCTTTGAGGCCCTTCCGGTACCGGGCGGATACCTGTGGGTTGGAATTCCCGAATACCGTCTCCCGAAAAAGGTCCTTCAAAGAGAGGTGGACCTTATATGCGCCATGGGGGTCAAGATCCATTATAACACAAGGGTGGGAAAAGATATCTCATTCGATGATCTCAGGAAAAACTTCGACGCCCTTTTCATTGGAGCCGGATGCCACAAAGGTCTCAAGCTGGCCGTACCAGGAGAGGACGAGTATCAGGGCAAAGGCATAATCGACTGCGTAACCTTTCTCAGGGAGCAGGCACTGGGAAGACTTCCCAAGCCCAAGGGTAAACTCATTGTAATAGGCGGTGGAAACGCAGCCATTGACTCGGCAAGGGTGGGCTGGAGAATGGGTTTTGACGAGGTCTATATCCTTTACAGGAGGACCAAAAAAGAGATGCCCGCCAATCCATGGGAGATAGATGCCGCTGAACATGAAGGCGTCATACTGCAGTACCTGGCCGCGCCCGTAGAAATCATCGGAGACGGAGAAAAGGCGACAGGCATGAAGTGCATAAAGATGGAACTTGGTGAGCCGGATGCATCGGGCAGACGCAGGCCGGTGCCCAAGGAAGGCTCAGAGTATGTGATTGAGGCCGAGACCATTGTACCTGCGATAAGTCAGGGCACCGATCTTTCCCTGCTGCCGGAAAATAATACCTTTAATATAACCAGATGGGGCACATTTGATATTGATCCATATACCGGCCAAACCAACGTACCGGGGGTCTTCGCCGGAGGAGATGTGGTTTCAGGACCAGACATCGCCATCCGGGCAATCGCCGGAGGCAAAAAAGGGGCTTCGGGCATTCACGAATACCTGAGGAGCAGATAAATGATTTACGAAAAAGAAAAAAGATATATCATTCCGTTTTTCGATGTTCCGGCGGAAAGGGCCCACATGCCGGAGATTTCTGTTGATGAAAGAAGGGGAAACTTCACTGAAGTCGAAACAGGCTTTCCCGAAGAAACCGCAATCGCCGAGGCAAAGCGCTGCCTCAGTTGCCGCAGGTGCCTGGGATGCGCCCTTTGCTGGGCGGAATGCAAGCCTGAAGCGATAGATTTTTCTATCCCCGATCAGGAACTGGAACTTGAGTTTGACGAGGTGGTG
>QZIK01000069.1 GCA_003599015.1 Desulfobacteraceae bacterium | reverse complement strand
TCCAGACGGAACTCCTTTCCATCCATGGAATGGATATACACAAAATCAACCATGGGGTTGCCCATTATGAGGCTGGTAAGTGAGCCGGCCATGTCACCCAGGGGAGCAAGATCAATGTGATTTAATCTGAAAGACGCCTTTACTTCGGTTCCCTTTCCCTCTGCGGAGCTTATCTCGAAATTACCTTCGCACCTTTTGGCCGCTTCTTTGAAAAGAGACAATCCAAGTCCCACACGTCTAGTGGTCCTTGTAGTAAAAAAAGGATCAAGCGCCTTTTCCAGTAATTCCTTTGCCATTCCCCGTCCGTTATCTCCTATGCTTATCCTAAGGAGATTCTCAGTCCTGTTTTCTTCAACGGTTATGCGGACAAGATCCGCCCCTGCATTGATTCCGTTTTCGACAATATCAAGTATGTGTAATGCGATCTCTCTCACTTAATTCATCACAGTTCCTGAGGATGCTTTTCCTTATCCTATTGTTATCGAGGACCCTTCTACCATCCTGGTTTCTGAGGGCGAGTCTGAGTTCTCCGATGCTGGGGGCCTCTATCATGAAATATGTGCAGGCAGAGGCTATGTCTTCCGGAACGTGCGCATCGGAGAAGGATACCTGGCAGAATCTTTCGATTCCGGGTATAGAGGTCCTTGCCTTTTCCCTGGATGTATGCCGCGAGAGTTCAACCGCGTCCAGATCAATGCCGTCAGGGAGAAAACCAAGCTGGCTCATTATGCTGAAACTCGGTCGGTCCACATGGGAGGCAATGCTCAATCCTCCCAGAAGGTGAACGGTGTTGACTATCTCATCAAGCCCAAGCTGAACGGCCCCGATGAGCAGCCTGTCATTAAATCCCTCCACCTCATCGTACTCGTTTGCCACTACCTGGTCCCCGAAAAGTTCCGGCCTGTTTGTTCCCTTCAGGTGCCTGTAAATGATTTCCTGGAGTTGAAGGGCCTGCTCTTCCGTGTCAAAAAAAGCCAGACTGTGTACCTCCTCCCTGGATGATATCTCCATCCCCGCCAGAACTGCCAGACCTTTCTGAATTCCTGCCCTCATGACGGACCCTACATTTTCTGCGGAATTGTGGTCGCAGACGGAAATCAGGTCAAGACCCATTTCAAGGCTTTTTTCCACTATTGCCCTTGGGCTCATTTCAAGCTCGCCGCAAGGGGAAAGGCAGGAGTGTATGTGAAGATCAGCCTTGAAAGATCTCACTTCCCTTCACCGCCTATGCCCATTTTGTGAAGCCTTCCTGCCAGTTCATAGGCCGGAAGGTTTGAGCAAAGTATCGGAATGCCTTCTGCCTCTGCTTTATTTTTCGTCTCTTCTTCCGGGAGGCGTCCGTTGACGAGGATTATGGCTGCAAGTTCCCTCAAGACCGCAACTGCAACGACGTTCTGGTGCGACTGTATGGTCAGCCAAAGGTCTCCCTTGCCGGCATTGGCCATTACGTCACTGAGCAGATCTCCGCAGTAGCCGCCCTTTATCTCGCGGTCCGTGCCCCGCTGCCCTGCCTCTATCTTAAGATCGGCTTGTTTGATTATGTCTAAAACCTTCAATATTTCCTCCATATTCTGTGTCAGGATCTCCTCATGATGCAGCTTTCAAGCCTTGCATTCCCGTCCGCCACATCCTCGGCAAAGCTGCGGCAGTCAGGCGACCCGCAAAATCCGCATGCCTTGCCGGGAAGGGAGCTGAGGATCTTCTCTATTTTTTCCTGCCGTTCAATGGCGTGGATAATGCCCGATTTTTCAACTAGATGTACAACAGGGCCCTGTCTCCTTTCACTGAAAAACCAGCCCTTCTTATAGGCCCGCTCGGCCTGGGCGTAACGAATCCGCTTGTCGTGAAAAAACATCCTGGAGATCTTTGTGACGGTCCTTTTTGCCTCGTACCTGTCGGCTACAGTGAGCGGTCCTCCAATGCATCCTTCCAGGCATGCCCTGAATTCGAAATATTCAATGTCGCTGAAAAGGCCCATCTCTATCTTTTCAAGATATCGAATAGTCTCGGGCAGGCCTGAGACTGCCAGGTAGTTGCCTTCGTCCATGGAGGCAATCTCCCCCCCTGAGATACCCCAGCCTATGGCAAGGCTGTTGGAGGGACTTATCATGGACTCCTCCTCCGGCCCTGGAAGGTTTCTCTTTATGGAGTCAAAAACATCATTTATGCCTATGGCTCCATCAAGATAAGAGGTCTTCAGGAACATGGGATTCTTTATTGATATCATCTTTGCGGAGCAGGGGGTGATATGATAAACGCCGTAATCGCTGGAGCTTAGCAGGTCATCTTTTTCTATGCGGCGCTTGAGTTCTCGGGCTGCAATTTCCCGGGGTGTAAGTATAGGGCTTATGTTTTTCAAAAGAGCCGGGAACCGGTATGCTATAAGTCTGTTGACTACAGGGCAGACAGGAGAGATAAGGGGTTTGACTGCGCCTTCCCTGCAGCGGTTTTCCTTTATATAGATCTCGAGTGCCACATTATATAGATCGAGGAAATAGGTCTGGTCAAAGACGTATTCAAAGGTCCTGTGCATGGCGGCCTGGATCTCCTCAGGCATTACATCCTGGCCGAATTGAGAATAGAGCACCGGGGAGGCGCTTATAATCATGTGCGGGGCAGGCGCAAGATAATCGCTTCTTGTGGTAATGGCTCTGACAGCCCCGTGAGGGCATACCCTGATGCATTCACCGCAATCCACACAGGTGCCAACTATCTGCGCTACCTTCAAATCTCTAACCCTTATTGCCTTGGTGGGACAGGCCTTCATGCACAGGACGCACCCTACACATCGCTTCTCATCTATCTGGACATAATGAAGAGAAGAAGCTTCCTGACTCACTTTGCCCCCCTTAAACCGTAAAACCTACCCTTACCTCGGTCCCCATGCCCTTGTCGGATATTATTTCCAGCCGGTCACTGTTTTTCTTTATGTTCGGAAGCCCCATTCCTGCGCCGAATCCCATCTGCCTGGCCTCCTCCGTTGCAGTGCTGAATCCCTCCTGCATGGCAAGGCCTATATCCTCAATGCCCGGTCCGGAATCTTTCACGTTGAGGTTGATGGATTCACTGCCGATCTCGACGTTCAGCACTCCGTCGCCTCCGTGCATTACCACGTTCATTTCCGCCTCGTAGGCACATATTGAGACTCTTCTTATCAAGTCCGAATCAAACCCTATTTTCTTCATGAGTCCATGTATCTCCATGGACACCTCACCCGCTTTCAAGTAATCCCTGGCCTTTATGGGGTAGGTTTTTGTCAAGTGGGCCATCGGTATTTGAAATCACACTGTACGTTTCTTATCAACGCCCCTCAGACCGGCATTAAACAATCTTCCGCATGCTGTGAACATTGTAAAGGGTGTGGTGAAGAGAGGGAGGCCGTGCTCCCTGGCCTGGTTCTTCATCTCTTCATCGGGTGTTTTGTCCCTGACCAACACAAGAGCCGATGCCCCTGCGATTATGGCGGTGCGTATTGACTGAATATTATTAAGGCCTGACAGGAGAAGAACTCCCTCCTTGGGACCCCTGAGGATATCACTCATGAGGTCTCCTCCGGCCCCGGCCCGTATCTCCATATCAAGTTTGTCCCCGCCTGTTTCAATGGTGGCCTTGAGGATATCCTTTACTTCAGAAAGCTTCATTTTTCCGGTCCTGTTGTATTAAGTCTGCCCAAAAAAAGCTCACTCATAACGGTTTAGGATCTCGATGATCCTCTCCGGGGTTACCCCGCCGTGGGTATCTGAGCCCACCATGATAACCGGTGCAAGTCCGCACGCCCCAAGGCACCTGACCGATTCCAGAGAAAAGCGCCTGTCAGGGGATACATTTCCCACTTCCAGCTTAAATTCAGATCTTATCCTGTTGAGCACCTCGCCTATGCCTCTCACATAACAGGCGGTCCCCATGCAGACCTTTATAGTATGTCTGCCCTTAGGGGTCATGGAAAAAAACGAATAAAAGGTCACAACACCATAAACGGTGCTTGCCGGTATATTGAGCCCCATGGCTATGTATTCCTGAAGCTCTACGGGCAGATAACCTGTTACGCCCTGACATTGCTCCAGTACGGGGATTAGGCAACCGGGTTTCCCCCTGTGGCTTTCGATTATCCCATCAACCTTCGCCATGACTTCCGGCGTCATGTCTTCACATAAAGGAAAAAGATTCGCTCCCAACGACATCTGTCAAATACCTCCCTGGAGCTTTTCAAGTCTCACCGCGCACACCTTGTACTCAGGTATCTTGGATACAGGATCAACGGCGGTGTTTGTGAGTTCATTTGCCGCCCCTTCGGCATAATGAAAGGGTATAAATACGGTTCCGTCAGAGGCCTTCCTGGATATCTTTGCCCTTGCCCTGATGGTCCCCCTTCTGGATGTTACCTTGACAATTTCTCCGTCCGAAAGCCCGTATTTGCCTGCATCTCCCGGTGAAAGCTCCACAAAGGATTCAGGAGCCATCCGGTTGAGACCCTCGCTTTTCATGGTCATGGTCCCTGTATGATATTGATAGAGAACACGGCCTGTGGTCATGTACAGGGGAAAGTTTTCATCCGGCAGTTCTGCAGGAGGTACCCATTCGATTCCATGAAATACACCCAGACCGCAGGTGAACTTATCCATGTGAAGGCATGGGGTTCCGGGATGATCCGTGCCCGTGCACGGCCAGAATATTCCTTCATGCTCCAGTCTCTTGTAATTGATGCCGCAGTAGGAAGGGGTTACTCTTGCTATTTCGTTCATTATTTCCTGGGCGTTTTGATATTTCATCTGATATCCCAGCCGCCCGGACAGATCGGCTATGATCTTCCAGTCGTCCCTTGCCTGCCCTGGTGGTTCCAGCGCCTTCCTGACCCTTTGAACCTTTCTTTCCGTGTTGGTGAAGGTTCCGTCCTTTTCCGCAAAGGATGCGGAAGGCAATACCACGTGGGCCATTTCAGCAGTTTCTGTAAGAAATATGTCCTGGACGACCAGGAAGTCCAGATGTTGGATGCTCGATCTGACATGTTTCAGGTCAGGATCGGAAATAAGAGGGTTTTCGCCTATAATGTAAAGGCCTTTGAGTTTTCCGGCGTGGGCTGCATCCATCATCTCCATGACGGTCAGTCCATTGCTGTCCGGAAGGCTTGAAACCCCCCAGGCCTCCGCCATGCGCTTTCTTACCGCAGAATCCGAAGTCTTTTGATAACCGGTGTAGACATTGGGCAGTCCGCCCATGTCACAGGCGCCCTGAACATTATTCTGTCCCCTCAAGGGATTTACACCTCCACCCTCTATGCCCACGTTCCCGCAGAGCATGGCGAGGTTGGCAAGGCTCTTTACATTGTCCGTCCCGCATATGTGCTGGGTTATGCCCATGCAATAGAGGAGGGAGCCTGCCCCGGCCTTTGCATACATCCTTGCTGCTGCAGCAAGATCTTGTGCCGGTATTCCTGTAATCCTTTCCACATAGTCGGGCGTGTATTTTTCCACTACCTTCTTAACATCATCGAGTCCCACTGTTCTTGAATCGACGTAAGCCTCGTCGTAGAGCCCTTCCTTGATGATTATGTGCATCATGCCGTTGATCCAGGCAACGTCTGTACCGAGGTTCTGCCTCAGCCAGATGTGGGCGAAATCCACTAACGGAATCCTGCGGGGATCAGCCACGATAAGCTTTGCACCTTTTTGGGTTACTGCCCTTTTGACGTAGCTTGAAAGAACCGGGTGATTTTCCGTGGTGTTGGATCCCGTTACAAGTATTACCTCGGCTTTTTCAATGTCTCCGATGGGATTTGTCATGGCGCCGCTTCCGAAGGCTGCAGCCAGACCGGCTACAGTTGAAGAGTGTCAGAGCCGGGCGCAGTGATCCACATTGTTGGTTCCTATAACGGCCCTCGCAAATTTCTGGGCCAGATAGTTCTCCTCGTTTGTTATTCGGGCGCTGAGCAGAAAACCCAGGGAGTCCGGCCCGCTTTCCTTCTTTATCTTATTCAAGTTCTGCGCTATCAGGTCGAGCGCCTCGTCCCAGGATGCCTCGCGGAAATTGCCTTTTTCCTTTATCAGCGGAGCGGTGAGACGCTTGGGACTGTTGACGAAGTTGTATCCGAATCTCCCCTTGACGCAAAGGCTTCCGTAATTGGGGCCTACCTCCTCAACCCCGGTGACCTTTACGATTTTTCCTTTTCGCACATGGAGGTACATCTGGCAACCCACTCCACAGTAAGAGCACGTGGTCCTGATGAGACGGGTCTCTCCCTTGGACGGGTCGTTTTCTTCTATGTCCCTAACCGGAACAAGCGCCCCCACCGGGCACGCCTGGACACACTCCCCGCAAAAGACGCAGTCAGATTCCTTTAGAGGTCTGTCACCCCTGGCCACGATCTTGGATCTGGCGCCCCTGTAGCCGTAGCTTATTGCGTTGTTGACCTGAACCTCATTGCATGCCTGGACACAGCGGCCGCACAGGATACACCTCGACAGGTCCCTTACTATGAAGGGATTTACATTTTCTATTTTGTGGCCGGGCTCTGCAGGCTCAAAACGTATGCCTCTTATCTGGTACTTAATTGCAAGCTCCTGAAGACGGCAGTCGCCGTAAACAGGGCAAAGGTCCTTGTGCCCGTCAGCGGACATTGATCGAAGCTGAAAATCCGTCCAGGTATCCATGTCAAGATCCTGGACAAGGCAGTTATGGTGGCCGGATGAAAGGAGCAGTTCAAGATTGAGGCGCCTGGACTTCATAACCTGCGGGGTGTCGGTCCGCACTATCATACCCGGCGTTGCAGGTGTGACACATGAAGCAAGAAGCGTCCTTGCACCTTCCACTTCAACGACGCACATTCGGCATGCGCCGGTGGGAGAGGCATTTTTCATATAGCAGAGGGTGGGAATGTCTATTCCGTTCCTCTGTGCCACCTGAAGTACGGTTTCCCCGGCATTAAAGGAATATTTCCCTCCATCTATCACTATGCTGTTTTGAGATTCCATAGTTTCCCTCACAAACAAAAATATCGGTTCCCCGTTTGACCGATCGGCAAAGGCAAAAAGCGCCGCTGATTCAACCGGCAGACAAAAAAACGGGACAAGTTTAACAGAGGACAAAATTTTTTCAAGTGAATATCAACCAGGTTTTCGATCCTGTTCCCAAGGCATACGCTTCCCCCAGGCAGAAAATCCTGGCGATAAGCTAGTCGCTTATATCTCAAATTACAAGAAAGAAACATGGAAGGCGCATGGAGAGTTCTTATGCCTTCCACGTTCGGTCAATATTGATGGACTCATAAAAAGTGACGGCAGCAGGACTTTTTACGAAACCGTCAATATTGATAATCTCGCAAAAAATATATTTTCTCGCCAAGACGCCAAGAAAAGAACTTTTAATCGTAAAGAGTTAACTTTGCGGGCTTTGCGCCTTTGCGAGAGATTTTGACTTTTTACGAATGCATCAATATTACAGTAAAGGTCTTCTAGAACTTAAACACAAAATCCGCCTGCAGCCGGTCCTCGTGTTCCCTTGATCTTTCGTTGCTCCAGTTGGGAGATTTCGGATCCCAATCGGTTACCGGGTCTGTGTAGAAAAAAGACGCACCAAGGCTAACCCTGTCAAAGGGAAGATAGCTCAATGTGATCTTGTGACCTTTTCTGTTGGCTCCGTAAAAATCCTGATCGTTCATGGAGCCCAGCACTGAATCCCTTTCTATGCGGGCATATTTGTAGAAAAGTCCCCAGTCTCCCTTTTTTTTCTGGCTTCCCAGACGGAATCCGGCGAAATATGCCGTATCGTTTTTGCCGGGAACGTCATCTGCTATGTTGACGATATAGTCAAAGATAAGCTCTGCCGGCACAGGCCCCAGAGGGAACCTTACAAAGGTGATTCCTTCAAGAAGATTGTAGTCATAACGGTACTGAAGGTTTCCTGATGCGTCCTTAACAAAGGTGTTGCCTCCCCCCTTGACGTACTGACTGAGGTGCAGATATTTGGTGTTGTGAAGGTTGCTCCAGTCGTAATAGCTTGCCGCAAGCACCCAGGTCACCGGCCCCAGCTTCCAGTCAAAGCCGGCCTGGTAGATATATAGCGCAGCATCGTCTGATTCCTTGTCAAGCTCGTTGACCACCATCTGCCCAAGATGGATGAATGGCTTGAAGTCTCCGAATCCTGCATACTGATATTTTTCATATATGCCTTCAGGATTTACATCCGGGTCCCACGTTATGTCCGTATGAAGAAAGGTGTTTCTGAATTTTCCCGCCGTGAGCTCCAGGCCTTTAAGCCATGTGGGCATGTAAGTGGCGTAGGCTCTGTGAAGATATATTCCTTTGTCGTTGAAGTCATCCGTGAAGCTCTGGTTTGTGGTGGTTGCCTCGCGGTTGCTGTCCTGGTTTGTGCAAATCAGGAAGTGGGTGGAGAATTCCTCTGTTATACGGCTGTCCACAAACAGCCTTGCCCTTATCCTGAACCTGTCCCGGGTCGGCACGGATGTGGTGGAGCCATCCGTTTGCCTGTCTTCCCTGTTGTAAAGTCCCTCATAGCGGAGCCGCAGGTCCCCTGTAAGTTTTGTATCTTTGACCCACCTGGGAATCCACTCGACCCATGTCTTTTCCTTTTCCTGAACCTGAGCGGCAACCTCTTCTTTAACTGTCTCTTTTTGGACTTCCTTAACTTCTTTTATTGACTGTTTCTGCTGCTCAAGTTCATGCCTCAACCTTTCTATCTCCTGTTGCTGCTTCTTGATTATATCGCCGAGTTCATTGAGCTTTTGCAGGAGTTCCTCGCTTGTCATTGCAGAGTGTCCCTGGGGGATCATGAAGAAAACGGCAAAAAAAATGGAAACGGCTGTTATCAATGTCTTGTTTTTGAGCATGTAGGACTTGCCTCCCTGTTAATTGGAATGTAGGCGGGAAAGGACTCCATCATATGCCATGGAGCACTTTCCCACATCTTGGTTGCCCATCAGGTTTAACGAGCCTGCCGCAGAATTTTTTCCATTTCAAAGAAGAGATCCTGCTCTCTGACGATTCCCAGCGCATCGCCTTCCTTTGCCACAAGCAGCCGGCGGGCCTTTTCCCTGTACATGGTGTAAGCCGCCTCCATAAGGTTGGCCTGCGGGTCAATTATTGCGGGAGCCGGAGACATGACGTCCCGGATCTTTCTGTTGCCCAGTTTTGTGATTTCCCTGCTGAACATGCCTCGCCAGAACAGGGGTGAATACTGGATGCTGTCCGCCATTGAGGGCTTTGGGGCGCTGAGGTAGGCCGGCATTATAGCCTCGATCAGATCCAGGATGGAGAGGATCCCCTGGACCTTGCCCTTGGAGTCAAATACCAGGAGCGAGCGATGGCCTGTTTCCAGTATGCGGCTCGTGGAAATCCTGGAAGTAAATGACTCCCTCAGCTTTGTAATCGCCTCTCCAACGGTCTGATCCTGGGTGACGGTTGTGTATTCCTGGAGGGGAATCATGATGTCCATGACCCTTTTTTCCTCAGGCATTACAGCGCGCCTGCCCTGTTCGTTAGCCTCCGTTATCTTGAGCGCCAGCAAATCAATGTCGCATGGTTTGCTCAGGTAATCAAAAGCTCCCTCAGCAAGGGCTTCCTGCGCGGATGGCATAGCTCCGTGTCCCGTCAGCATTATCACCGGCATCTTGGGCGCCCGTTTCTTTATCTCCTGAAGGGCCTGGTGTCCGTCCATGCCCGGCATCTTTACATCAAGCACCACAACATCAGGTTTGTCTTTAAGTTTTTCAATAGCCTCCTCTCCGCTGGCCGCCACCAGAGTGGTGAACCCCCGTCGGTCCAGAATCTTCTTGGTGGTAGCGCGGAATTGCTCCTCATCGTCAACCATGAGCACCTTTATAGAATCATTCATAGGAAACCTCCCCTCTTAACCGTTCACAAATGTAAAGAACGGGTTTTTATATAGAGCCTGCCAAAGGTCCCAGTATTCTGACTATCAGCAGGAAAACCAAGACGGTGCAGGCCAGGGCGGTAAATGCCTTTGCCGGGCTTACGCCCCCTGCCTTTACCATACCCAGCCCCACGAGGAAAAACATCCAAATCCCGGAAATCCACCCAACTCCGGGAATCCATGCGAACAGTAGCGTCACCCCGGCATAGGCCATTAGACTAATCAGAAACCCAAAGGAAAATAGCCTGTTGCACAATATCAATGCCACAAGATAAAGGAGAAAGGCCAGGAAAAAAGGCGACAGAAACGCATTTACAAAGGCGATTCCTGCAATCGTCGCATGCCTTTCTCCGGCGTAAAGGGCCGTAACGGATGCGTTGACAAGGCTGCACAGCAATAAAAACAGGATCGCTTTTTCATCATGCCTGTGGGCATCCATCCCGGAGAAAAAATCTCCGGGATGCAAAATCAGCCTGACCGCAATCCTCAGCATCTGCCTGGGACGGTCAATCCACTTTGAACGGGCCGACTCGCTGCTGATTGTCCCGCAAAATATTTTCATGTAATGCTCTCCCTTAACATGTGACTGTCTTCCACATTCCGGAGCCTAAAAAGAAGGCAGCCCGGACCATCCCATCCACCGCCAGTAGGTTGCCGCCATCAGCATGAGACCCGCCATGTTGATAAACCAGAGGATCACGCCAACTCTCAAAAAATCCTTTGCCTCCAGATGGCCGCTCGAATACACAATGGCGTTGGGTGGCGTTCCAATGACCAGGCAATAGGCAAAAGATGACGCTATGGCCGTCCCCATGGACACAAAGGGGATCATGGATGTGCCGGGATGTACCACTCCTGCCATGGCCAGGGTAACCGGACCCACCGCCGCGCAGGCAGGTCCGTCCGCCATGATCTGCGTTATCAGGCCTACGATAACGTTGCCGCTGAGAAGAAGCCCTATCCCGTGATTGAGACCAAGGGGCGCAGTTGCTTCAAGGATGCTCCGCGCAATGTAGTATGCCCCGCCTGTGTCCACCAGCACCTTTCCGAATATGATGGCCCCTGCATATAACCATACAACCCCCCAGTCCACCTTGGTCTGGTAATCACGCCAGTTTACGACCCCGGCCATGACATATGCCACTCCTCCCATGACGGTTATGACACCTATGCCGAACCTTATGCCTGTAAGGGACTGGATCAGATTGCTCTCAGTGATCCAGCAGAAGAGGGTGGCCATGAATATGCATAGAGCCAAAATCTGAGGCCGGGTCCATCTGCCGCCTATCCTTCTGGTCTCCTCTTTTACAACGTTCATGGCCGGACCAAGATTGCGTATCCGCGGTTTAAACCGCCAGTTGAGAACGATCCAGGTAACGGGCATGAGGAAGAAAAGAAAGGGTGCGCAATAAATGAGCCACTGCCCGAAGCTGATTGAAAGCCCGAACATCTCCTCTGTGTAGCTCATCATGATGATGTTTCTGGCGGCGCCGGACGGTGCAAGTGAGCCTCCCAGGTTTGCGGACATGGCAATGGTGATCATGAGCATCTTTGCAAGCTCCGGGTCCTCCTCGCCGGTCGCAGCCGTGGACATGGAGTAAAGGATAATTCCAATAGGAAGAAACATGGCGGCGAGGGCATGGTCCGACATGAACATGGTAAGAGGTGAGATGACCAGAACAATGACCAGGGTGACCCATTTCACATCCGGGTTCTTAAGCTTACCGAACATCATCATGGCGACCCGCTTGTCCACGCCTGTCTTGACAAAGGCCGTTGCGAACATGAGACTGCCCATAATGAACCATGTGGCATCAGACCAATAGAGGCCGGCAACGGTACTTCTGTTAACTATTCCCGTGCACATGGCTATTATACCGATACTGAAGGCCACCATGGGAAGAGGCATAGCCTCTGTGACAAAACACAGAACCACAAAAAGTACGATCCCCACTGCAGCCTTCACTCTAAATCCTGCCTTTAGGGCAGCCTGTTTTTCATTGTCCTTCAGAGAGTCAAAGGTGAGTTTTTCAGTCCTGAGGACATATCCTTCCCTGAGAAGTTCATTGAACCGTTCTGCAGGCACACCCTTTGTGAAGGCCATGATCTGTTCAAGGTGTACCTTCGTGGTTGGGATCTTATTCTCCCTGCACCACTTCTCGTCCCTCTTCATAAAAGCGGCCTGGGTAAAGGAGGAGCTTTGTAT
>QZIK01000005.1 GCA_003599015.1 Desulfobacteraceae bacterium | reverse complement strand
GGATTACCGCCAAATGTTGATCCATGCTTTCCTTTTTCAGGGAGGAGGTAAGAATCGCCCCTGCCCTGGAATGGCTTCCTCCTGAGTCGCTCCCCAGGGAGGCAAAGAAAACCAGGTATATTGAGGTGGTGAAAGGATGACTTCAGAGGGCATCCTTTCTAACCGAGGTTGTGGAGTTTTTCCCCTCTCTTCAGACGCCCGATGTTTTCCGCCACGGCCCTTCCAAGTTCGCTGAAGGACTGCTCCGTGACCCCTGCGGTATGGGGGGTGATAACAACCTTTTCGTGGCCCACCAGGGGATGGGAGCTTCCGGGGGGTTCCTTTATAAGGACATCGAGACCTGCACCGGCTATGGTCCCTTTATTCAGAGCGCTGAGGAGATCCTCCTCGTTGACCACAGGCCCGCGGCTGATATTTATCACAAAGGCTTCGGGTTTCATTCGTCCAAAGACGGAGGCGTTCAGGAGGCCGTGTGTCTGAGGTGTGAGGGTGACCGTGGAGACCAGGAAGTCGGCTCCAGGAAGCAGATCATACATTTGACCAGGACCTTCAATGAGTTCCAGCCCGAGCCTTCGGGCTTCGTCGGGTTGCGGAGCCGCCTCCAGCGCCATGACCTTCATTCCCAGTGCCACCAGCCTTGTTGCAAGGGCTTTGCCCACTGCGCCCAGACCTATAATCAAGGCGGTCTTCCCGATGAGGGCCTGCCCCTGGGGCCTGCCCCATTTTCCTTCCGCAAGGACGCTGCGGCACTGGTTGAAGCGGCGGGCGCAGGCCATCATTAAAAAAACACCTCCTTCAGCGGTGCATTCGGCATGCACAGGCACCTCGCTTCCTGGGACGTTGGCCACGGGAATGCCTCGCTCCGCCGCAGCGCTCCTGTTGACTCCCTCGAGTCCTACGCCGAACTGCTGTATCAGCTTGAGGCCCGGACAGGATCCAATAATTTCATCGCTGATGCGGGCCATGGCAGGGATCAGGACCTCCGCCCAGGGTGCCACCCGGGCAACCTCACTCTGGTTGCAGACCCTCACCTCATCTTCGGGAAGCAGCCTCCGGATGGTGTCAATCATGGATGGAAACATGTCATCACATATGAGAATACGCATCTTGTCTCTCCGATATTAAGCTTGCCTTATTGAAAATAATTTAGAGTCATCCGTTTTTTTTGCATACTTTCAGGCCCTCGTCATTCCGGCGCAGGCCGGAATATGTCCCCGCGTCTTGTGGCTGCTATGAACCTTGCCCTGATTAAAGGATCTACGCAGCGGTCCATCTCAGCCCTGAAATCCTCCGTCAGGAATTCCCTGATACCATCCTTGCCTATCTCGTATAGCCTGTCGCTTTCATCCGAATCCGTGGCCGGAGTCCTTTCAATGAAATCCCGCATGAGGACCGATTTTTTTATTTTGTGGGTGTCGGTGCGGGGCAGATCACGAATCAGACGGACATAGCCGGGAAGGGCGTGAGCTGGAACGGCCCGGAGGCAATAGTCATGGAATCTCCTGATATCGAAAGCAGCCGGATCCGCAACCTCCAGTACATATACGGGGTTGTCGTTTTCAGTGCTGTCAACACGGGGTATCCCAATTACTGCGCAGTTGAGGACGGCGGGGTACCTGCGAATAACCTCTTCCACGGAAGCAGTGGAAAAATTTTCCCCTTTGTTGCGCAGACGGTCGGTTCCGGTTCGACCCAGAAAAATAACGTAGCGTCCTCCGTCCCTTTCCTCTATTGCGCCTATATCTCCCATATGATAAAAACCATGCCGGTCAACACGCTCGGCGCTTTCAGCGGGCAGATTATAGTAGCCCGAAAAAGCAGAATTCCCCAGGGAGGCCTGGCTAACCACAATTTCACCCACCGCCTCGTTGAAGTTCCTGATGTTGCCATCCTTATCCATTATGGCGACATGGCACTCGGCCCCTGTATCTTCATGGAGAATGCGGACGTCTTTGCCGCCGAGCACCCTGCCCACGCTGTAATCAGGCGTATCAGGAGTGACCATGGCGATGGCCCCTACTTCAGTAGAGCCATAGGCCTCGGCAAAGATCTCCAGACCGAAAATCCGCGTAAAGGCCGCGCGATTGGCGGCATTGGTCCCCGTGCTTATGACGATGCGCAGCGGCAGATGGGAATAGTCCGCCTCAGGGCCTACCCTGGAAAGCACGTAACTGACGGGATCGCCGACGGAGTTCCAGACGGTAGCGCCCGAGCGTGTAATGTCCTCGACGAAATTGCCTGCGCTGAACCGCCGCCTCAGCATAACCTTTGCGCCGTTAAGGAGGGCAGGCATCATGGTCAGGTAGAGAGAGTTGGAGTGATTAAGGGGCATGCACACATAACCCACGTCCTTTTCGGTGAAGCGAAGAAGGGCGGTGGAGACCGCTCCGACATCGAAGACCTTTTTCCAGAGCACTTCAATGCCTTTGGGGGCGCCTGTGGTGCCGGAGGTGAAGATAATTACCCCTGTGTTGTTTTCATCCAGAGGCACGGGAGAAAACGGTTGATCCCTGTATCGCTCGACCATCTCTTCGATGGTTTTGATCTCACCGGGGTGCCGTTGGGCCTGCCGCCTGCGGGCAATAATAAAACCAGGGTAAAGGTCTCCGAGGCTCCATTGCCTGTGGGCGTCAACGAGGGTCTCAAGGAATGTTCTGTTTGTCTTGGGCTGAGCGATTTCGTCCACAAAGAGGACTTCTATGTCCGTATTCTTGACATCAACGGCAAGCTGCTTTCCCATCTGGGCATTGTTTATCCCCACAAGTGTGGAGTTGGTGAAGGCGCATCCGCCAAGCAGAAAAACGGACTCAGGTGTATTTTGCATAAAAAATCCCACATGAAACCGACGGGCGTCGAGCTTGCCTTTCTCTTTCCTGATTGCGTGTATCATGCGCCCGTAAACAAGGGAATAATCCAGAAAGGCCCCGTAAGAGATCTCGCGCATGATGCCTTCGTCATCATAATACATAAGAAAGGTCCGGTCCCTGGTGCGGCTGTTCTTGCCGTAAAATTCAATTACCTGCGCCAGATTAAAACCTTTGACCTGTTCCAGAGCCATGCCTTTGCCCTCCTTCTGCAGCCTTGCCTTTACAGGTATCCTTTTCCTTTCTTGAGCAGGTATTCAAGCTCTTTTTTTCTCCAGTCCGTGCCGAGGAATCTATTGTCATAAAATCCGCCGAGACGTTCCAGAAGTCTTATCCAGGGGTTTTTGTCTTTCTGGATGGACTCTATAACGTCCGCGAGAAAAACCGCTATGTTCTCAATCTGATCTTTTGGGGCAAAGTAGGCAGCTCCTTCCTTTACCGATTTGTTGAGGCTTTCTTCGGTAAGGGCATGAGCGGTAAGCATCAGAGCGGGGATCTTCCTCTTTCTTGCAATCTCCAGCAGATCGAAGCCCCTGACCCCCATGATGTCCAGAATAACAACATCATAGTCGTTTTCCTGGAGCTGCTGTTTTGCCTCTTCAAAGGAAAAGGCCCTGTCAAGCTTGCAGACGCTTAAAAGTTCAACCAGGGTCTCCACTACGTCTTTCTCGTCGTCAACGATAAGAACCCTCTTGCCTTTGATGATTTTTTCCGCCTTTTTTGTATCCATTTCGTTTCTCTCCTTTCTGTGTGGGATAACGAGTCATTTAAAGTTCAAGCCTGGGTTCATGCAGGTCCTTTTATGTGGGCACGCTTATCAAATAATATGAATTTTGTGATGGAAAAATACTTCATTATACAACGGGACCAGAATTACTTTGATACAACGGGGAGCCTGAAAAAAGCAACGGGCAAAACCTTAAGTGTTTTAACCATTATTCTTCTTTATTTCATTAGATTAGGCAGATAAAGAGCGATTCCTGGGAATAAAATAATAGTTATAAGACAAAATCCCTGAATAAAAATAAATGGAAATACAGAAATATATATATCTTTCATTGACATGATATCAGGCGAAATAATGGATCTTATGTAAAAGAGGTTATACCCAAAAGGCGGGGTTAGATATCCCATCTCCATGTTCAGTATAAAAAGAATTCCAAACCAAATTGGGTCAAATCCAAGTGAAGTAATAATCGGAACATAAATAGGGGTTGTTATCATCACGATCCCGGTGGGATCCATAAGCATGCCCAAAATAAAATAAGTTACTTGCATTATCAGAAGAACTGTCCATTTACCCAACCCTGCTTCGACAATGAGACTGTTGAGGAAATCAGGGGCGCCGATTGCGGTATAAACATTGCTGAAACAGGAAGCGCCGATGACAATCCATATGATCATAGTGGAAAGACGCATGGTGCCGTGGCATGCATCCTTGAAAGAGCTCCAGCTCAGCTTCCTGTTTATAGCCGCGCACACTAGGCTGCCTATTGCCCCGATAGCGGCGGCTTCGGTGGGCGTTGCAAAGCCGAAGAAAATAGATCCAATTACAGCTAAAACAAGTAATAATGGAAATATAATGCCTTTGAGAGAGTAAAATTTTTCAGCCCAGGTGGCTCTTTCATGCAAGGGAAGCGCCGGCCCCAACTCATGGTTAATAAGGCACCGCACGGCTATGTATATAAGGAACAAGCCTGCCAAAAAAAATCCCGGCAATACTCCGGCCATGAAAAGCTTGCCGACCGACACCCCGCTGAAACTGGCGTAGATTATCATAACAACGCTCGGGGGAATCAGAATGCCAAGGGCGCCCCCCGCAGCAACGCATCCCGTTGCCAGAAAACGATCATAATTACGCTTTATCATTGAAGGAATAGCAATGACTCCCATTGCAACCGTCGCTGCACCGCTTATTCCCGACATTGCTGCGAAGATCGCGCACACTGCGACAGTTCCCATTGCCAATCCGCCTTTTATTCCGCCCGACCATCGGTGAAATACATCATATAATCCATCCGCCATGCCTGAAAACTGTAATACATTAGCCATGAATATGAAAAGCGGAACAGCTATAAGTATGATATTGAGGGATGGGCCGAAAGCTGCAGAGGCAATTTGAAGAATAGCCGGCGTCCCCCAAAGCCAGTACGTGAAGGACAGGCCTACCAGACCAAGGCAAAAGGCAAGAGGCATTCCGATCACCAGCAACAGGACCAGTGATAAAAACAAAAGTGCGGTCAAAAATCCGACATCCATGGTGATCTTCCTTTTTTACCTTATTTTTTATTTGTATCGTCAGAATAAATGCCTGAGAAAGCCTTTGTCAATTTGGCAGCAGCCTGCAGAAAGAATAAAAAACACCCAAGGGCAAATACTGTTTTTATGGGATACAAAGGTGGATCGAAGGCGCTTGCAGCCAGCGTCTCCTTAAAGATAATTGATTCATAGGCCATGAAAACGCTCTTCCAGGAAAGCACAAAGGTGAAGACCACCATGAGAGCTCCGGTTATGATATCGAATCTTAATTTATTCCTGGCGGAAAAACGGCTGTAAAACATATCCATGTTGACATGAGCATTATGATAGAGCGTATATCCCGCTCCGAGCATATAGGTGGCTCCGAAAAGCATTTGTGTTATGTCGTGTGCCCAGGTGGTAGGACTCTTGAAAATGTATCTCAGGATCAATTCAAAGACCAGCAATCCTGCCAGAACAGGGATGAAAAAGCTCATGCATCTGCCCGTAGTATCGTTTATCTTGTCTATTACATTTAAAAATTTCATCTCATATAAACTCGTCCTGATAAAAAGACATCATTATATCTAAATGTAGTTCATCCAAACCTTGAATTGCTCCCGTGAAAAGCCTGCCGCTTGAAACGGGAGCAATCAAAAAGAACATTCAAGGTCAATTGACTTCTATTTAATGACGCCTTCATCTTTTAGCAACTGGGTGACGGCCTGTACGTATTTTTTCGAAAGTTCGTCTTTTGACTCGACTTCTGGCCAGACCTCTTTGATTGCTATATCTCTAAGCTTTTTGGTGTCTTCTTCGGTTAATTGTATGATTTCGATACCGTATTTTTTTGCACCTCCACCATAGTTGAGATAATTATCAAAAGCAGTATAGACCTGGTAGGTATATTCTCCGTATTGCTGGGCGCATCTTACGAGGATTTCCTTAAGATCGTCAGGAAGCGCCTTAAAGGCGGCTTCATTCGCCAAAAGAGTTCCCACCCCAAAGGAAGTGCTGCTTCCCGGCGGGAATGGGTAGCCATAAACTATGTACTTTATTACTTCTCCAAACTTCATGCCCTCTATTGCCGGGTTGGACCATGTTGCGGCGTCAACAACGCCTGTCTGCAAGGCCAAATATAGTTCTCCGCCGGGGATGTAAATCGTTCCTGCACCGGCTGCATTCCATAGTTTTGCCTGCAATCCTGATGTGCGCATCTTTAGTCCTTTGAAATCCTCAAGCTTTCTCAAGGGCTTCTTCGACATTACATTCAGCCCGGAATAGGGAGTCTGGGCAAGCAGGTGAACCCCGAATTTACCGTAGGCGTTGAACAGAAGATCGAACATACCGTAGTTCATCATGAGCTTTCTGTAATCATTAATGTCCCTGGGACCCAAGGGCAGGCAGGCAGCGACGTTGCTGACAGGGATCTTGCCTGCATGATAGGGCGCGTATGTTTGAAGAAGCTGAAAAGTCCCGGCACGGACATTGTCAAAGGACTGATCCGGCGGAACGAGTTGTCCCGCGCTGTAAAGTTTGAATTTTAATCTTCCATTTGAGGCTTTTTCCACCCATTTTGCAAAAGCTGGAATTGCCTCTGCCATTTGAAGGTCTGAAGGGGGGTAGTCGCATACGAATTTCCATTCATACACTTTTTCCGCTGCCGGAACGGGGTTTGAAGAAGTCAGTAAAACCACAGTAAAACATAGCGTTAATACTAATGCGGCTAAAAACCTTTTTTTCATCTTCGATACCTCCTTGTTTTTTGTTTTAACGATTGGTTCCTTTTGCTTTATCCAATACACAGGTTATGGGTCTCATGGCTAAAAGCTCATCAATGCATTTATTGC
Source organism: Desulfobacteraceae bacterium (assembly GCA_003599015.1). GTDB lineage: Bacteria > Desulfobacterota > DSM-4660 > Desulfatiglandales > Desulfatiglandaceae > CG2-30-51-40. Next base: position 5,272 of record QZIK01000005.1, on the reverse strand, counting down.
ATGATATACAGCGGGCAGGTCTTATGTCCCCCTTACGCCAGCGAGCAACCAATCCGGGCTCACTGATCAAAGGACGGCTCAGGGAAATCAAATCGGCATCACCTTTTTGCAGGATGTCCTCGGCTGTTTCTAAATCCCTGATTCCGCCCACCGCCATCACCGGCACATTGACCCTTCTCTTGACCTCCGCGGCCCACTCACGAAAATAGGCCCGTTCCTTTGCACTCTTGAGGTTGGTACGAAATTCGGTCTCGTGATACTCCGCCCCCCTCAGACCCTGACTGATCTCAAGACAGTCAAAACCCGCCTGAGCAAGAATGGCGGCAGCCTCCAGCCCTTGTTCCAGGGGCAGGCCCCCATCAAAGCCGTCTCGAACACCCAGCTTTATCATAACCGGGTAATTCATACCCACCTGCTTTCTTATGTTTGCCAGGATTTCCCTGTGAAGCTTGGTCCGCGCGTACAAGTCTCCACCCCAATGGTCCCGGCGCCTATTTGTATGGGGGGACAGAAACTGAGCGAGCAAGTAAGCGTGAGCCCCGTGAAGTTGAACCGCATCGCACCCTGCCTCCTTGGCACGTGCTGCTGCATGACCGAAGGCTTCCACCACCTCCCAGATTTCTTCCTCCGTCATGGCCCGGTGGCTTAAGCCGAAGTGGGGGTCGTCTTTAACCAGCGAGGGTGCAAGACCATCCTTCGGCAAAAAGCGGGAACCTTCCCGTCCAGCATGAAACAGCTGAACTGCCAGTTTGCCTCCCTGGTCGTGAACAGCCTTGGCCAGCCTTGCCATTCCCGGAATCGCCGTGTCGCCGGACAGGCAGTTTTGTGAGTTGAAGAGTCTGCCTTTTTCATGTACACATGTCACTCCGCTGATAATCAAGCCGACCTCTCCTTTTGCCAAATCACGGTACATTCCAATTTCAAGGGGTGACACCTCGCCGTTTGATTCGCCTGCCCCCTCAAAGGTGGCCGAACGCACAAACCGATTTTTCAGCGCCATGTTTTTTATTGCGAATTCGGAAAAAATCAATCTCAATCCTCCTGCTGGTTATAATATCAATACCCTAAGTTAGCTAAATTAAAAATGTTATGAACTTCCTGCAGGAAAGCGGCGATACACCCTCCCATGTATTATTTTGTCTCCTTTGAGACTGTAAAAACCTGCAAAAAAGAAATCCGGCTCTATCATGAATTCACATGCCGCAAGATCGTTTTCTTTCATGAAATTAAGGACCGTTATGGGCTTTGATAAAAGAGCTGGGATTCCGGTTTTGAAATATTCAATAAGGTTTTTGCTTCCCTTGATCGAAACTCCGGCAGTTTCAAAAAGCACGTCTTTGTCATAGTACTTGTTGACAAACATATCAAAGTCCCGGCTGTTGAAATCCTTGAAGTATTGAATCATGTCGGCTTTTGTTTTAAGCATACCTTTGTCCTTAAGCTTAATTGATTGATAAGTTCGGCCCTAAAGTTTATCAAACAGGGAAACCAGATCATCCTGCGGCACATCGAACACCGAGTTTGTAGGAGGAAGAGGTTCAGTTAAAAGGAATTCCGGCATGCGGTCGGAAGCCCCTGTCAGGCCTGCCCTGCCGTTAAACTCCTTTTCCTGTTTCAAGGCAGTCTTGGCAAGCTGAATCAACATTTCTTCATCGCAATCCACTCCGTACAGGCTCCTGATCAGTTTGGAGTAAGTGGAAAGTTTGCCCATGAGAAAGCAAAAGTAACAAAAACCCAGGCTGTCCATAAGCATCATATTTATTTGAGCAACCCGGGATCTGTCCGCCTGACCGACGGGAGACAGATTGTCGTCAATGACATAGCCTGCGGTATGGTCTGCACCCTGTGGGCTTGTAGCGTAAGTGACTCCAACTCCTTTTATTGAGCGGGCGCAGTGTGCAGGGATGGCCTGTCCCTTGACTGCCGGGACCCTTGAGGTGCCCAGAACGTGACAGGTGGTTGCAACTCCCTGGCCCAGGACCCTTCCCAGAGGCGAGCCCTTTCCTATCTGATCAACCAGATCAATGGCCATTTCTTTGTTTCCAAATTCAAAAAAAACGCTTTCGCCCAATACTCCAATAGCCGCTCCTACTTCTATCGTATCCAGGCCGTAGTCGTCACATTTTCTCTCCATGGCCGCAACCGCGTCCATGTCGTCTATCTCCAGGTTGGCGCCCAGCATTGCCAGCGACTCGTATTCAAATCCGGAGGTGAGGTATTTTTTATCCCTGTCAAAATAGACATTGGAACACTTCACTATACATCCGGGCATACATCCGTGGACCATGCTTCCGCCACGCTGACTCTGGAGTTCGGCCATCCTTTGAGATGAAAGGCCCTCGAAGCCCTTGAAAGACCCGGAGCGGTGATTTCTGGTGGGCAGACTGCCCCTGGCGCTGGCCAGAGGAATCATCCCTGCCGTTCCTTCCCGTCTGAAGAAGGGAACACGCGGGTTGCTTTTTATAAGCTCTATAACCTCTTTTATATTCTCCTTGAAGGCATCTGGGTCCGACGGGGCTTTGCCGCTTCCGCCCTTGTCGTCCAATACCACTGCCTTCAAACCCTTGGAGCCCATTACCGCCCCGAGGCCTCCCCTCCCGCAGTGACGGCTCGGGAAACCGTTTGTGTCCGTCAAGGCTATGGTTGAAGCCGTCATTTTCATCTCCCCGCAGGGTCCGATGGAGGCTATTGCAGCATGAGGGTATTTTTCCCTCAACCTCCCGCAAAGCTCATAGTTGCCTGCCATGGCCAGTTCAGGAGCCGGCTCGATCGCGACGGAGTCCTTTTTTACAATCAGGATGTAAGGTGCGTTTTCAGGCCTTTGCTCGATGACAAGGGCCTTGATGCCGAGGCGTGCCATTGTAAGGGCTACGGTGCCTCCTCCATTCGATTCCTTTATGCCACCGGTTAGGGGACTTTTTGCCCCGATGGACAACCGGCCGGAGTTGGGAATCGGGGTCCCCGCAAAAAGGCCGGGCGCGAAAACAAGCTTGTTTCCTTCCCCCAAAGGATGAACAGCGGGGTCAACCTCGTCCGTTAATATTTTGTCTATCAAGGATCTGCCTCCAAGGAGAAAAAGCTCTTTCGATGCCTTCTCCTCCCTGACCTCTTGGTTTTTCATGTCTATTCTGACGATTCTGTTCATTTGAAATCATCTATCCTTTCTTCAAGAGTTGCCGATCAGTATACCACCACACCCCTGGCGTTTTTACCCGACTCCAGGTCCTTGAATCCTTCATTGATTTGTTCGAAAGGATATCGTTTGGTTACCAGTTGATCCAGTTTCAATCTGCCTGTTTTGTAAAGATCCAGAAGGACCTTTAATTGACTCCTGCTGTCGGCCGACCCGTAATAGCTTCCCAGCATTGATTTTTCCATAAGAGAGAATTCATACATCGGAAGGGTAAGGGTTTTATCCAGGCCCGGCACTCCTACGATAACGGCATTACCTCCCCTGCGGAGCATCTTGAAACAGGTCATTGCTGTTTCGGTTTTTCCAAGGGCTTCAAACGAATAATCAATTCCTATCCTGTTGGTAATATCCAGGGCCTTTTCAACAGGGTCCTGTTTGAGGGCGTTTATGGTGTGGGTGGCCCCGAACTGCTTTGCAAGTTCCAGCTTCTCGTCCAGTATATCTATTGCAATGATCGTCGTTGCGTTGGCCAAAACTGCTCCCTGAATAACGTTCAGACCGATTCCGCCTACCCCAACTACCGCTACTGAGCTTCCCGGTTTCACTTTGGCCTTGTTCAATACAGCGCCTACTCCTGTTATGACGGCGCAACCCACAACGGAGGTAAGATCAAAGGGAAGATCCTTGTCTATCGGCAGAATGCTTTGTTCGCTCAGGACATTGTATTCGGAAAATGTGCCGACTCCCATCATGCTGTGGATATGCCGGTCGCCCTTTTTCAACCTGAATGTTCCGTCCAGCATGGACCCTCCCCTTGCCTTATCCTTTTCGGCGCACAGGTAAGGCTGGTCTTTAAGGCAATAGACACATCTTCCGCATACAGGGACCCACATGGCAAGGACATGATCCCCCGGCTTTACCTTGGTCACGCCGGGACCAACCTCCTTTACCACGCCGGCGCCCTCATGCCCGGGGATACACGGCAGGGGCGGCATTGTCAGGGTTCCATGAAGGATGGAAAGGTCTGTGTGGCAAAGCCCTGCGGCCTTGTATTGAACCAGGACCTCTTTCTCCTTTGGGCCTTCAAGTTCCAGTTCCTCTATGACCAGGGGTTTTTTGTATTCGTGCAGAACGGCAGCTCTTGTTTTCATTGGTTTCTCCTTTCATCAATGCGCAAAATCTATCTTATTTATTATCGTTGTTGCTTGCTCTTAAAATCTAATGATATTTATAAAAAAATTAAGTTTCATCAGGGTTTTGCGTACTTCAGTCTTTCAGATACCTTTTTCTTTTGTTCTTCATTCCGGGTCATTCAAGCCGTTTGCCATTCCGGCATTCGCCGGAATGGCCTCATTTTTCACTATTCTCATTTTCAGCCCTAAAACCAATAAGTACGCAAAAGCCGGATTAATCAAAATTAACTACTTAATATAGCTTGGAAGCCACAAAACTATTTGAGGAAATAGAGTTACCAGTATAAGGCATAATATCTGAATAAGAATAAAAGGAATCACCGATCTGTATATGTCAACCATGGATACATCCGGAGGAACAACACTTCTCATGTAAAACAGATTGAATCCAAACGGCGGAGTTATGTAGGCCATCTCCATGTTGATAATAAAGGTTATTCCAAACCATACAGGGTCAAAGCCCAGTTTGAGTATTACAGGCACAAAGACCGGAGTGCACAACATGACTATCCCTGTCGGGTCCAGAAACATTCCAAGAACGAAGTACACCGCCTGGAGCAATATGTAAACAGCCCACTTTCCCCCCGGCAGTCCTGCCAGGATGTTGGTCACCAGTTCCTGGGACCCGGCTGCGTTGTAGATTGCTGAAAAGCATTGGCTTCCTATTACGATCCACATGACCATGACCGTAATTCTGGATGAATTGATTGATACTTCCAGCAACATTCTCCAGTTAAAATTACCCTTGAAAACTACAATAAGAAGGCTTCCCAGCGCACCTATGCCTGCGGCCTCTGTGGGTGTGCAGATTCCGGCGTAAATGGAGCCCAGAACAAGTGTAATGAGTGCCGCAGGCAAAATAATAGCCTTGATGGATCTTAGCTTTTCTTGAAAATTGGGGCGCTCCTCAGGAGGAAGTGCAGGGGCGAGATGGGGCTGGAGATCG
>QZIK01000117.1 GCA_003599015.1 Desulfobacteraceae bacterium | reverse complement strand
TGTCCCGGGGGTCTGAGAGACCGTGAAATTAACGGATGCATTTCCGCCGGAGGTTGTGGCGCTTGCAGCGGAAAGGCTTCCCGGGCCGGAACCAATGGAAAAGGTTATTACTTCGCCGTCGGCAGCCGGATTTCCCCGGGAATCCCTTGCAAGGGCGGTAATTATGCTTGTGCTCTTTCCGTCCGCGGTGAGGTTGTTGGGGTTTGCGGTTAGGGTTATGGTTGCTATGGCGCCCGTTACAAACTCGATCTCCGTCTCCCCTGATATGCCTCCTGAAGTGGCCCTTACCACTGCCGCGCCTATGATATTGGAGCTCGTAAGGGACACCGTTGCAACCCCGGCAACGGTGGATGCCGTGAAGGCGGAAAGGCTTCCCGCGGTTGTAGTGAAACTTACCGGGGTTCCGTCTGCAATGAAGTTTCCGTTGGTGTCTTTTACTGTGGCCCTTATCTCTGTCTGGGATATGCCGTCAGCCACTATGCTCTCCGCCCCGGCCCTGACCTCGACGGAGCCCACGGCTGCGTTTATCAGGATTATGTCAACCGTTGCAAATACTCCGTTTGCGGCCTGCGCCATTATCCGCTCGGTCCCGGCCGTGCCCGAGGCGGTATACGTAACCGTGGCAACTCCGCCGCCGGTTGCAGCCGTTGGGGACGACAGCACTCCGGTGCCGCTTATAACGCTGAAGGAGATAAGCTCTCCGTCGGCAACGGCATTTCCCCTGGCATCCCTGGCGGATGCCCTGACGGCGCTTGTGCTTGTCCTGTCCGCGCGGATGTTGTTGGGGAAGGCTGTGAGAGTTATGGTGCTCACAGGACCGGCCACGAATTGAACCGTGGTTGTGGCGGAAGCGCCTCCCGAGGAGGCGGTGACGTTTGCAGACCCCAGGATGGTTGCACTGAAGAGGGTTACGGTTGCGACTCCATTGGTCGTCAGGGCTGTCGGTGCAGAAAGGCTTCCGGCGCTGGTTGTAAAGCTTACAATGGTGCCGTCTGCTATGTTGTTGCCCCCTGTATCCTTGACGGTAGCGCGGATGGAGGTGTTGGATGTGCCGTTTGCCGTAATGCTCGGGGAAAGGGCCGTGACGGTTATTGATCCCACCGAGGCCCTGATCAGTGTGATCGAGACGCTTGCCGTCGTTCCGTTGGTGGCTGATGCCCTGACGGTCTCGGTGCCTTCTGTTGCGGAGGAGGTGTAGGTGGCAGTGGCTATGCCCCCGCTTGTGGAGGCGCTGGCCGGCGATATGGTACCTGTGCCTGTCACGATGCTGAAGGAGATCACCTCCCCGTCTGCAACGGCGTTACCCTGTGCGTCCGTAACCTGTGCTCTTATGACGGAGGTGCTTACGCCGTCGGCGGTGAGATTATTGGGCGTTGCGGTCAGATTAATGGAGTCTACGGCTCCGGGTATGAAGGTCAGGGTGGCTGTGCCGGAAAATCCTCCTGCCGTTGCCGTCACGGTTGCAAGACCTATCCTTGTTGCGCTCGTGATGCTTACGGTCGCAATACCGTTTGTTGTCAGGACTGACGAAGAAGAGAGGGTTCCCGCCGTTGTTGTAAAGCTGACGGTCGTGCCGTTTGCAATGGGGTTTCCCGCCGTATCCTTTACTGTCGCCGTGACAAGGGCCTGTGAGGTTCCGTCCGCCACAAGGCTTTCCGCGCCTATGGATACCGATATTGATCCCACGGTTGCCTGGATAAGGGTGATTGATGCGGTTGCGGAGGTGCCGTTTGTGGAAACAGCCCTGATAATTACAGAGCCGGCTGTGGCCGACGCTGTGTAGGTTACGGTTGCAACCCCTCCGGATGTTTCAGCGCCTGGCGCGGAAAGAAATCCTGAACCCGATGTGATGGAGAAGCTTATGACCTCTCCGTCTGCCACGGCGTTACCCTGTGCGTCCGTCAACTGAGCCCTGATGACGGAGGTGCTCTTTCCGTCGGCGGTGAGGTTGTTGGGAGTGGCCGTCAGCGCCATGGCGCTTGCAGCCCCGGGTATGAACTGGACGGTTGCGGTGCCGGAAAATCCTCCTGCAGTTGCCGTCACGGTTGAAGGCCCTACATTGGTGGAGCTGAACAGGGTAACCCTTGCCTCTCCAAGGGAGGTGGTTGCTGTGGCGGATGAAAGGGTCCCTGATGTGGCGGTAAAGCTCACCACCGTACCGTCTGCGATGGGGTTTCCCACCCCGTCAATGACGGTAGCTATTACAGGGGTTCCGGATGTGCCGTTGGCTATAATGGATGAAGAGCCGGTGGTCACCGTTACGGAACCAACTGTGGGGGTTATGAGGTTTATATCCGCGGACGCAGTAACCCCGTTGGTAGCCTCGGCTGTTATGCGGACAAGCCCCGGGGTCCTGGATGGGGTGTAATTGACGGATGCAAAACCGCCGCTTGTAGCAGCAGTTAAAGCTGAAAGAGAACCAGATCCCGTGGTTATGCCAAAGCTTATAACCTGTCCGTCTGCAACCGGATTTCCGAAGGCGTCGATGACCTGTGCCCTGACTGTGCTGGTTGTGGAGCTTCCCGCCGTTAGGTTGTTGGGGGATGCCGTAAGATTTATGGCGCTGATGGGACCGGCGATGAATGTGACCACCACGTTTGCAGCAGCTCCCCCGGCAGACGCCGTGATGGTTGCAAACCCTATCCTTGTTGCGCTTATGAGGTTTACGGAGACGGTTCCATTGCTGGTTATCGCGCTGGATGCGGAAAGGAGCCCTGCTGTTGTGGTAAAGCTCACTACGGTTGGGCTGAAGATGGGATTACCGTTGCCGTCGTTTACCAGGGCGGTTATCTCTGTGCTGCTTGTCCCTCCCGCAATCAGGGTCTGGGATTTGGCGGTTACGACTATGGAGCCGACAACGGCCTGGACAAGAGTTACATCCACGGTTGCCGTCGTTCCGTTTGTGGCCTCTGCCCTGACGGTCTCTGTTCCCACCGTTAAGGATGCCGTGTATATGACCTCCACCCCGCCGGCAGCGGTTGTAACCGTAGCGGGCGCTACGGTTCCGGTTCCGGATGCCATGGTGACGGTTATGACCTCGTCGCTTACCTCGTTTCCGTTTGCATCGAGTGCCTTGATGAGGATGTTGCTTTTGCTTGTGCCGTCCGCCACCAGGGTCTGGGGGGAGGCGGTCATTGAAATGGAATTTACAGGTCCAGGTATAAAGGTTATGGTGATTGATCCTGAAATCCCTGCGCAGGTTGCCGTTATGGTGCACACCCCCACCCTGACAGGGCTTGTGAGGTAGGCAAATGCGTATCCTCCGCTTGTTGTGGTTGTGAAGGTGGTCTGCGTTCCTGCCTGATTCTTGTCTATATCCCCTGAAGTGACGGTAAATGTCACGGACCTTCCGTCCGGCACCCAATTTCCGTTTGTGTCAAGTACTTCGGCGGTTATCCTTGCCTGGGAGACTCCGTCGGCGACCAGGCTGTCTGCTCCGGCAGTCATCTGAACCTTGTTCACGATCACTTGGGCCTGCGATCCGCCCCCTGATCCTCCGCCGCTTCCGCAGGAGCAGATGAGGGGAAGAAGCCCTGCCAGAACCAGGATTGAATATGCCCAGCGCCCAAATTTGTTCGTCATGTCGGTTTAGCCTCCCTTAATCTTTCTTGCTTTCCCGGAGTTATCTGCCCTTGAGGAGCTCCCGTGCCTCCCTGCCTGTGCGGCCCCCCGGGTCCAGTTCAGCCGCCTTCTGAAGATGTTTGTTTGCCTCGGATCTTCGGCCGGTTGCCGCCAGGAGCTTTCCGAGCCGGAGGTGTGCCGGCGCGTAGTCGGGATCGGTTGAAATCGCCTGGTTGTATATTTCCTCTGCCTGCCCGGGTTTTCCCATGGCCTCGAGGGCTATTCCCATATTCATCATGCCGACGCTGTAATAGGGCATCAGCTCCAGGGCCTTCCTGTAGCTTTCGACGGCCTTTTCATAATTTCCCTTGTTGTAGTATGCAAGCCCCAGATTGTTGTATGCAAAGTGGGGGGTTGCGTAGGTGAGATCCTCAGCGGCCTTGGTAAATTCCTCTACGGCCTGGTCCCATTTGCCGGTAACAAGATAAAGGGTCCCCAGGTTGTTTCGCGCCGCTGAAAAGGACGGTCTCAGGGCGAGGGCCTTCTGGAAGTGGGCAAGGGATTCCCTGTGGGCGCCGATCTCCTTGTAGGCCAGGGCGAGTTCATGCTGGATGTCAGCGCTTTCCGGGTCCATGTCCGCCGCATCCTTGAGATGCTTGATACCTTCGTTGAAGTTGCCCCTCTGTATCTGGGAGAGCCCAAGGTCTTCCAGCGCTCTTGCCCTTTTGATCCTCACGTCACGGTCAAGGGCACAGGCGCCTGCAAGAACCAGTAAGATGCCTGCCACTGCAAAGGATTTGAGCCAACCCATTAATTTAATTCTCCCTTACTTTCTTGCCGCCGCCGGCGGTACGACCCTGGGGGTCAGGAAAACGAGCAGCTCTGTTTTCCCTAGGCCTGTTTTCTCTGCCTTGAATGCCCATCCCAGAACCGGTATGTCACGCAGCCATGGAATTCCGGACTCAGTCTCGCTTTTATCCTCCTTGTAGATGCCTCCTATTACCAGGGTGTCGCCCGATTTTACCATCAGCTTGGTCTTAATGGTTTTCTCGGTCTTTCCGCTCAGGTCAGGATTTGCCTTGTCATCGGTGACCTCCACCTCCATGGTGACATAGTCATTGAAGCTCACGGTGGGAGTAACCGTGAGGGACAGCGTAGCCTCCAGTTCCTTGACATCCCGTTGATCGGCCGTGACTATCTCCTTGTAAATTATGTCGCCTCGGCTGATCACAGCCTTTTCGCCATTGCTTGCCATGACCTTGGGGGCCGAGATGATCTTTACCTTGTTTTCCGTCTCTGCAAGGGCAAGAGATGCGTCAAGGGCGAGGATTCCCAGTCCGCGGTTCGTAAGTCTCGCAAAGGAAAGTCCTATGTTGGAAACCCAGTCCGTGGGAGTGTTGGATGAGAAGTTCCCGCCTACTATCATGTCGCCATATGTATTGTACTGGGTCGCATCTGTGCCCCAGCCCTGGGTTTCATGCTTTCGCCACCTTCGGTCGATTCCGGGCGTGGTTCCGTCCACAGATCCCCATTTGACCCCCAGGTCCCTGCTGAAGTTGGTGGAGGCATCCACTATCCTTGCTTCAATCATGATCTGTTTGACGGGGGCATCGAATCTTTCGGCAATCTTTTTTGCCTCATCTATGACCTGCTGGGTGTCCTTTACGATGATTGTATTTGTTCTCTCATCAACGCTCACCGTGCCTCTTTCGCTCTTTACCTTTTCTATGTGATCCTTGATCTCCGTGGCCTTGGCAAAGTCCAGGGTAAGATATTCTGTAAGCAGGGGCTCAGACTTCTTTGCCTCCTCGGCCTCCTTGAGCTGCTTGGCCCTCTGTGCAAGCTCCTCCTCTCTTTTTCGTTTCTCCTCCTCCTCCACCTGTGCCAGGCGGGTCCTGGTGGTTACCCATATGACGTTGCCCTGTCTCCGCATGGCAAGATCATTGTTGGCAAGGACAAGATCCAGCGCCTGATCCCAGGGTACGTTTTTGAGGCGCATGGAGACAATCCCCTTTACGTCGGGTCCCCATACTATGTTGAGGTTGCTTACCTCGCCTATGAGCCTGAGGATATTTGTCACATCCGCATTCACAAAATCCATGGTCATTCTCTGGCCCGTGTATCGTTCCTTCTGGAGGCCTGGCATGAGAGCCTCGCCTCCCTGGCTGGAGGGTGAGGCCTCCTTTTTGGGTGCCGGAGCCTGTTTGACAGGCATCTGCTCCTGTTTCGGAGAATTGATTTGTTTTGAAACATTCATTGCAGAAGCGGGCTTCGACTCCTTTATCCTGCCCGGCATCCGTGCGAAGTCCATATGGATGCTCCCCTCCCTCTGGGTCAGGTGATAGGGGACTATCTCTTTGAGAGTAATTGAAAGACCCAGGTTGGACCTTGCTTCTGAGAAATCAGGGGTGATGGTCTCAACGGGCGGATCAAATCGGGATTCCTTGAGTTTCCCTGCAAGTGCCGGAGATATGCCTGTGTTTTCCAGATTGAGGAGTATGGTCCTTTCCCCCGCACGTTCGACCCCGTAGCGCACCTTTGTGTCCGTGTTAAAGGTGAGTCTGGATGTTCCCTTTTCCAGTACGGAGAGATAAACGTCCAGGAGCCGGGCCGGAGGCTCTTCCTTGGTTCGCCCCGCCGCTGCTTCAGGGGAAGGTTGAAAGACCGCCAGGATACGCTGTCCCTTCTGCACCACTGAGGAATTAACCCCGGCAGCGGGTTGCAGCTCCAGCCTTACGAGATTTGTTTCACCCGGTGCCTCTACCATTGAGACGGAAGCTATATTTGTCCCTGAGCTGCCGGGCATTTCCTTCAGCGCGGGTCCTTTAACGGCCCTTATGTCTATGAAAAGCCTTTTCTTGTCGGGAGTCGCAAATGAGGTATAGGCGGCTTCCCTGTTTGTAAGTATCTCCAGCTCCGTCGAGCCGGCTGCCCCCGCCCTGATGCTGACGGCCTCTATCACGGGAAGTTCATCTTTTTCTGGAGGCGCCTTTCCCTGTTCAATGGCGGCGCAGCCCGATAAAAACGCCAAGGCAAAGAAGACCGGAACCACGGTCTTTGACCAAAAACCTCTGAGCGTGTTGTTGAGTGCACTCATGCTGTGATCTCCCCTCTGCAGCTCCAACAGCTCCTTACAGGACCCAGTTCCCCAACAACGGCACTACTCCCTGTAAAGTTTTTTTTCAACATCTCTTGTGACTACCTTTCCTCTGAAATCGCGGTATTTCTCCCTCACGATGATCTTACCGTCCGATATGCTGAGGATCACTCCGCCATGCAGGCCTATGGGGGTGCCCTCCACGACAGGATAGCCGAGGCCTTTTGCATCCCTCACCATGGCCCAGCTTCCCTTTGGAGAAACCACTATGGCGATCAGATCAAGCTGAGACAAGTCAAGGGTCTCAAGGTAGGTCTTGGGCCGTCCTTCCTCCCCTGCCTGCGGTATAATCTCCTTGACCGTAAGAAAGCTTTTGAAGGGGTCAACCTTTCCCTCGGGATTGTACCGGTATCTCGCGGCCTGTTTGGTCTGAGCTGCCGGCTCCTTTCCGGGTTCAAGGGGCAGTTCCCTCGGACCCCGGGGGCCTTTGTATATGACTTTCAATGGGTCTTCGGGGGCCGCAGCAACGCATAAGAAGGCCAGCAGCGCTATGGAGACACAGAGAAAGCTATTTTTTCTTTTCAGCCGGCTTTTCATCCATCTGCCCTTTGAACCTGTATGTAACCGCCTCGCACCTGGTGCTGAGCATTGTGGAAAGCTCCGCCACCGGTTTCATGGATACTTCAGTAATGTTGACTATCCGGTCCATCCTGCCGATCTTGTCGAAGAATACGGCAACGTCGTGGTAGGTTCCGTTGACCTCCAGGGAAAAAGGTATCTCCACATAAAAATCCTTTGGTCTCTCCCTTTGGGGGCTGAACAGTATGAACTCCAGCTTGGAGTCGCTACCCTGCTGGGTTATGCTCCTCAGGAGTGCCGGAATCTCCCTTTCATTGGGAAGGAGATTGAGGGCTTCGCGAAACTGCTCGCTCACGGTCTTGTATTCTTCCTGGAACTTTGCCAGGCTCCGGGCCTTGATTTTTGCCTGATTAAGGCTCTGTGTGAGCCTTTGAACATCCCCCTCCAGTCTCTCTATTTCCTCGCTTTTGGGGAGATAAATCAGGTAAATGAAAAGACCTGCCAGCAGCACGACAGTCCCTGCCAGGATGGCTATCCTGTGCGGCATCTTGATTTTTTCAATAAGTTCGATCAGGGCGCTTGGAAACATGTTGCTGGCTCTCCGGTCACTTTCCGGCCGCCCCTGGGGCGGGCTGGACCTCCTCCTTGTAGGAGTATGTCTTACATCTGAGAATAAAATCTGTTACATTAAGCTTGTAATCAGTGAGATTTTTAAGCTTCGTTGAGTTAAGATCAACTTCGTTTATATGGGGTGCCCTTTTCAGGTTGTCCATGAAAAGGGCTACCGTGTCGTTATCCATGGCCGTGCCCTCTATGTTGAGCACCCCCCTTTTTTCTTCCATCGAGCGCAGCCACAGTTTTTCGGGAGGTACGGCAGCGGCTATCTCATCCAGGAGATGGACAGGGCCTGTCTTATTCTTTTCAAGCTGCTGTATCACCTCAAGCTTGGTTCGGATCTCGGCAAGCTTTCTTTTGATGTCTTCTATCTTTTTGTTGGTGTCCGCATAGGTGGCCAGTTCCCTTGTCTTGTCTTCTTTCTCTTTCTTCAACCGGGCCATGGTTCCGTTCAGATCAATAAGAAAATAGGCCATGAGTGAAAACAGAAAAAGCACAGTCAAAAAGTAAATACTTAGCTGTCTTCTTACGTTTTCCTTTTTTCTAGCGGCCCGAAAGGGGAAAAGATTTATTTTGATCATTTATCCCCTACGCTCCTCAAGGCAAGCCCCACGGCAACTGCTGCCTGAGGTCCTATGTATTTTAGATATTTAAGATCAAACTGCTTTTCATCAACAATAATATCCTTGAATGGATTAAATTCTGATACCTCCAGATCCGTTTCATCCGCCAGGTACTCCATGAAGCCGGGGATCCTGCATGAGCCTCCGCTGACGAGTATCTTATCAATGGTGAGATCAGGATATGTGCTTGCCACAAAATCCAACGCCCTTCTTATCTCCTGAACCCAGGACCGGACCGTGGAGGCGAATATCTCCCTTACGGTTGCCTCCTGGTCGCCCAGGGGAAGTCCTCCCAGCTTTATCCTTTCCGCCTCTTCATAGGTCACGTCCAGGCTCCCCATAATGGCCTGGTTGATCTGTGAGCCTCCGTAGTTGGAATCCCTTGTGAAGATGGAGGCGCCCCTGTTGATGACATTTATGATGAGTTCTTCTGCGCCCACGTGTGCCAATGCAACGCACCCCTCCTCAAAGGGGTCCGCCTGGCCCATCTCCAGAGCGTTTTCAAGGGCGAAGGCATCAACGTCCAGCACAAAAGGTGTCAATCCGGCCAGCTCAAGCAGGCTCATGTATTCTTCAACTATGCTTTTTTTGGCGGCAACCAGAATCACGTCCATGCGTGAATCCCCTTTGGAGCCTTCATCTTCCTGAAGCAGATCATCATCCGAGGTCAAAATATCAAAGTCCAGATTTACTTCGTTAATGTCAAAGGGTATGAACTGTTCTGCTTCTTCGTGAATGCTCTTCTCCAGATCGCCTTCTTCCTTTCTGGGTATGGAGATCTTCTTGACTATGACCGAATAGCCTGAAATAGAGGTTGCAACCTTCTTGTTCTTTACCTTCAGCCCTTTGAAGAGCTTCTTTATGGCAGATGCAACCACCTGCATCTCCCTGATGTTTCCCTCTACTATGGATTCGTGAGGAATCCCGATGATGCCCAGGTTTTTGAGGACTCTTCCCCTTTTTCCGTGCTCGATCTCCACCAGTTTCACGGAATGGGATCCGATATCGAGTCCTACAAGTTGATATTTGCGCGGGGTGCTCATGGGAGGCTAGACCGGCGGAAAGATTCTGGCGCGGTCCGCCAGATCGTATCCAAGGGCAAGGATAATCTTCCGCATTGTTTCGAGCCTGCAGTCCTTGCCCCTTTCGATTCGTTCAATGGTTATAGGCGAAAGGCCTGCCTTTCTTGCAAGCTCCGCCTTGCTCATAAGAAGCGATTCTCTAATCTCTCTTACAGCATTGCGAGCCACAGCAATATCTACCTCCTTGAGAGCCTGTTTTGTTAGGGCCGCACGCCAGAAAAAAAAGCCCCCGGCTGTTTTCAACCGGAGGCAAAATTGAGCCCGACGAACGGTAACCCGGCTGTCATGGCCTTGCGGCTGTAGATCCGTGGTTTTGCGCCCCCGCCTTTCGGTGGGATTGCCTTTTCGCGCCGTATTAAAAATACTATGTCTGGAATGAGGCTGCCCATAAAAGACCACCTTTGTCGTTGAGAATCGCACAATATTTTTTTTTGTCAAGAAAAAAATTACAATTAAATACTATGTAGTATAATTATATTTCAAAAGACCTGGACGGAAAAATCCGGTTGCAAAACACCCTGTGAAGATTTACATTTTGCGGCACATTAATGTGTTAACGGTTTCGTAAAAAGTCCTGCTGCCGTCACCGGAATGACGAATCTGGGGCTTTCTCGACTTTTTACGAATCCATCATGAATTTTAAGGAGTTTCAATTGGAGGATAACACCGCCCCCCGTATAAGAAAAAAGAGCGTTTTCCGGGAGTATGCTGAGGCCGCAGCCATTGCCATACTGCTGGCGCTTATCATACGCACCTTTGTAGTGCAGGCCTTTAAGATACCGTCGGGCTCCATGGAGCCGACCCTTCTTGTGGGCGACCATATCCTGGTGAACAAGTTTATCTACGGAGTAAAGATACCCTTCATACAAAAGACCCTGATCCCCATAAGCAACCCTGAACGGGGCGATGTGCTGGTCTTTATATATCCGGTTGACCCCAGCAAGGATTTTATCAAGCGGGTCATTGGGCTCCCGGGGGAAAGAATCGAGATAAGAGGGCGAACAGTCTATGTTAACGGGGCGCCCTACGATGATCCCCACGGCTATTATTCGCCTTCGGGCGGGCCTGCGGATCAGGAAGGGAAAGAACGCTTCGGACCCGTCACCGTGCCGCAGGGACATCTCTTCGTCATGGGCGATAACCGCAATCACAGCTATGACAGCAGGTTTTGGGGTTTTGTTCCCGTGGAATCGGTCAAAGGCAAGGCCTTCATCATCTACTGGTCATGGCCCAACTGGAAAAGATTCCTTCACCTGGTGCGATAGACATGATTTTATAAAAAGGCAACGGCAGGCTGTTCCGGGTTTGGGCAACCCTCGGCCGGAAAGGAGGTGAATCTTCCTAAAGGGTTTTTCTTCTGTTACATCTCATAATCCACACAAACATTAAGGGAAAGGAGATATCCATGAGAAAAAGAGATCTGATTAAAGCCATGGGAAGGTGTGCGGGTTTGGGTCTTGCAGCCCTTTTTGTTTTAAGCCTTGCAGCAGTTCCTGCAGGGGCAGCCGAATTCAAGAAGGAATACAAGATGCAGCTCAACGTGGGGCCTACCTTTTATTGGGGAATGGGGGCCGTTAAATTCGCCGAGCTTGCCAAGGAAAAAACAGGCGGCAGGATAAACATAAAACCCTATTTCGGCAGCTCGCTTTTAAAGGGGCATCAATTGAAGTCTGCCCAACTGGTGGCCACGGGCGTCATAGATTGCGCCCTTGAATCTACCATTAATATCTCTCCGGTGATTTCCGAGTGCAACGTTTTTTCTCTGCCTTTTTTCATAAACACATACGAAAACCTGGACAAGATGGAAAACGGCAAAACGGGCAAGGCTATTTTTGATGCCATGGAAAAAAAGGGTCTGATAGGGCTTGCCTGGGGGGAAAACGGATTTCGTCAGGTCACCAACAGCAAAAGGGCCATCCGAACCCCTGAGGATGTAAAAGGCATGAGGCTGAGGGTGGTTGGAAGCCCCATATTCATAGACATCTTCAGGCAACTGGGTGCCGATCCTGTGGACATGAACTGGGGAGACGCCGTTACAGCCTTCCAGCAGGGTGTGGTGGACGGCCAGGAAAACCCTGTTGGGGTGCTCGTTCCGGTGCAGATCTGGCAATACCACAAGTATGCAACCTTCTGGAACTATCTGGTTGATCCTCTCATATTTTATTGGAATAAAAAAGACTGGCAAGCCTTTCCAAAGGACATAAAAAAGGCCCTCAAAGAGGCCGCTCTGGAGGCCGCGGAATTTGAAAAGGCCCTTTGCAGGGCGGGGCTTGACGGGGAGAAATCCATCAATCTTCTTAAAAGTAAGTTTAAGCACACCATGGATATCCCGGAGCCTGTAAAGCACATGGAGGCAAAGGGCATGACCGTTACCTTCCTCAAGGACGAGGAACGCAAGGCCTTTATCGAGGCCACCAAACCGGTTTTTGACAAGTGGGTAAAGGAGCTCGGCTCAGACCTTTATGAAAAGGCAAAGGCCGATATAAAGAAGTAATGCCTTCACGCAAGGCCCCAATGGTTATGCAAGGGGCCTTGCCCCTGGGAGGAGTCATGGGCGGAAAAAAAGGGGGATTCAGACTTGACCACTGGTTGGCTGCAATTCTGCTTTTCGGCATGGCCTCGATAGCGTTCGTAAATGTCCTCAGCAGGTACCTTCTTCATTTTTCCTTTGCCGCAACCGAGGAGGTCACCATAAACATCTTCGTATGGCTTACGGTGGTTGGTACCGGAATCGCCTTTGAGAGGGGAGGCCAGCTCGGAATGGTCACCCTTTACAATATCTTTCCCGTTAAATTCAAAAAACTGGTGATCGTCTTCAGCGCCTCCATGAGCGCCCTCTTGTTCATCCTGGTTGATATCTTCATGATCCAG
>QZIK01000092.1 GCA_003599015.1 Desulfobacteraceae bacterium | reverse complement strand
CCTCCCTTATTACATTCATGTTAAAAAAGACAATAACTGGCTACCTAAAAACATTTTTTAACGATCTTAATACAACTGCAGATCATTGGCAAGATAATTCATGACTCATGCGCATAGTGATTATGAACAGTCATACTATATCCATCCCAAGAAAATAACCTGAATCTCTCCACGACGAATGCGGCGTAACTATAATAACCCTTTTTTTAATTTCAAGCACCTGATCCAGGGGAACTTTTAAATTCCACTGAAAGCCTGTATTCGCCTGAATCTTGATCCTGTGTTATTTTGAACCCAAGCTTCTCCGCCAGTGCAAGCATACTCCTGTTCTCCCTGAGGGCAGCACCTGTAACCGTCTTAAATTTTCTTGCCTCGGCTATCATTAGACATTTCTTAAGAAGACTAGAACCTATTCCAATCCCGTGCCATGGATCACCTACAAGTACCGCCGCCTGACCTGTCTTGCCGTCAGGATCACCTGTGATCCTGGCCACACCCAGCATCTTTTCATTCCCTGAGTCATCCTCAAGTGCAACAAGGGCTATTTCCCTATCGTAGTCTACTTGGGTGAACCTGGCCAGCATGGCAGGCGTCAATTCCTTTATTCGACCCATAAACCTGTGATAAAGACTGGTAGGTGATACGGACTTTAAAAATTCGGTAAAGAGCGGAAAATCCTCTGGCTTGACGGGCCTTATGAAGATTCTGAATCCCTCTTCGGTCGTTATATGAGCCTCATGCTCCTCGGGATATGGGCTTATAACCAGATGAAGAGGAGATGCGACAGAAGATACGCCGGTCATTATCCGCGCATCAACCACAACGGCTTTGCCGTTCTTTATCAATACCGGGTTCATGTCCAGCTCCGCAATTTCCGGAAAATCAATAAGGAGCTGAGAAAGCCTTACAATCATCTCATCCAGTTGCTCCATGTCGGCCGGAGGCCTGTTCCTGTATCCCTTAAGAAGCGAATATGCCTTTGTCTCCTGCATAAGCCTTGCAGCAAGAAGCCTGTTCATGGGGGGGAGCCCCAGCGCTCTGTCCTTAAGCACCTCCGTAAAGATACCTCCCATTCCGAAAAGAATTACAGGGCCGAAGTTTGGGTCCCGCTTGGCCCCCAGGAGTATCTCGTAATCGGGATTTGAGAAAAATGGCTGGAGGGTCACACCCAAGATCCTGGCATCAGGTTTGTATCTCCCGGCAGACTCAACGATGCGTCTGAATGCAGAGCGGACATCCTCATCTGATCTCAGATCAAGGGCGACTCCTCCGGCCTCGGTCTTGTGGGTTATGTCAGGGGAGTTGAGTTTCATAACCAGTGGATAACCCAGTTCATTTGCCAGGCTCAAAGCCTCATCCTCGCCTGTAGCCGTACCGGTTCGGATAACCGGTAGTCCGTATGCGCCGAGGATTTCCTTGGAGTCCGACTCTGCCATGAAACCCTCAAAAGGGGCCTTTGCAATAATCTTTCCGGCCTTTTCTGTGTCAAAGGACATATTTCTTGTAAGCTTAGGCGGTATCTCCAGGAGCATCTCCATGTTCCTGGCATATTCAACCATATATAGAAATGCCCTTACAGAACGCTCAGGGGTCTCATAGGTGGGAATGCCCGCTTCATTGAGGACCTGAAGGGCCTTTGCAATGCTTTTACCTCCCATCCAGCAGGTGAAAACCGGATACTTACGATCTTTCATGGTTGCCGCAAGGGCATGGGCAACTGAAGTGGGATCCGTCAGCGCCTGGGGTGCCAGGATTACAAGTACCCCATCCGATTCCCTTGCCTCAAAGCATATCTCAAGAACCTTTCGGAACCGCTCGGCTGAGGCATCTCCCAGGATATCTATGGGGTTGCCGCGGCTCCAGAATGGAGGCAGCACTTCATCGAGTCTTTGCATTGTGTCAGGATCAAGCGGCGCCGGCGAATGACCGAAGCGAGCAAGGGTGTCTGCTGCCATGACACCGGGACCGCCTCCGTTTGTTACGATGGAGAGTCTCGGCCCCCTCGGCCTGGGCTGTTTTGCCATCAATTCGGCACAGTCGAATAGCTGCTGGATGGTCTCAACCCTGACAATACCAGCCCTTTTAAATGCCGCATCGTAAACCGCGTCCTCCCCTGCCATTGCCCCGGTATGGGATGAAGCCGCCTTTGCGCCGGCAGGGCTTCTACCGGACTTAAGGACTATTATGGGCTTGACGCGGGACACGGATCTCGCTGCGCTCATAAATTTCCTGAAATTACTAAGACTTTCAATATATAGCAAAATGCTCTGGGCCGAGGGATCGTTTCCCAGATAATCAATCATATCCCCGAAATCCACATCCAGCATGGAGCCTATGCTCACAAAATGGCTGAAGCCTATGTGCTCTTTGAAGGCCAGATCCAAAATCGCCGTACAGATTGCCCCGCTTTGGGATACAAAGGCCAGATTTCCATTTACAGGCATCTCTGAGGCAAAGCTGGCGTTGAGTTTTCCTCCGGGTCTTATGATGCCGAGGCAATTGGGCCCCACTATCCTGAGCCCTCCGGCATAGGCAGTAGCCCTGATCTTCTCCTCTATCTCCCTTCCTTTTTCACCTACTTCCTTTCCGCCGGCGGAAATAACTATAGCCCCTCCCACCTCTCTCCCGACGCATTCGGAGACTATGTCGGGAACCGTCAAAATAGGGGTAGCTATAACGGCAAGATCAACACCTTTTTCAAGGTCGAAAACCGAACCATAAGACATTAGACCGTGGACGGTTTTATAGTTAGGATTGACAGGAATGACCCTGCCGGGAAAACATCCCTCCAGAAGGTTTTTCATTATGGCGTTTCCTATGCTCCCGGTCTTTTCACTTGCACCTATTACCGCAATCTTTCCGGGTTCAAAAATCCTGTGCATGTTATATTGTCCCATATTTTACCTCTCATTTTTCCGCTGTATCTCAATCTGAAAATAATCCCTAGAACAAACTGCCTTATAAAATACCCAATCAGTAGAAGTCAGAATGGATTATAAGTGCATCTTTTTTTAATGCTACCTTGAAGGTGGTTCTGCATCAAGGGAATTAAGGGAAAAAGACTTACGATACGGAGGGACTTCAGCTATTTCCTCTTGAGAAATCAACCTCACATGTGGGATTGTTAACGGAGCAGGACAAGAGATTAGATATCTATGGAAAAAGCATGCGGGTTATGACTTTCAACATAAGATTTGAAAACACCACAGACGGAGCAAACTCATGGTTCTATCGCCGCGAACCGGTGGCGGAGATAATCCGGCGTTACCTTCCGGCGATAGTTGGAACGCAGGAGGGAAGATGGAGCCAGCTCCTGGATCTGGAGGAACGCCTTCCAGAGTATCATTTGTACGCACCGGAGAGGGTCGTTGACGAAACATGCCAATACCCTACTTTATTCTTTCTCAGGGAAAAATTCATCCCACTGGCCGGCGGAGAGTTCTGGCTGTCGGAGACGCCCGATGCACATCGCAGCAAGAGCTGGGACAGTGCCTTTCCGAGGATGTTAAGCTTTGCAAAACTTCAAATAACCGGCACAGAAAAAATCTTCTGGGTCGGCGTCACTCATCTGGATCACCTGGGGAGCGAGGCCAGGCGCAGGCAGGGTGTCCTCCTGGCGAACTGGGCCTCATCCCTGAACTACCCGTTGATTCTGATGGGTGATTTTAACGACAGCCCCGATTCAGAACTTCACGCCATCCTTACGGGACACAATACCCGACTCCTGGACACCTGGCATGCACTGGGCCGCGCAGAAAGCGAACAGAGCGTTACAAATCACGGATTCACCGGCATCCCAAAAAAATACAGGATAGACTGGATACTTACGAGTCCGGAGTTCCACGTAAAGGATGCATCCATAATCCGGGATAACTTCCGGGGAAGTTATCCCTCTGATCATTTTCCTTATTTGGTGGATCTTGAGGTTTCCAGCCAGAACCCCACTCCAAGTGCACGCTGAAAAAAATGCCTCCTCGGAGCTGAGAAAACACTCCCCGTTGCACTGCCTGGGATGATTGCGACCTCTCCACCGGACGCTCGAGCGCATGCGAGGGCAAATCCTGAGGAACGATGCACACATTGAAGCACCCGGCAATGACAAGGGCGAGCTAAACGTATTGTCTTTTTTCAACAGCCCGTTAAAGTCCCAGGTCCTCGTTGATAAGTACAACCTTGACTCTGCCCTTAGGGAAGGACTTTTCGGTGATCGTCCAGGTGTTGCATATACGATCAGGACTCTTGCAGTCTTCGCAAAAGGAGGTCTTGACGCACGGGGTTTTCTTATCGAGACGCATGGCGTTGGCCGGAGCGGCATAATTCTTTATTCTCATCATCGCTTCATCCACATCCGGAACCACCTTGTTTCTCCCCACCAGAATCAACACGTTTTTTGGACCGAAGGTTATCGCAGCCACCCTGTTGCCGGTCATATCCAGATTTACCAATATTCCTGACTCTGTAAGGGCATTGGTGCCGGTTACGAATAGATCAACAAGCAAGGAACGCCTGCGCCACTCGGTTATATCATCCTTGGGTATATTTTTATCAAACACATCTATGAATTCAAGGCCCGGCAAAGCCTTGACCGCAGCATAAAGCCCGGTGCCGGTGAAGGTCATAGAGCCTCCCCAGGAGATCTTCTTCGCCCCTGTCTCGGGGATGATCTTTTCGCAGACAAGTTTCACCGCCTCCGCTGAATCCTTAGCCACGTAAGCGCTAAAATTGTTTGCCTCAAGCGCCTCTCTTACCGCATCAAGACGAATGCGCCAGTAATTCTCAACAGGTCTATCCATTTGATCCAATCCTCCTTTCTTGTTATATAATCTTCTACACTGTGGATCCTGTCAGGCCAGAACACGCGATGCCTTACAATACATTTATCCGGCCCGTGACAGAACCAAGTTGAAAACAGGATATTTTATCACCTATCCCGGTGTCAACCATCGCCTTGCTCTTGACTCAGCCTGCATGCTGATACACACTGTCGTGAAATTTTATACCGGCGGTACATCCCATGCCCTGCATACAAATCGAAGGACTGAACAAATACTACGAGATCCATGGAGAAGGAGAGACAGTAGTGCTTCTTCACCACGGTTTCGGCTGCAGCAAGATGTGGAAAGATATCTATCCTGCATTTCTGGAAAAAGGCTACCGTGTGATAATGTACGACAGGAGAGGCTACGGCCTATCAGATCCCGGCAAAAATTTTTTCAGTTTTTATATCAGCAGGTCCTTCAGGGCAGAGGCTGTAAAGGAACTCATGAGACTGAGGGAAAGACTTGGCCTTGAAACCTTTCATCTGGTGGGACAATGCGAGGGAGGAGTTGTGGCGGTTGACTATGCAACGGCCTGTCCCGCTCATGTAAAAAGCATTGTAACTTCCAGCACCCAGTGCTTCAGCCCTGCAACCATGAGGGATTTCAACAGGGAAAAATTCCAGAAATCCTTCAGGGATCTGGAGCCTCAGCTTCAGACAAAGCTCCTTGACTGGCATGGAAGCGACAGAGCCGAGGCGTTCTTCGAGCAGTTCAGAACAGAGGGCGGAGAATACGGCTCGGAAGTCTTCGATCTGAGGCCTATCCTTCCCTATGTACAGTGTCCCGCGCTGGTCCTGTTCCCTGACAGAAGTTTTCTCTTCGACGTTGAACAGGGGGTTCATTTCTACAGGCATCTCAAAAAGGGGGAACTGGCCGTGCTGCCGAGGTGCGGCCACAACACCTACGAGCAAAAACCACAAGAGTATATCGCCATTATCTCGGATTTCCTGAAGAGAGCAAGGGAGGCAACCGACGACAGGGCCCAGCTCATGGCCACATGCGTAGCGTCGGCTCCAGGTTCATGATGAAGCATTTAATTAAAAAGAACTGGTTTTTCGCAGGAATTTTCATTGTGGTCCTCCTGGCCTTCGGTTTTCCGAGCCTGGGCAGATGGGTCAGGGAATACAGCATCCTGAGCGTCGGCATCTTCATGGCCTTTTTCATTACCGGACTGACTCTTGAAACCTCCAGCATAGGCCCACAACTTCGCAGGTTTGCAGCACCCGCTGCGGCAATGATCTCATCCCTGTTAGTAATACCTCTGCTGGCATGGGTAATGGCTATAGCCGTGATGCCACCTGAATTCGTAATCGGCGTCTGCATCATTGCAACGGCACCTGTAACGGTAGCAGCAGGAACGGTCATGACCGATCTGGGCAGGGGAAATGTACCCCTGTCGCTCCTGATCTGTGTGCTGGGTAACGTCCTAGCCGTTTTCACAATCCCCTTTTCTCTAAAAATTTTCGTCAGCTTCAGCGGGCAAATTGAGCTTCCCGTCTTCCAGATGCTGTTCGGACTGGCAATCACCGTCCTTTTGCCGACTCTTGCAGGCCAACTGATAAGGCCCCTTGTAAAGGATAAACTTCCATCTTACAGAAAACTCTTTTCCATCTTTCAGCAGTGCATTGTGCTGACCATCATTTTTAACGCCATGGCAAGTTCCACTGGCCGCATCCTTCAGGCCGGAGCGTCTGTGATCCTGGTTCTTGCTTTCATGATTTTTCTGCACTCTCTCGTGTTGGGTATGAATTACGCGGCATCGAGATTAATAGGACTCGACCGTCCCTCCACAACAGCCTTTACGATTCACACCTCACAGAAAACCCTCACCGTTTCCTATCTTGTCTGGGCCGGCTACTTCGCAGCCCAGTACCCGATGGCACTGATCCCCGGGATCGGCTACCACCTTACACAGACCATTATGGACAGCATAGTGGCCGAAAAGTTTCGCATTGCCGCCGACCGCGCAGCAGGAAAATTTAAGACTTAAGAGCGATCAGCAGTTCTTTAAAAAAATCGCCGGTCAAGGCAAAGATGGCATCGTCCGATGCAATAATCAATGAGATTCCTCCCAGTGTCAGAATCTGTACTCCGAACAGGTACGCCTTATTTCTAACCGGATCTGGAGCGAGGGCCAGTAGACACCAAGGCAAAACCCGTTTATGTCGGATAGAGCCAGGATGGTCCGGTCCTCTGCCATACTCATGTGAATAAATGAATCCAGTGTTTCCACAAGGGCGAGCTGAATCGGGTTGACCCTCAGATCTATAAGAAGCAACGGTGCCGCCAGATAGTCCCCTTTCCTGGACCTTATGTTAATAGCGTTTGCTATTGGCTCTTTTTCTGGCCATTCAAAGACCGCCGAGCAGAGGCGTCTTTCGTTGAAACCTAATAAAGGCCGGCTGGTCTGGTGGGAGCATGGCGAGCCTTCACGTGTTAAGCAAGGACCAGATCGTTGGCCATGATCCCAAGGCGTTCTATTACCTCTCCAAGGTTAGAGGACATGCACCTGGCTTTGGGCAGTGGTCACAGGAGTTCGCAAAGGATGGGGCCGTGACTTTTCGTGCTGCGGGGCTCCCTGAAGGGACCTATACAGGGCGGAGATGGCTGGAGGGTGACAAGATCTGTATGCAGTTCCAAAACTTGTTTGCCGGCCTGCCGTTTTTCCGCACAACCTTGCGCACCCTTGTGAGTTCACTCCTGTTTCCGAAAGCTGATCTTGTGCAATGATTGGAAACCGCTTGACAAAGGCGTGTTTATCATGCATACTTATGCATATGATTGCGCGTACTCACTGGAGGTCTTTATGAGAACTACTCTAAATATAGAAGAAGAACTTATTGATAAGGCAAAAGAATTGACCGGCATTCATGAGAAGACCTACTTGGTCCGTCTTGGACTTGAAGCGCTCATTGCCAGGGAAAGCAGCAAGAGGCTTGCCAAGCTTGGGGGAACCGAGAGAACCCTGAAATCCGTCCCCCGCAGGAGAGGCCAGGCGGTAACGAATGGTTCTCGTTGACACTTCGGTATGGGTAAAGCATCTCCGGGATGGCGAGCCTGTCCTTGAAGACTTGTTGAAGGGCGGCCATGTCGTGTGTCACCTCTTCATTGTGGGCGAACTCGCATGCGGGAACCTCAAGAATAGGACTGAAATCCTGGGGCTCCTGCAAACCCTTCCGATGGCTGTTCTTGCTGAAGATGGAGAAGTTTTGCGTTTCATAGAAAACAACCGCTTGATGGGCAGGGGGCTAGGCTTAATTGACATGCATTTACTTGCTTCCGCGCTTTTGAGTGGACTCCAACTCTGGACACTCGACAAGAGGCTTCAGCAGGCTGCTTTGAAATTGGGAGTGGCATTCTGATCCTCCACAGACAGTAAGAGGGATACCCCTTATCCAGAACCGCAATGACCCATCTCATAGAGCAGTACCGGGGCCGGGTGGCGGACTCCCCGGGGGATAATTTCCTCCTTACCTCTACCGAATCCCATAAACACCTTGGTTAAACCCTGATCCACAGCGGCCCGAAGTTCGAACAATTAAAAGCCTGTGAACCCCAAGGCTCCGCCATATAGGTTGCTCAAAAAAATCAGAGATTAATCACCCCAGAGAATCTTGACGTCGTAAGATTCGAATTGGCGGTCAACCGTCATAATTGGGATATGCTCGATTAAGGACTGAGATATTATAAGACGATCAAAAGGGTCCTTGTGGTATTGTGGAAGTGTGGAGACATGGAGCACATGAACGTGCTGAACAGGCAGGGGAAAAACAGCGTCTCTCGCGAGCCTTTTCGGAACAAAATCCTCTGGAGGTTCAGGCAGAGCAAGCTTACCCAACGAGTACTTAATCGCTATTTCCCAGGAACTCGCAGCCGACAAATAGATCTCATTATTCCTGTCGGCAATTACCAGACGAGCGCTGTCCCTTAGCCTTTCTGGCTCTGCGATCCACCAGAGCCAGCAATGTGTATCAAGAATGATTCTCATGCCTCAAATGCATCCAAGATCTCTCCGGGCAAAGGTCCATCGAAATCTTCAGGAACGGACAAAAGCCCTGCGTCCAGTCCAGGAGTCCTTTGCATAGCACTGTTCCTAAAGGGAACAAGTCTTGCTATGGGCTTGCCGGCTTTCGAAATGACAATCTCTTCCCCGGCAGCCACCCTTGTGAGCAGCTTGGAAAGGTGAGTTTTGGCTTCATGAACGTTCACTTGAGACATAGCTCCAATTGCTCCCGCAGTCATAAATTTCTAATAGAGTAGACTAACTCATTGACTAAGTCAAGTATTTCACATCGGGAAAAAGACATTTTCCCTTGACAAACCCCTACACCTTGTCTTTAATGAATAGTATTCATAAACGCCTTTTCATGTAACCTCACAGCATAACCTCTTCCTTCGGAGCCCGACATGGATCGGAGCCTGGGCAAGGTTATCGGATTGAGCCTCCGTGGGAACTTGAAATCCCAGCGGGGGCTTTTGTGTTTTTTAGGGAGGTGATCCCATGAACACGCAGGAATACAAACGAAGGCTGACGGGCGGCCTCCTGTCTTGTCAAATAGCGCCAATGATGGACAAGCTCATTCTTGAGCTTTTCCCAGAAGGTTGACAAAGCGATCCGCGTAAGATATTTTTGTTATAATCATGTATATAATTGACTTGCATGAAACAGGGAGGGCAGCATGAAAGCAAAAGTGACCTCGCGGGGTCAGGTCTCGATCCCGTCACAAATAAGACGACAATTTAACATAGAGCCTGATTCCAGGGTTGAGTGGATTGCAGAGGGAGACGTGATAAAGGTCGTGCCCCTTCCAAAAGACCCTGTGGCTGCGTTCAGGGGCAGGGGTTCCCTGAAGTATTCCACAGAAAGGCTGATCAAGGACAGACTCGCAGAAAGAGAAAAGGAAGATGTCCAAGACAAGGGCTAATGATTCATACGTGTTCGATACCTCTGCGCTTTTAACTCTCTGGAACGATGAAGATGGGGCGGATTTGGTGGAAAGCTTGCTGCGCCAGGATCTCGATGTTTACGTGTCCTTTATGAGTTATATGGAAGGCCGATACAGGATATGGAAGAATGTCGGGAAGGAGGAATCGGACAAGTTTTCAAGATATCTTGAACTACTGCCTTTGAGAAGAATAGATATGACTGATTTGATCCTTGAAAAAGCAGTAGAGATAAAGGCAATGGGAAGCTTATCCGTTTGTGACGCTTGGATCATTGGAACGGCCATTGCTCTTGATTCAACCCTGGTCCACAAAGACCCGGAATTTGAGCAAGTAAAAACGCTTGTGAAGGTCAAGGCGCTGCCGTACAAGCCGCTCAAGAACGGCAAGAAAAACAGTTGAAACTACTGCTTTCAAAACGCCGTATCCCTGGACGATTCGCTTTCGTCCGCCTATGCACAGATCGGATATCTTTATGGCATGAAACGAGAGCATGACAAATCCGTTGCCTATACGGAAAAAAGCCGTTGAGATGGATCAAAATGGCGCGGATGCCAGGGCATGGCTCGCCAATTGTCTGAGATGGGCGTCCAGGCCCGGTGAGGCCCTGGCCCAGTACGAAATGGCGATGAGGTTGAATCCTAATCCTCCTCAGTGTTATTACATCAACCTTGGCAGCGTCTATACCATGCTGGGTCGAGGAGTCCGTTGCCCAGATGAAGAAGGCCATCGCTTTATCGCCCAACAGCGTTTCAGCCTGGAGCACCCTGATCGTGACGTATGGGGCCATAGGCAAAGAGGATGAGGCCCGCACGGCGGCCACGGAACTGCTGAAGATCAACCCGAAGTTTTCCGCTGAGAAATATCTCAAGACTGTATCCTACAAAGATGACGCTTACCCCAGGCTGGTAGCCGAGTCCACGCGCAAAGCGGGCCTGCCGGAATAGCGCTGATGCCTTGACCTCGGGCCGAAGGGTTGAGAACTCGGCCCTCTCTCATCAACAGGGGTCAGGAACATCTCCACCAGGGTCGAACACGGTAGCCCCTTCGCCCATATTCGTCGCTGCCCCCATAGATAAGCACCCCGTCATTGTCATGAGACAGACGGATGTATTGATCCAGTCCGTCGAAGAAGTCAGCTGCAATGGTCTCTGCGGATTTGATCTCAACAGGGACGCGCCTTGTGCCCATGTCCAGCACGAGGTCTATCTCCAATCCGCGGGAATCCCGCCAAAAATAGAGGGGCGGCCTTTGGCCGTTGTGCAGGAAGAGCTTCTGGATCTCGTTGAAGACGAAGTTCTCGAAAATGGCTCCCCGAAGGGGATGGATCCGCACATCTTCAGCCTTCCTTATGCCCAGCAGGTGACAGAGGAGCCCGCTGTCCACGAAATAGAGCTTGGGGCTCTTGATAAGCCGTTTAGAGAAGTTTTCATAAAATGGCGGCAACAGATCCACCACATAACTGGCTCTCAGAATGGAAATCCACCGCTTGGCCGTGACGTGTGTCACTCCTGCATCGGCCCCAAGGGAGGAGGCGTTCAGAAGGCTCCCCACCCTGCCTGCGCAGAGCGCCACGAATCGTGTAAAGGCGTCAAGATCCCCGATGCCCGCCACCTGGCGCACATCGCGTTCCACATAGGTCCTCACATACCCGTCAAGCCAGGCGGATGGGTCCAGACTACGATCGTGGATCCTCGGGAAAAAACCCTTGAACATGGTTTCGTAAAGGTCAAGGCCGTCAGGTTTGGAGATGGAGTGGGCCGGCCCCAGGAAGGTCTCAGGTTTAAGCGCATCGCGCCTGCATAGCTCGGCCAGGGAAAAGGGAAGCAGCTCCAGAATGGCGGCTCGTCCGGCAAGACTCTGACTGATCTTCTCAGACAGGAGAAAGTGCTGAGACCCTGTAAGGACAACAGGTCCTCCCCGCTGATCGTCCACGAAACCCTGCAGGTAGGAAAACAGGTCCGGCACCCTCTGGACTTCATCCAGAACAGCCCCTTTGCTCCCATCCAGCCGGCGAAGAAAGGCCCGTGGATCTTCCAAGGCTTCTTGCCGGTTCTGGAGATCTTCCAGGGAGATGTAGTTGAATTCAGGAAAGGCCCCACGGGCTAGAGTAGTCTTCCCCGACTGCCGGGGCCCTGTGAGAAAGACCACGGGAAAAGGTCCGACCAGTTCTTTGAGGCGATTTGAAAGCGTCCTGTGAATCATTTAATGATGTCTATCAGTTAGAAACTGTTCTGTCAATCTGAAATTTTCACTTTCAAACTGTTTAAATGAATGTCCCCAAAAGGCTATTTTAAACCACAGTAGAAGGGTTTTCCAAAATTCATCGGTTATCATTTGCCCTCGCATCCAGTCGCAGAAATATGAGCATCACAATCTTGCGCTGTGTCGGCAAGCCATCATTTTCCCTTGACAAACCCCTACACCTTGCCTTTAATGAATAGTATTCATAAACGCCTTTCCATGTAACCTCACAGCATAACCTCTTCCTTCGGAGCCCGACATGGATCGGAGCCTGGGCAAGGTTATCGGATTGAGCCTCCCTGGGAACTTGAAATCCCAGCGGAGGCTTTTGTGTTTTTTAGGGAGGTGATCCCATGAACACACAGGAGTTC